>NZ_RAVW01000351.1 GCF_003611585.1 Corallococcus exercitus | reverse complement strand
GGGCTTCCCGGGCCGTGGCACCGGTCGGGGGCGGGTGGCTTGAAAACGGGCAGGAGCTTGCCGCACGCTGTGTCCTTTCGCGGACACGCGGTTCGCGCAACCCACGTCCAGGCTCCCAGGCTCCATGATGCTCTCTGTCCTTCTCGCCGGGCTGCTGTCGCAGACGGCGCCGCCGGTCTCCGCTCGCCAGCAGGGTGTGCCCATTGGCCGGGGGGACAAGGTCCCCACGGTGGTGTTGAGCGCGCCGTCCGGCGGGTGGACGGTGGACCGGATGATGCTGATCGAGGGCACGGTGAGCGACGCCACGGTGGATCCGGTGGTCGTGTCCATCAACGGCGACCGCTACCTGATGCGCACGCAAGGCGGGCGCTTCAGCCGCAAGTTCCCCGCGGCCAGCGGCAAGAACGTCGTGACGGTGATGGCGACGAACAAGGGCGGCACGGCGCGCACGCAGGCGACGAGCTACGCGCAGGTGCCCCCGGTGCCGCTCAAGGCCATCCTCACGAGCGACACGGACGGCGTCTACACGGACCTGCACATCTACGAGCCCACGGACGCGAGCAGCGCGGGCGACACGCTGGACGTGAAGGCGATGGCGCACGTGTACTGGGCGAACACGGAGAGCCCGTCCGGCGGCACGTTCTTCCTCAACGAGCAGGGCGGCGACTTCGACCAGCCGGCGTACGGCCCGTACCTCTACATCCACCGCGCGCCGCCGAAGGGCGTGTACCTGGTGGCGACGAACTACTGGCCCAGCGGGGACAAGGCGCACACGGTGGCCACGCTCAACCTGGCGCTCTTCGAGGGCACGCCGGGCGAGGTCCGCCGCCGCGTGCGCATCCCGCTGGCGACGCCCGGCACGACGCGCGTGCTCGCGTGGGTGAACATCCTGGGGGACGGGCAGGCGGAGGTGTACGTGCCCTCCGCGGATCCGAAGCCGAAGGGGAAGGGCTGGCCCACGAACCTGGAGGCGGCGCTCAAGGAACTCCAGACGAGCGGCGACTCCGGCGAAGGCGACAGCGAAGGCGGCTACTGAAGCGACCGGCGCTCCCGGCACGGCCCCGCCATGCGCGTCCTGATGCTCACGGTGTTGCTGCACGCCGCCCCGGTTCCGTCCGGCACGCCGCCCGTGTCCGCGCAGGGCCCGGCGACCCGGTCCCCCGTGGATCCTCGCGCGAGGCCTCCCGCGTCCACCACGCGTGAAGGCTCGGTCGCTGCGGCGAAGTCGATCGCTCCGGAGACGCGCGCGAGGCCTCCCGCGTCCACCACGCGTGAAGGCGCGGTCATCGCGGCGGAGCCGGTCGCTCCGGAGACTCGCGCGCGACTCTTGCGCCGGGAGGTCGCGCAGGTGGCGCTCGCGCAGGTGAAGGCCCCGGACGCGGCGTGGCAGCCGGCGCAGCGGGATTGCGCGGGCCTCATCCGCTACGCGTACCGCACGGCGTATCGGCGCGTGGCCTCGGAGCGCCTGGCCTCGCCGCTGTGGCAGGACGCTCGCGGGCCCTCGGACTTCGCGGACGCGGAGACGTTGATCAGCCGCAACTTCGTCCCCCTGGGCCGGGGCGCGGACGTGCGCGAGCAGCTGCGCACCGGGGACGTGCTGGCCTTCCGCCAGGAGCACGACGCGGGGCCCGTCTTCCACCTGATGCTCGTGGTGCGCCCGGAGGACCGGGCCCATGCCCCCGCGCGCGTCGTCTACCACCCCGGTGAGGCCGGCGCGCGCGTGCGCACCGGCATCCTGGATTCGCTCGCCACCGAGGCGCCGCTGGAGTGGCGCCCCGTGCCGGCCAACGCCGCCTTCCTCGGCTTCTTCCGCTTCAAGGAGTGGATGTCATGACGTCTCCCGTGAGCCCGCCGCCCCCCGCTGGAGGCGGAGGCAAGGGCCCCTCGTCCGCCGTGCGCATCGCGCTCATCGGCGCCCTCGTCGTGGGTGTCGGCGTGGGGGCCTTCGTCATCGGCCGCAAGAGCGGCGGTGGCGGCGGCTCCGGCCCTGCCTTCTCCTCCGGCGAACCCAAGGGCCCGCCGTCCGCCGGCGCCACCGTGGAGGGCATGCCGGACGTGCCCTCCGAGCCCACGAAGATGGAGGTGCCCGGCGCTGGCGCGACCGCCGCCATCTGGGTGGACGTGCACTCGCCCGCGAAGGTGCGCGACGCGCTGGCGCGCAATGCGTGGCTGAAGGCGCAGTGGGACAAGCCGCTGGGCCAGGGCTTCGTGAGCGGCTGGGCCGCGTTCCTGGGCTCCACCGGCACGGACCTGAAGGCGTCCTTCAAGGGCGCGGTGCTGGACGTCGTCGCGGGGCAGCTGCTCGACACGCCCTTCCGCACCGTGTGGTTCAGCGGCGACGCGCGCGTGGGCACGCCCGCGCTCATCGTCCCCAAGGCGAACAAGACGTCGCAGGCCGCGTGGGACGCGCTGGACGCCGTGGCGAAGCGCGGCGAGATGGTCGCGGAGAGCTGCCCCTCCAGCATGGCGGAGAAGGCGCCCGACGGCGGCTTCCACCTGTCGCGCTGGCTCGTCGCGGAGCAGACGGTCTGGGCGGCGCGCGGCGAGGACCGGCTGGTGCTCTCACGCCACCCGGTGGTGGTGCTCCAGGCCTTGTGCTCGCCGCTGCCGGAGCTGGACGCGGACGACGGCGTGGACGTGGAGGTGGGCTTCGACCCGAACGCCTACGGCCGCGAGGCGCAGCTCTTCACCCACGTGCTGGGCCTGGGCGAGAACACGCGGCTGCAGCTGCGCGTGGACGGCGACCGGCTGGTGGCGAAGGGCATCGCCGGGAAGCTCCGCGAGGACGCGATGGCGGCCAGCGGCCAGCCCCTCTCCAACGACCTGCTCAAGCTGGTGCCGGAGGACACGCCGGTGCTGTTCGCGTTCCAGCTCACGCTGCCGGAGTCGCTGGAGCCCGCGCAGCTCAACGCCTTCTGGAAGAACGAGGGAAAGCCCCGGACGCGCACGCGCCAGGTGGCCCTGGTGTGGACGCCGCGCGGCAGCACGTCGCTGGAGCCGGAGCTGGCGCTGCTGTGGGGCGATGAGAAGGACGCCGAGGGCCTCTCCGCGCTGTTCTCCGGCGGCGCGCGGACGCTGACGCGCGCCACGCTGTGCAAGCACGTGGTGCTGGCCACGAGCCCGCAGGAGGTGGAGCGGCTCCAGAAGGCGTGTGAAGGCCGCGCGCCCAACATGCTCAACGCCGCGGGCCCGGTGGTGGCGGGGCTGCGCGCGCCCTCCTCCGTGGTGCTGGGCATCAACACGGGGCGGCTGCTCAGCGGGCTCGCGATGGACGGCTACACGTCCGAGGCGCGGGTGGACCGCTCGGCGCCCATGCCCAAGGCGGCACCTCCTGAAATCGAAGCGGCCCGCCGCGACCTGGAGGCCCTGCCGTACCTGGGCTTCCGAGGCAACGTGCAGGGCTACGTCATGCTGTCGGAAGGGTTCGGGACATGAAGACCTCCCTGCGTTTCGCGGCGCTGGCCGCGCTCCTGCTGTCCGGCGTGGCGCTGGCCAAGCCGCTCTACATCACCGTCCCACGCTCCTACGGCAGCGGCGAGCCGGTGGCGGTGGACGTCGCCTTCGAGGACAAGGGCCCCGTGGAGCTGCGTGTCCTCCAGCCCGCGAACCTGGACGCGTTCATCCGCGCGCAGGGCGACCTGCGGCGCGCGTACCAGACGCCGCCCACGCTGCTCAACCCCGGCCGTGGCCTGAGCCGGGGCCTCAACGCGGTGCGCTCGCCGGGCCTCGTGCTGATGGAGGCGCTGTCGCCCGCGTTCCGCCAGGAGGTGGGTGAAGCGCTGCCGAAGCCGCCGGAGTCGTCGTCGTCCGGCGAGCCGCTGGCGAAGGTGGCCGAAGGACCGGAGAAGCTGGTGGGTACGCCGCCCGGCTTCTCCGTGGTGCGCAGCCAGTGGCTCAACCTGGACCTGGGCGGCGCGAACCGCGACTTCAACGTGCCGGGCTTCGACACGGGCGACAGCGGCAGCGGCTTCCAGGAGCGCCGCGTGCTGCTCGCGCCGCTGCCGGCGGGCACGTACGTGCTCCAGCTGGTGCAGGGCCGGGTGGAGGGGCAGGTGGTGCTCGTCGTCAGCGACGTCACCGTGCAGCTCAAGCAGACCGACGGCCAGGTGCTGGTGCGCGCGGCGGGGCGGGACCAGCAGCCGCGCGCGGGCGCGCAGGTGCAGGTGTACCTGCCCACGGGCAAGGGCCCCTCGGGCACGACGGACGACAAGGGCGAGGTGACGCTCGCGGTGACGGAGCCGCGCATCATCGCGACGGTGACGGCCGGGCAGGACACGGCCATCGTGGACACGGACTTCTACTCCACGCTGGCGGTGGCGCCGGACGTGTTCATCTACAGCGACCGGCCCATCTACAAGCCGGGCAACGAGGTGAAGTTCCGCGGGCTCGTGCGTCAGCCGGACACGTTCCTCGCGCGCCTCTTCACCCCGAAGAAGCGCGACGTGCGCGTGAAGCTGGTGTCGCAGGAGGGCCGCGAGATCATCACGCGCGCGGCGGTGGATGAGTTCGGCGCGTTCAACGGCACGCTCAAGGTGCCGGACGACCTGGGCACGGGGGTGCTGCGCATCGAGGCGGACCTGGACGCGAGCCCCTACCAGGGCGAGGCGCGTGTGCAGGACTACGTGAAGCCCACGTTCTACCTGGAGGTGCAGCCGGCGTCGGAGACGGTGGTGCCGGGCTCCACGGTGAGCGTGACGGTGCGCGCGCGCCGCTACGCGGGCGGCGTTCCGAAGGGCGCGAAGTACGAGGTGTTCCTCTACCGCAGCCTGCTGGACGCGCCCGCGTGGGTGGACGACTCCGGCCGCGGCGGCCAGGGCAGCGCGGTGACGTACGGCACCGCGTCCAGCAGCGAGGGCAAGCTGAGCGTGCCGGAGCGGCTGTACTCCTCCGTCGCGGAGCGCGAGGCCACGGACGACCCGTGGTCCACCGCCAGCGAGTTCAACGCGGACGGCGAGGCCCAGGTGGAGGTCGCCGTGCCCGCGCTCAAGCCGGGCGAGGAGCGGCTGCCGTACCGCTACAGCCTCACCGTGCGCGCGCGGGATGATCAGGAGACGTTCGCCAACGGCACCGCTGCCTTCTTCCTGTCGAAGGTGGAGGTGCTGGGCGTGGCGCGGTACTCGGACGCGGTGGTGCAGAAGGGCTCCGACGCGCAGCTGTCCGTGCGCGCCACCACGCTGTCCGGCAAGCCCTATGGCGTGACGACGGGCCAGGTGGCCTTCGTGCTGCGCCGCGCGGACGGCAGCGAGAAGGCGCTGGGCACGCAGGCCTTCACCACGCAGCAGGACGGCACGTCGCGCCAGAAGGTGCCCACCTCCGACGTGGGCACGGTGCTCGCGCGCGTGACGGTGAAGGACAAGAAGGGCGAGGCGTGGACGGGCGAGGAGTCGCTGCTCGTCATCGGCGGCGCGGATGAGCCCGTGGCGCAGGTGCCCAACCTCACGCTCGCGTCGCTGTCCGGCACGCTGGCGCCGGGGGACAGCGCGAAGCTGGTGGCGCTGATGCCGGATGGCTGGGGCCAGGGCGGCCGGGACGCGGGGCCCGTGTGGGTGACGCTGACGGGCGCGGGCCTGTACGGCACCACGGTGGTGAAGCTCACGGGCCGCACGCTGGTGCACACGTTCCCGGTGGAGAAGCGCTTCGGCAGCGCGGTGTACGCGTCCGTGGCGTACCCCACGGCGACGGGCCGCTGGGAGGAGCGCACGGTGTCCTTCCGCGTGGTGCCGAAGGAGCGCACGCTCACGGTGGCGTTGCAGCCGCGCCGCGCGGAGGCGCTGCCGCTCACGGAGCAGGCCATCGACGTGCGCGTCACCGACAGCGACGGCAACGGCGTGTCCGCGCAGCTGTCCGTGGGCGTGGTGGACAAGGCCGTCTACGCCATCCAGTCCGAGTTCCGCCCGGGCGTGCTGGACTTCTTCTATCCGCCGGCGCGCGACAACGTGACGAGCTTCTACTCGGCGGAGTTCCAGGGCTACGGCTACGGCGAGCAGCTGGCGCGGAAGATGGCGGGGCTGCCCGACCATGCGTTCGCGTCCATCAAGCCGCCCACCCGCAACGCGAAGGACCTGGAGAAGGACACGGCGCACTGGGACCCGGCGGTGGTGACGGACCGGGACGGGCGCGCGACGGTGCGCTTCACGCTGCCCTCCAACCAGACGCTCTGGGTGGTGACGGCGGTGGCGGCGGACACGTCCGGCCGCTTCGGCGAGGGCACGGCGGAGTTCGCCTCGCGCGGCGGGCTGAACCTCTACGCGGCGCTGCCGCAGTTCCTGCGCGAGGGCGACGAGGCGCTCGCGTCGGTGCGCCTGGCCGCCGGTGAGAAGTCCAAGGGCAGCCAGCTTCTGGACGTCAGCCTGCGTCCTGGCGGCTCGCTCCAGGCCGAAGTGCTCCAGCGCAAGGTGGAGCTGGGCCAGGGCGGCGAGCAGGTGGTGCCGGTGACGCTGCGCGCGGCGAAGACGGGCCCGGCGCAGCTCGCGGTGGACGTGATGGGCGGCAAGGACCCCTTGCGCGACCTGAAGCGCTTCGACGTGGCGCCGGCCGCGGTGGAGGACGCGGTGCAGGTGAGCGCGTGGGGCGGCGGAGCGCTGTCGTTGGAGGCCCCGGAGTCTGCGGCGCTGACGCGCGTGGAGCTGGTGCTCCAGCCGTCCACGGTGGACGCGGCGCTCACCAACGTGCGCGAGCTGCTCACGTATCCGTACGGGTGCCTGGAGCAGCTCGTCTCCACGACGGTGCCGAACGTGGCGGTGTACCAGGTGCTCCAGAAGGCGGGCGCGCTGGACAAGCTGGACCCCGAATCGCAGTCGCTGCTGGCGGAGGCGCGCAGCCGCTCCGTGCAGGGGACGGCCCGCATCCTGGGGCTCGCGGTGAAGGGCGGCGGCTTCACGTGGTTCGGCGGCTACAGCGAGCCCAGCCTGCCGCTCACGCTCATCGCGCTGGACGGCCTGGCGTACGCGTCCGAGGCGGGGCTGGTGGACCGCGACGACGCGCGCATCCAGGAGAGCGCGAAGTGGCTGGAGGCGCAGGAGGGCCTGTCGCCGGAGTACGACGCGACGCGCGCGTACGTGCTGGCGCGGCTTCAGGGTCCGCGTCAGGCGGCGCGGGTGCGTGCGCTGGTGGAGGCCGCGAAGCCTGGTGATTTGTACCCGCTGGCGCTCGCGGTGCTGGCCGCGGAGAAGGCGGGCGTGATGAAGGAGCCCGGCCTCCAGGAGCGCATCCAGGGGCTGGTGAAGGAGAGCGGCGAGGGCTTCGCGAAGCTCGCGGGGCTCAAGGGCGAGGCGGAGATGTCCGAGGCGTTCTACCGCTTCCCGCTGCGGCGCGTGGGCCTCACCGCCATCACCGCGCACGCGGCGTCGTTCGGGTCGCTGGACGTCACACGCGCACGCAAGCGCATCCTGGAGATGTTGAGCGAGCCGGGCCTGTCCACGTTCGACCGGAGCACGGCGCTCCTGCACTCGCTCTGGCTGGTGGAGCGTGACGCGAAGGCGTTCAAGGGCATGGCGCCGCCGGAGGTGAAGGGCGCCTCGGCGCCGGTGAAGTTCTCTGCGCGCGGCATGGGCCTCGTCGCCACGCTGCCTGCGGGGACTCGCACGGTGGACGTGGGCGGCTTCGACGGCGTGGCCACGCTGCGCGCCGCCGCGATGACGCCGCTCAAGGCCGTGCAGCCGCGCGTGAACGGGATGTCCGTGGAGCGCGCGTACTACGTGCTGCGCGAGGGCGGGAAGGTGAAGCTGGACGCGGGCACGCAGGTGTCCCAGGGCGAGGACGTCTACGTGGAGCTGACGCTGGACGCGCGCGGGGAGAACCGGGCGCGCTCGGCGTACTACGTGGTGGAGGATGCGGTGCCGGCGGGCTTCGTCCCGCTCCAGGAGGACAAGGCCTTCCGGGGGCCGCCGCACTCGCTGCCGCTGGCGCCGGAGGCGCTCAAGCGCCGGCAGCTGGACCCCTCGCACGCGACGTTCTTCTTCGAGGAGCCTTCGTGGTGGAGCAACAGCCCGCGCACGGTGGGCTACGTGATGCGCGCGCAGTTCGCGGGCACGTTCGCGGCGCCGCCCGCGACCATCGAGGACATGTATTCGGCGCGCATCCGGGGCCGCACGGCGTCGGACGTGCTGAAGGTGGTGCCCTCGAAGACGTCCGTGAGTGACCTGTAGCCCATGGGGTGGGCCGTCGCCGTCGCCGTGCTGTTGTCGGCTTCGCCTGGCTTCGTCACCCGGGGGGATGTGACGCCCGAGGCGGACCTGCGCCGCGAGGCCCAGGCCGCCTGGACATCCCTGGAGGCGCAGTACGCGGCGCAGGCGGGCGGCCTTCCCACGAGGGCCCCCGCCACCGTGACGCTCCAGAAGGGAACGGCGCTGCCGCCCGAGCGCAACGCGCAGGGCCGGCCCGGCGTCGTGGAGCTGCGGCAGAACGCGCCGGGAGTGCTGGACGCGAGGACGCGCACGGCGCTGCGGCATGAGCTTGCGCACCAGCTGCTCTGGTGGGCCTGTCCCGCGTCCAGCGAGGACCGGCTCTTCCACGAGGCCTTCGCGCTGACGGTGAGCGGCGAGCTGCCCGCGTGGCGCGACGGGCCCTATCAGTCGCTGTCACGCGCGGCGAAGGAGGTGGCGAGCGCACCGGCGGTGGACACGCCGCGAGCGAGGAGGGGACTGGCGCGGATCCTCGGGGAGCACACGGGGTTTCCGGCCGCGCTGACGCGCAGGTTGCGTCAGTGTCATGACGGAACACGGTGGGCGGCGCCCCTGACGGTGGAGGAGCTGGCGGACGTGGCGGTGCTCGCGCCCGAGGCGGCCACGGTGGTGGTGAGCCGGCACTCGGGAGAGGTGCTGTTCACGGAAGGCGACGTGCGCCGGGCGGTGCCCTACGGCTCCACGCTCAAGCCGTTCCTGTACGCGGCGGGAACTGTTGTCGCACGAGGGGATGCGAGTGCTCCGCCCCGTGGTGCCAGCGGCGAAGCCGGAGCCGCGACAGCCGTGGGAGCGGGCACCGTCACGGACGCCAGCGCGCCACCCCTGCTCCCGCCGCGCCCGGGCGTGCAGGAGTGGGCGTGCGGTGCGGGACTCCCACCGAAGGTGGATGCGCGGCTCGCGCTGCTGCGCTCCTGCAACGGCTGGTTCCTGGACTGGGAGGCCATGGGCCGCGCTCCCAAGGCCTTCGGCGTTTGGGGACCGGTGCTCTCCGCCGTCGGCCTCACCGGGCTGCCTTCGGACATGACGGAGGCCATCGGGCTCCGCTCCGCGCATGGGCTGTCCCCCTGGGGCATGGCGCAGGCGTACCGGCTGCTCGCGGAGGCGCGGCCGGACGTGCTCGCGCTCCTCACCGGCAACGTGGACGAAGGCACGCTCAGCGGTCTGTCCACGTCGAAGGCGCTCAAGGGCGTGGCGACCAAGACAGGCACCGTGCGCGACGCCGCGAGCCGCCCCCAGTTCGGATGGATCGCCGCCGTGGACGCGGACCTCGTCGCCGTCATCGTGCGGCCCGGCAAGATGCCCCGGCACTTCGTGGACGAACTCCCCGCGCTCCTCGCCCGCGTGCGCCGGCAGGCAGGACTGGACGCCGCGCGCGTGCAGGTGCTCGGCCTGCTGCCCTCCGCGACCGTGGAGGCCCGCTGCGCGGGCGCGGGCTTCTCACTGGAGGACGGCACGCCGCGCGCCGCGCCACCGGACTTCTCTCGCCTGGACGCGCTCACCGCGAAGGGCCCCGCCGTCTGCCTGGGCAGCCCCTGGCGCGTGCGCTTCCCGGACGGCCCCGACGGTGGCCGCGATTACGCGGGCGTCTTCACCGGGTCCACGCCCCCGCCGTACCGCCCACCGCCCGGCGTGCCCACCACGCCCAGCGCGCTCAAGGCCCGGCGCGGCTCCGACTTCGTCTTCCGCACCACGCGCGTGCAGTACACCGCCGGCGTCGTCGCCGCCGAGGACGTCACGCTCCAGGGCGAGGCCCGCGTCGCGCTGGCCCGCGTGGCCGCGCACAACGAGCGCCACGCCGACACCCGCCACCCCGGCCGCGCCCTCTGCGACACCACCCACTGCCAGGCCTTCCGGGGCACCGTGCGCATCCGCCCGGAAGAATCCCGCGCCCTCCAGCTCCCGCCCCTGAAGTGGAACGCGTGGCTCACCTTCTCGCAGGGCGGATCCACCCCGTGGCGTGAAGCCCGCTCCCGCGCCCAGGTGGAGGACCTGCTGGGCACCCACCTCGTCTCCCTGCGCTTCGAGTCCGGCCGCGTGCGCTACCTGCGCACCGAAGGCACCCCCAGCGCCCCCTACGAGGACGCGCGCTCCCTGCCGTGCGACACGCTGCGCGCCGGCCTCCAGCTTCCCTCCTGCCCCCAGCGCGCCTCCTTCGACGGCCCCCAGGTCCTCTTCGAAGGGCAGGGCCGGGGCCACGGCGAGGGCCTGGACGTCGAAGCCGCCAAGGCCAGTCCCGGCCTCTCCAGCGACGCCCTCCTGGAGCTGTCTCTTATACACCTCTCCGAGCCCACGAGACAAGG
>NZ_RAVW01000350.1 GCF_003611585.1 Corallococcus exercitus | reverse complement strand
AGCGTCAGATTTGTATAAGAGACAGACCTGGGAGGGCGCGGCGGGTAACATCCGCCCCGCCATGAGCATGCAGGGTGGCGCCGGAGAAGATCCCGACCGGGGGCGGCGCATCGGAAAGTACGAGATCCTGACCCGCCTCTCGATGGGAGGGATGGCGGAGCTGTTCCTCGCGTTCACCTCCGGCCCTGGCGGCTTCCGCAAGTTCGTGGCGGTGAAGCAGATCCTCCCCGACATCAAGAAGGACGACCAGTTCGTCAAGATGTTCCTGGACGAGGCGCGCATCACCGCGGCCTTCTCGCACGCGAACATCGGACAGGTGTTCGACCTGGGCGAGGAGGACGGCGAGCTGTACCTCGCCATGGAGTTCCTGCCCGGCCAGAACCTGGAGCAGGTGGTGAAGATGGCGGAGCGGCGCAAGTACGCGCTGCCGCTGGGCTTCTGCGCACGAGTGATCCGCGACACGTGCCTGGGCCTGCACTACGCCCACCACTTCATGGATCCGTCGGGCCGCCCCGTGGCGGTGGTGCACCGCGACGTGTCGCCGAAGAACGTGATGCTCACCTACGACGGCGTCGTGAAGGTGATCGACTTCGGCATCGCCAAGGCGCGCGGCAAGCTGGGCCGCACGCAGGTGGGCACCGTGAAGGGGACCAGCGGGTACATGTCCCCGGAGCAGGTGCGCAACAAGGACCTGGATGGCCGCAGCGACCAGTTCTCCACGGGCGTGATGTTCCACGAGCTGCTGGCCGGACAGCGCTTGTTCAACGCGCCGGGCGAGGCGGCCGTGATGATGCAGATCGTGGACGGGGAGATCCCCGCGCCGCGCTCGCTCAACCCGGCCGTGCCGGAGGCCCTGGAAGCGGTGGTGCTCAAGGCGCTGTCGCGCGATGCGGCCCAGCGCTTCGGCACGTGCCGGGAGATGGCGCGCGCCATCGAGGCCACGCTGGGCGCCGAGCTGTTCGACGAAGACCAGATGACCGCCGTCATGGGCGAGCTCTTCGAGGAGAAGCGCCAGAAGACGCGCACCCTCCTGGAGCTGGCCAGCCGCGCCGAGGACGCCCGCGTCAGTGAGGCCGCCGGTGCGCTCCAGGCGGAGGAGGGCACGGATCAAGCCGCCTCCGCGGCCACCGCGCAGGTGAAGTCGCCGCACGCGGAAGCCCCCAAGCCGGACGTCGCCGCGTCCTTCAAGCCCACGCCCGTCCGTCGCGCCGCGACCGAGTCCGCGACGCCCGCACCGCGCGCGACCCCTCGTCCCGCCGCTGAAGCCGCCGAGGCCCGCGCCTCCCGAGTCAACACGCCGTCCGTCACTCCGCGAGCACAGCGGCCCTCGGGTTCGGACGCGGCGCCCATTCCCCGGGTGATCCGTCCTCCAGCTGACGCCATGCGGCCTTCGAGGGCACGTCCCATCGCGAGGCCCGAACCCGCGGAAGCCCGGAGTGCGCCCCCGCCGGACTCGCTGATGGATCCGCCCAGCGATCTCCAGACGCAGCGCTTCCGCACCCGTCCGGCGCGGGGCCCGGCGCGTCCGTCCCGCCATGCCGAGGAAGAGGAGGTCGCCGAAGCGCCTCCGCCCGCGCCCGCGCCTGCCCGCGAGGGCTCCGGCTGGGGCATGCGGCTGCTGCTGCTCCTCATCCTGGGAGGCATGGGCTACGCGGCGACGCTCGAGCCCGTGCGCCGGATGTTCATGCCCGCGGTCGACTCCGCGAAGCAGTGGGTGAAGGCGGAGCTGGATCCGGCCCCGCCCGTGGACCCCGCGGCGAAGGGGGAGTGGCCGCCGAAGCCCTCCGGCCCTCCGCCGGGCTTCGCCCAGAAGACCGAAACCCCCGAGCCCGAGAAGGCGCCGGCGGTGGAGCCGCCCCCGCCCGAGCCGGTGGTGGACACGACGACCGTCGACGCGAAGAAGACGCCCGTGGGCAAGGGAAGCCGCAAGACGACGAAGCCGGCCCCCAGCGCTTCGGTCGCCACCACTCCCGCCACGCCCGCGGTGGCGAAGGCCGAGCCGCGCCCCGTGAAGCCCGAGCCCTCGGAGCGGGCCCCGGAGCCCGTCACCACCGTCACGCAGGCGGAGAACCCGGAGGTGCTCGACACCTCCACCTCGAAGGGCGCGGCGAAGGCGGGATTGGGTTGGCTGACGCTCTACACGGTGCCGAAGAACGCGGCGGTGTTCGACGGCGCCACACAGCTGGGCACGTCCCCGCTGATCAAGTTCCCCCTGCCCATCGGGACGTACCGGTTGCGCGTGGTGGACCCGCAGGACCCCGGCGGAACGAGCAAGCTGCTGTCCGCTCCCATCCGTCCGGGCGAGGTGACGAAGCTGCAGATTCGACTGGCCGACCTCCCGGCCTACGCGGACTGACAGCCGTCCTTGACGCTCCTGGACCCCCTCACTAGGGTCCGCCGCGTTCCGCCTCCGCCTTCGACGCACTGCGAGAAGGACTCGCCATCATGTATTTCCAGGACCTCATCCTCACGCTCCAGAAGCACTGGGCCGACCAGGGATGCATCGTCACCCAGTCGTACGACACGGAAGTCGGCGCGGGCACGATGGCCCCCTACACGTTCCTGCACGCGCTCGGCCCCGAGCCCTGGAACGTCGCCTACGTGCAGCCCTCGCGGCGCCCCGCCGACGGCCGCTTCGGTGAGAACCCGAACCGCCTGTTCCAGCACCACCAGTTCCAGGTCATCCTCAAGCCCGCGCCCAAGAACGTCCAGGAGCTGTACCTGGAGTCGCTGCGGAAGATTGGAATGGATCCGCTGGAGCACGACATCCGCTTCGTGGAGGACGACTGGGAGTCGCCCACGCTGGGGGCCTGGGGCCTGGGCTGGGAGGTGTGGTGCGACGGGATGGAGGTGACGCAGTTCACCTACTTCCAGCAGTGCGGCGGCTTCGACTGCCGTCCCGTGGCCGCGGAGCTGACGTACGGGCTCGAGCGCCTGGCCATGTACCTGCAGAACGTGGAGAACGTCTTCGACATCGAGTGGGTCAAGGGCGTGAAGTACCGCGAGGTGTTCCACGCGAACGAAGTGGAGATGAGCAAGTACGCCCTCCACGAGTCCGACCCGCAGATGCTCTTCACGCTGTTCGACGCGTACGAGAAGGAGTGCAAGCGGCTCATCGAGCGTCACCTGCCGCTGCCCGCGTACGACTACGCGCTGAAGTGCTCGCACACGTTCAACCTGCTGGACGCGCGCGGCGCCATCTCCGTCACGGAGCGCGCCAACTTCATCAAGCGCGTGCGGGACAACGCGCGCCTGTGCGCGGAGGGCTACCTGCAGATGCGCGAGCGGCTGGGCTTCCCGCTGACGAAGACGCCGTGGACGGTGGGTGAGCAGCCGCCGGTGCTGGAGGGCAAGCCCGCCAGCGACTACTGGAAGACGGTGCAGCTCAACAAGCCGGTGGAGAAGAAGGAGAAGGCGGAGGTGGCCCGTGGCGCGTGATCTGCTGCTGGAGGTCGGTGCCGAGGAGATCCCGGCGTCGTTCATCGTGCCTGCGCTGGAGGACCTGAAGCGCGTGCTCACCGAGCGCATGGCAGACGCCCGCCTGAAGCACGGCGAGGTGCGCACGTTCGGAACGCCGCGCCGGCTGGCCGTGCTGGTTCGCGACGTGGCGAACGCGGGCGAGGACATCACGAAGGAGGTGCTGGGGCCCAGCGCCAAGGCCGCCTTCGATGCGCAGGGCAAGCCCACCAAGGCGGCGGAGAAGTTCGCCGAATCGCTCAAGCTGTCCGTGGACGCGCTCGGGCGCACCACCACGGCCAAGGGCGAGTACCTGTCCGCGCGCGTGGAGGAGAAGGGCCGTCCCGCGGAGGCCATCCTCCAGGATGCGCTGCACGCGGCGGTGCACGGCATCAACTTCAAGAAGTCCATGCGCTGGGGCGACGTGGACACGGCCTTCGCCCGTCCGGTGCAGTGGCTGGTGGCGCTCCTGGGCGACACGGAGCTGCCGGTGGTGCTGGGCGACGTGAAGAGCGGACGGACCACCTACGGTCACCGCTTCCTCGCGCCGGGCCCCATCACGCTGAAGGCGCCTGCGGACTACGAGGCCGCGCTGGAGAAGGCGCACGTGCTGGCGGACATCGGCAAGCGCCGCGCGGAGCTGGTGCGGAAGGTGAATGCCGCGGCGAAGGCTGCTGGCGCTCAGTTGCTGGAGGACGAGGGGCTGGTGGACCAGGTGACGAACCTGGTGGAGCTGCCGAGCCCCGTGGTGGGCAGCTTCGAGGAGCGCCACCTGGACCTGCCGCCGGAGGTGCTGGTGCAGGAGATGAAGAGCCACCAGCGCTACTTCTCGCTGACGGACGCGAAGGGGAAGCTGCTGCCGCGCTTCATCGCCGTGTCCAACACGCCGGTGCGCGACGAGCAGCTGTCCCTTCGCGGCTACCAGCGCGTGCTGGCGGCGCGGCTCGCGGACGGGCGCTTCTTCTTCGACGAGGACCGCCGCACGCCGCTGGCCGACCGCGTGGAGAAGCTGGGCCGCGTGGTGTGGCAGGGCCAGCTGGGCACGTACCTGGAGAAGGTGGAGCGCTTCCGCTCGCTGGCGGGCTTCCTGGCCCAGGCGACGGGCAGGGCAGGGGAGGCGGCCACGGTGGAGCGCGCCGCCACGCTGTCCAAGGCGGACCTCGTCACCGGCATGGTGGGCGAGTTCCCGGAGCTCCAGGGCGTGATGGGCCGCGAGTACGCGAAGGCGGGCGGCGAGCCCGACGCGGTGGCGCTGGCCATCTTCGAGCACTACCTGCCCCGCGGCGCCGAGGACGCGCTGCCGTCGCAGGACGCGGGCGCGCTCATCGGCCTGGCGGACCGGCTGGACTCGCTGTGCGGCATCTTCGCCATCGGCAAGGCGCCGTCGGGCGCGGCGGATCCGTTCGCGCTGCGCCGCGCGTGCCTGTCCATCATCCGCATCGTGCTGGGGCGCGGCTACCGCTTCAGCCTGTCGGCCGCGGTGGACGAGGCGCTGCGCCTCTTGGCCCCCAAGCTGGCCAACGTGAAGCGCAAGCCGGGTGAGGCGGCCCCGCGCGAGCAGGTGCTGGAGTTCTTCCGCGGCCGCCTCAAGGCGCTGTGGGGCGAGCAGCACCGCACGGACGTCGTGGAGGCGGTGCTGGCCGTGGGCTTCGACGACCTCGTCGCGGCGAAGAAGCGCCTGGAGGCCCTGAGCGTGCTCGTGGGCCACTCGGACTTCCAGCCGCTGGCGGCGGCGTTCAAGCGCGTGGTCAACATCGTGGAGAAGCAGGGCAAGGACGTGGCGGGCGGGCAGACCAACCCGCAGCGCTTCACGGACGAGCCGGAGAAGAACCTCCACACCGCCTTCACCCAGGCCCGCGACAGGGTAGGCGAGCGCGTGCGCGCGGACGACTTCGCCGGGGCGCTCAAGGAGATCACCGGCCTGAAGCCCGCCGTGGACACCTTCTTCGACAAGGTGATGGTGATGGCCGAGGACAAGGACCTGCGGGAGAACCGCATCCGGTTCCTCACGGAGATTGGCGCCCTGTTCAACCAGGTGGCGGACTTTTCCAAGATCCAGGCCGAAACCGCCGCCGCGGCCTGAGGCCCGGCCGCCCGTTCACCGCCGGAGCGTGCCCGTTTCCCCGCCAGGGGAGCGGCGCACGCCGTCCGTGCGGGGGGGAGGGATGTCGGAAGGAGGGCGGCCGGGAATAGCGTCAGCCCTATTCAGTTGCCCGGGGCAGGGTGCCGTTCCTACACTCCGCCCCCCTCTGATGCGCCTCCATTTCCTGACCCCCGCGCTGTTGCTCCTCGGTGCGTGTTCGCTCGAATCCGAACCGAACCCGCCTCCGTCCACCCGCTTCGTGTACCCCAGCGGGGTGGCGTTCTGGCGCCCTCCGACGGCGGGAGGGCCCTCGGCGAGCAATGGCTACCTCTTCGTCGCGAACGCCAACTTCGACAACTGCTACGACTCCGGTTCGCTGGTGGCACTGAACCTGGACACGCTGAGCACGCAGGTGAACGGGCAGACGGTGATGGTGCCCCGCCTGGGCAGCACGCTCCCGGACTCCACGCTCGCCTTCGAGGACCTGGCGACCGCGGACGAATCGCTCGTGCAGATCCGCAGCTTCGCGGGTGAGCTGGGCCTGTGGGTGAACCCGGCCAGCGGGCTGCCGCGCCTGTTCGTGCCCTCGCGCGCGGAGGGCAACAACCTGAACGCGGTGGACGTGAGCCTGGATGCCAACGGCGCGCCGGTGCTCAACTGCGTGCAGGGCGGCGTGGACTGCCGCAACGGCGCGCTGTCGCTCACGGACGACATCCCGGCGTCCTTGAGCGAGGCAGGCCGGCCGGACCTGCCCCGGGCCCCGTCGCCCATCGGCGTGACGGTGGATGCGGCGAGCGGCACGCTGTACGTGACGCACTCCGAGGCGGCGGACTCGCCCGCGAAGTCCAGCACCAACTTCGAGAACTACCTGGCCACGGTGAAGCTGGACAACCCCACGCGCGACACGCTGGGCTTCATCCCGCTGTCGCCCGAGGGCTACCTCTACGGCGGCTCGGATTCCGTGACGGTGGGCGCGGGCTACCTCTACGTGACGGGCCGCAACTTCGTGGCCGGCATCAACGGCACGGTGGGCGGCAACTTCGTGCTGCGGCTGGTGGACAAGAACGAGCCCGGCATCATCCTGGAGCCCGCGCTGCAGTCCGTCTTCAGCATCCGCGAGGCGAGAGCTGCGCGCGTGGTGCCCCGGCCGGTGACTGCGGCGGAGCGGGCGGCGCGTCCGAACTTCGTGCGCGAGCGGCTGTACATGCTGGCGCGCGGCCCGGACACGCTGCTCACCGTCGACTTCGAATACGACGCGGTGCCGGGCTCCGCCGCGACCCAGCCCTTCTTCCGCGTGGTCTCCGCGGTGCCCCTGCCGGACGGCGTGAGCGACATGCAGCTCATCGAGCGGACGCCGGGCACGTCCAACGCGGACACCAACATCCTCGCGGTGACGAGCACCGGCGACAGCGCGGTGTCCCTGTACGACGAGGCGCTCGGGCAGGTCGTGGCGCAGGTGCCGCTCGTCAACGACCTCAACCAGACCAGCAACCCGTCGCAGGCCTTCGGGCTGACGGTGGACAACCCGGCCGGGACGAACGCGGCGCGGCTGTTCGTGACCAACTTCGGTGACGGACAGGTGTCCATCGTGGACATCCCCGACCTCGCGCGTCCCCAGGATGCGCGGGTGGTGGCGAAGCTGGGCATGCAGCAACAGCGCGATCCGAACCAGGGCACCAGCGTGTGCCAGGAGAACTGACCTTGAAGCGCGGCTTTCTTGCGGCCCTGTTGCTGAGCGGCGCGAGCCTCGCGCTCGCCTGCTCCGACACCACCTCCACCGCGGGCGCCGCCGGCCTGTCCGGCACGTACGACGTGGTGCTCTCCAACCAGCTCGTCTTCGTCACCTCGCAGGACCGGGATGAGCTGCGCGTGCTGGACCTGACGCGCTCGCCGCGTGAGTTCCTCCCCGCGCCGAACCCGCTGGAGCCCCTGTCCATCCCCGTCATCGCGCGGCCCGACTCGCTCACCCGCGACGTGGGCTACGACGCCACCGGCAACGACGTGTCCGGCCCGTACATCTACGCGCGCAGCTCCGGTGGCCGCGGCATCTCCGTGGTGGCCGCGGACCGCGCGCGCCTCAACGAAGTGACGCGCCTGGCGACCGGCCAGCTCATCACCGCCTTCGCCGCGCACGCCCCGGTGGCGGATGGCGCGCCGAGCGTCCTGTACTACGCGCTCCAGACGCGCCCGGAGGCCGCCGAGCAGCTCTGCGCTCCCTTCGGCGGCGGCGTGGTGATGCGCCAGGACCTGCCCGGTCCGGAGGGCTTCGACGCGGCCGCGCTGCCGCCCGCGCTGCCGGTGTTCTGCCTCAAGCCGGCGGACACCGTGCTGTCCATGACCACGCTGCCCGCGCGGGCCAACGCGACGGACTCGCTGGTGCTCGCCATCCGCAACGTGTCCGGCACCAGCCGGCTCGTGCGCGTCGCCGCGGACGGGGCCTCCGTGGAGATTCCCTACAAGCGGCCGCGTCCGGCCCCCTTCGCGGTGCCGACGTACACGGACCTCATCGACATCCCGGCGCGGCTCGTGGCCACGCACCCCAGCTTCAAGGTGTCGGAGACCGAGACCGTGCCCGCGGGCCGCTACGTGTACGTGGTGCTGGATGAGCTGACGTGCAACTCGTCGGACTGCGAGGGCCTCATCGCGCTCGACAACGGGCCGGATCCGCTGGCGCCCTCCACGGCGCCGGTGCTCGCGCGCGACGTCACCGGCGCGCCCATGCTGACCCTGAAGCCGAGCCGGGGCCTGCCCACGGGCCTCACGCTGCGCACGGGCCTGGAGGTCCGCGAGCTCCTTTCGGACGGGGTGGCCTACCTCACCGCCGTGCCGCTGCTGGGCATCATGCCGTCGTCCAGCGGGGAGATCACCCTGTTCCGCGCCGACGAGCGGCGCGCGTTCAACCTGGACCGCGACCCGGAGAAGGGGCCGCTGAGCGCGTCGGTGACCGCGGAGCTGCGCGACAGCAACGAGGCCGTGCGCGCGGATCAGTTCCCGGCCATCACCGTGTCGCAGCCGGGCTGCCCCCAGGTGCAAGACGCGACCAACGCCACGGCGTTCCTCTGCAACGGGACGGTGCCCAACGGTACCTACCGCTTCGTCTTCCAGGGCGCGCTGCCCGGCCTGACCAACCTCACGCGCAACCTGACCGTGGAGGATGCGCCGCTGCTCATCGAGACCACCCTGGCGGCGTCGCGCGGGGTGGTGCCCGGGGACTCCATCGTGCTGGCGAACAACGCGGGCGCCTGCGCGACGGCCATCCCCATCCTCCGCCTGGAGGACCAGGGCAACGGCCTCACGCGGCTCTACCCGGACCTGTCCGACCCGGCCATCGTCACCGCGGTGGAGCCCTGCGCCTCGTACCCGCTCTTCTCCGTGCGGGCCGGTCCGAACGTGAAGCCCTACCTGCTCTATGCGGGCTCGGAGAGCAGCGCCTCGTTCATCCAGCGGCTGGACGTGAACGAGCCGTACACGGTCTCCAGCTTCCTGGACTATTACGCGCACCCGGACGGCTTCGACCTGGGGCTGGAGCCGCCCAAGTCGCCCACCACCTACGTGCCCGCGCCGCTGACGCTCACGATGACCGCGACCATTGGTTCCCAGAGCCGGCTGGTGGCCGGTGACCGCTACGTGGTGACGCTGCAGCCGCGCTTCCGCCGCTTCGTCTTCGAGGTGGATACCGGACAGGCGAGCAACCTGGCGGTGTACACCCTGCCTGCCTCCGTGGTGGCCACGGACGTGGAGGGCTCCAGCCTGGCCTTCATCGCCTACCCCTCGGCGGACGGCATCCTCCAGGTGGCCCTGGAGTCCATCAGCGACAACGCGAAGAACCTCCAGTATCTCCGGGCCTTCCAGTAACTGGGCGCGCCCGACCGGCTCTGCTATCGTCCTCTACGTCCAGCATTTCCCGAGCCAAGACCGATGATCGATCAGAACTCCCGTCCCGCACGCAAGGTCGGCATCGCCGAGCACCTGTGGGAGACGTACGAAGAGATGGCCCTGCAGATGGGGTCGGATCGCGACGCGCTCATCAACCAGGCGCTGTTCATGTTCGCGCGCCTCAACGGCTTCATTGACGTGAAGACGAAGGGGGAGCCCGCGGTGGCGGCGGTGCCGTCGCCCGCGCCTTCCGCGCGAGCGGCCGCCGCGCCGCCCCCGGCCGCCGCGGCCAAGGGCGCTCCGCCGATGCTGACCCCCGCGCCGCCCCCGCGAGGCGCCGCGCGCAACGTGGAGGAGCGTCCTTCCTCCAACGGGCTGGACAATGATCCGGTGCGCCGCGAGGTCGCCGAGCGCGTCCTGGAGACGGCCGCCGAGCTGGAGCGGCTCATCAAGGGCAAGAACGAGCCGCCCCCGCCCTCCGCGGACGACATGATCGAGGACGAGGAGGAGCCCCTGCCGGAGCAGGAGGAGCCGCCGCTCGACGACATGCAGGACGAGGCTCCCGAGGAGGCCGAAGAGGAGCCCATGGAGGAGCCGGACGAGGAGGAGGGCGCTGCGCTCTACCTCGTCACCGAGTCCGGCGAGCAGGAGAAGATCGTCAAGGACCGCTACGTCATCGGCCGCGGCAAGCACTGCGACTTCGTCATCAACTCCGGCAAGGTGTCGCGCGAGCACGCCGTCATCGCCCGCGACGGCGGCGACTTCTACATCGAGGACCTCGGCTCCTCGAACGGGACCTGGTTCAACAAGCAGCGCATCAAGCGCCGCAAGGTTGAAGACGGGGACGAGTACTTCATCTGCAGCGAGAAGATCCGCCTCGTCATCCACTGAGGAACGGGATGACGCAGGGCCCCACGGTGCGATGGCGTTGTTCAGGAATTGACGGGCTCCGGGCCTCCATTGTTTGATGGGGGTCGCCTGCTCCCCATGGGAGCAGGTGCCGAATGACACCTGTTCAGCTCGCGCTGTCGACGATTCTGGGAGTGGCCCTGGTGATTGCGGTGGTGACCGACGTGCTGCGCCGGCTCATCCCGAACGCCGTGACCTATCCGCTCATCGTGCTGGGGCTCGGGGTACGCGGTGTGTCCGAGGG
>NZ_RAVW01000034.1 GCF_003611585.1 Corallococcus exercitus | reverse complement strand
GGGTGGGAGTCGAAGGGATGGGGCGTCACGGCGCGCTGCAGGTCGTCGTGCACCGCCTCGGACTGGGCATACTCGGAGAAGCCGTGCGCGACCCGCCGCGCGATGGCCACGGACGGGTGCAGTTCGTCCTGGGCGAAGAGCTTCGCCTCCACGCGATCCCGGAAGCTCGAGTACGCGCCCACCTTCACCAGTGAGCGGGCGATGTCCTGCCCCGACGTCACCCCCGCCGCCAGCCGGTCCGCCGCGAGTTCACTGGCGCGCCGGCTGCGGCCCAGCGACAGCTCGAACAGCCCCCGATAGGCCCGCATGAAGTAATAGACGGGCCGCGTCAGGCCGCCTTCGAACAGCGTCTGCAGGTAGTGGCCGAAGTGCGCGAGCATCGGCGCCAGCCGCTTGCTGTGTCCCGTGTCGCCGCCCAGCAAGTGCCCCATCTCGTGCGCCAGCACCGCCTCCGCCTCGGAGCGCTCCAGCAGGCGCAGGAGGGACAGGCTCACGAAGAGCGTGCGGCCGGACAGGATGCGCCCGTCCACGCGCACCTCGTGCTCGGTGACGAAGAAGTTGGTGTCGATGCCCGCGAGGATGTGGTCGGGCGGCGACGTCTGGAGCCGTTCGCACAGCTGGCGCACGCAGGCCCACAGCTCCGGCGCGCTCGCCTCGGTGAGTTCCTCCGCCTCCACGTCCAAGTCCGTGGGCGGGCGGCGGAAGATGGCCACCACCACCATGAACGCGGCGCCTGCCGCCAGCAGGGCCATGAGGATGATGAGCTTCACGGAGTAGCGCTCCAGCCACAGCGCGGTCACCCAGTAGGAGAGCCACACGGCCAGGGCGCCCTGCCCCATCACCTGGAGCGCGCTGGTGACGCGGAGCACGAGCCAGCCCACCACGAAGCTGCCGTACTGGAAGGGGCGCGAGATGAACGCGGCCAGGCCGCACAGGAGCGCGACCAGGGTGGAGACAAGCCCGAGCGCCAGCAGGCTCCAGGAGGCCAGCCGCGCCCACCCGAACTGCTTCACGTCCGAGCACGCATCGCCCAGGTTGTTGCGGTAGGTCGCCAGCTCCGCGTCGTCGCCCAGACAGGCCGCCGAGGCGGGGACCGCGCGGAAGAAGGCGAGCGATTCCTGACGGTCGGCCTCGCTCAACGTCGTGTCGCGGCCAATCTGCTTCTCGATGACTTCGAGCACCTGCGCGTCGAAGCGGTCGGAGGCATGACCGGCGAACCAGAGCCCGAACAGCGGCAGGGCGAAGAGCAGCAGCGCGGGCAGCACGAGGCTGCGGACGAAACCTGGGGATTTCCGGGAGGAGGACATGGGAGCTGGAGGACCAGCATAGCGCACGGCGCGCCACGCGCTCGCGGTGCGTCTCCCGGCGAGGAAGCCAGGCTCTCTCGAAATAGCAGACGCGGAGAGTTCGTTCTTCCGGTAGGAGAGCGACCGGCCACGAGCAGGATGAGCTGCTCTCCCGGAGCAGACCGCATGAGCCGCCCGGCATCCCCCTCCCCCACTCCGCCAGGTGCGACGAAGCTCCGGGCGGGTGCGCGTCCATGGCTCACGTGGGCGGTCTCTCTTGTCGCGACGGGTGCCACCGTCAGCCTCGCCGCCTGCGCCGCGCCGTCCACGCTCGCCGTGTCTGCGTCCGGGGTGCCGGCGTTCAGCGAGGACATGCTGTCGCCCGAGTTCTGGATCCGCCGCGCGCCGTCTCCCGATGCGGTGCTGCTCGATGCCGAGCAGGTGACGGCGAAGCGCCTGCGCGCCTTCGGTCCGGATGGCGGCCTGATGGACCTGAAGCGCGTTCCAGCCCCGCTGACGCGGGCACAGGTCGCCGGCTGGATCCGGGATGCACAGCAGACGCCCATCCAGGCGGCCATCGACGAACAGGGCCAGCCGGTGACGCAGGCCCTGCTGGATGAGCTGCGCCGGAACGCCGCGGCCGAGCACGTCCCCGAAGCCTCCGCCGCGCGCTACGGCCTCAGCGTGCGGCGCACGCACCTGCGGTCACTGCCGTCCGACCGTCGGTTCTTCGCCTCGGAGGACCTGCGCGACTACGAGAGCCTGCAGGCCGGCGTCCTGTTTCCGGGCGAGCCGGTCGTCATCGCGCATCAGAGCGCGGACCAGCAATGGCTGTTCGTCCTGACGACGCAGGGTCCCGCCTGGGTCAAGCGCGGCGACATCGCGGAGGGCACGGCGGACGCGGTGTTCTCCTACGTGGACAAGGCGCCCGGGCGCGTCGTCACGGGCGACCACGTGCGCACGGTCTTCACGCCTGAAGCGCCAGAGGTGTCGGAGCTCGAGCTCGACATGGGGGTCGCGCTGCCAGGGGCAGACGTGGCGCCCGGCGAGCCCGTCAACGGCGCCAGCAGCTATGCATCGTGGCCGGTGCTGTTGCCGGTGCGCGAACAGGACGGCACGCTGGCCTTCAGGAGCGCGCTGCTGCGCCGGACCGCCGACACCGCGCCGGGCTATCTGCCGCTGACGCGCGCCAACATCCTCCGGCAGGCCTTCAAGTTCCTCGGCGAGCGCTACGGCTGGGGGCACCAGTTCAATGCGCGCGACTGCAGCGGCCTGACCAGCGAGGTGTACCGCGGCATGGGGCTGGTCCTGCCGCCCAACTCCGGGATGCAGGGGAAGAGCGCGGCGCTGAACCACCGCCTCTTCACGGCGCAGGACTCACATGCCGAGCGGATGCGGGCACTGGCGGAGGCGCAGGTGGGCGACCTCGTCGTCGTCCCCGGTCACGTCTTGATGATCATCGGCCACGTGGATGGCGAGCCCTACGTCATCCAGGATGTCCCCTACGCCGTGTTCAAGGACCCGGCCACGCAGCAGCTCCGCAAGACGAAGCTGAACCAGGTCTCCGTCACGCCCCTGCTGCCGCTGTATGCCGACGACACGACCCTGTACGTGGACGCGATGACCAGCCTCGTGCACGTCACGCGGCCGTAGGAAGTGGGCGTACGCTGTCTCCCGCGAATCACCGGCAGGAGCGAGAACATGGACGGCAAACCCGTCGCCTCGGCCCCAGGCTCACGGCCTGGGGCTCCAGAGCGGCCCCCGGCGGACGACTCCCTCCAGCTCCGGATGCGGAGGGCGCGCGCGGACATCCGGTCCGGCGCGCTGCGCGGGGACGCGTTGCTCCAGTTCCTCCTCTCGGTCCCCACTTCCGAGCGGGACGGGTGGGTCGACGCGCTGCTCGGGTTCGATGAGCCGCCGCCAGAC
The DNA here is from genome assembly GCF_003611585.1 of Corallococcus exercitus. Lineage (GTDB taxonomy): Bacteria > Myxococcota > Myxococcia > Myxococcales > Myxococcaceae > Corallococcus > Corallococcus exercitus. Next base: position 34,109 of record NZ_RAVW01000034.1, on the reverse strand, counting down.
ATCGCGGACCTCCCGCGCGGGGCGGTGCCCTATCTGCCGTGCGGCGTGGACGAGATCCTGGCGATGGTGGCCGAGGTGCCGCTCCGGCGCGATGACACGTTCGTCGATCTCGGCTCGGGACTGGGCCGCGTGGCGATCCTCGCCCACCTGTTGTCCGGGGCACGAGCGCAGGGGGTTGAGATTCAGGAGCCGCTCGTCCACCGCGCAAGGGCCTGCTGCGCCGAGCTTGCCCTTCCACTCGTGTCATTCGTTCACGCCAACGCCGCCGACATCGAGCTCGATGGGTCGGTGTTCTTCCTGTACTCCCCCTTCAACGGCGAGATGCTGTCCGCCGTGCTCCGCCGGCTCGAGGACGTCGCCCGGAGAAGGCCCATCGTCGTCTGCGCCGTGGACTTCGAGCTTCACGGCGTACCCTGGCTGCGGGAGAGGAAGACCCCGAAGGTCTCGCTGACGCTCTACGACTCGTGCGTGCCCGGCGTCCCCCTTCGTTGATCAGCGGCTCGCCCGGATCCGGCTTCCATTGCCGACGACGAGCGACGCCAACACGAGCAGCCCCGCGGCACCGAGCAGCGTCGCCGCGATCGACAGGTGGTCCAGGAGCAGGCCGCCGAACGCGGCCCCTACCATGATGGAGAGCTGGATGGCCGCGACCATCAAGCCGCCACCGCTCTCCGGCTCGTCTTGAATCTCCCTCGACAACCAGGTGGACCACGCCACGGGGATGGCCGAGTTCAGCGCGCCCCAGATCATCATCACGCCAGCGACGGCCCACAGAACGCGGCCGCTGACGAGCATGGCCACCGTCACCACGGCGAGCATCAAAGGCAGCCAGCGCAGCAGCGGATGGAGGTGCTTGCCCAGCAGCGCGCTTGCGCCGTAGGTGCCGACAAACCCCGCGACTCCAAGCCCCAGGAGCACCAACGACAGCTGCGGGATGCTCGCTCGCGTGTAGGACTCGAGGAACGGCCTGAAGTAGGTGAACGCGGAGAACGCTCCAGCGAAGGTGAGCATCACGCCGAGCATGGCGAACGCGACGTTGCGCCTCCGCAACAAGCCGAAGACCTTTCCGACCGGACTTGCTGCTTGCGGAGGCAGGGACGGCAAGCTGACCCATTGCCAGATCAGGTTGATCACCACGATGGGCATCAGCGCCTTGAACACGCCACGCCACCCCACGATCGAGCCGAGGTAGCTCCCGAGGGGAGCCGCCAGGGCCGTCGCGACGGCGTTCCCCATGTAGAGGACCCCCAGCGCCTTCGGAACATCCCGACCGGGCACCAGGCGCATGACCGTTGCTGTCGCCAGCGCCCAGAAGCCGCCAATCGTCACCCCCAGCAGGGCCCGGGCCGCCATCAACATCGCGAAGCTCGAGGCCTGCGCGATGAGAAGCAGCGAGGCCAGCATCACGGCGGTCAGCGCCACCAGGACGTTCCGGCGCTCGAACCGGCTCGCCACCGAAGCAATCAGCAGGCTCGTCACGACCGCGAACAAGCCGGAGATGGAGATCGCCTGACCGGCCATCCCCTCCGTCGCGTGGAGATCCGAGGCAATCGGCGTGAGCAGGCTGACGGGCATGAACTCCGAGGCGATCAGCATCGCCACGCAGAGCGACATCGAGCCGACGGCGCTCCAAGCCCGACGCGTGGCGCGCGGCTCGGCTCCACTGGCCACGGGAGTGACGTCCTGGCCTTGCGGCACGTGGGTTGACGGGTGGGTTTCGGAAAGCATGGGGAGAACATGCGCGTCCCATCCGGGGTCCGGTAGAAGCGGGGTCACGCATGGGCTGTTCAGCGTGCCTTGACAGTCCCGTCTCACTGGAGCGTGCTTTCGCCCGTGAAGACCCTCCCGTTTGCCCAGCTTCAGGCCTTTCTCGCGGTCGCCCGTGCCCGAAGCTTCAGCGGGGCGGCGCGCGAGCTCGGCGTCTCCCGCTCGGCGGTGAGCCAGAACGTGCGCCAGCTCGAGGAGGAGCTGCGGGTGGTCCTCGTCGCGCGGACGACGCGCAGCGTGTCTCTCACCGAGGCGGGGAAGCGGCTGGTGGAGTCGGCAGGTCCCGCGGTCGCGCAGACGCGAGCGGCGCTCGCCGAGGTCTCCGCGAAGCCGGGGGAAGTCGTCGGCCGCGTTCGCCTGACGGTGCCGCCCTCGGCGTTCAACTTCGTCGTCAAACCCGTCCTCCCGAAGTTCCGGGAGCGCCATCCCCGCGTCGAGGTCGAGTTCGTCTTCGAGGACCGGCGCGTGGATATCGTCGCCGAGGGCTTTGACGCGGGCATCCGGCTGAGCGAGTTCGTCGAGCGGGACATGGTCAGCGTCCGGCTGACGGACTCCTTCCGGTTCATCGTCGTGGGCGCCCCCGGCTACCTGGAGAAGCATGGGACCCCGCAGCGCCCCGAGGACCTCCTCCATCACGAATGCCTGACGTTCCGCTCGGCGACGACGGGCTCGCTGTACGCGTGGGAGCTCGAGCGGGGAAGCAAGACCTGGCGCGTGCCCGTGCGGGGAGGCGTGGTCACCAACGACGGCCTCTTCTGCATGGATTGGGCGGAGCAGGGACTGGGGCTCGCCTATGTGAGCGAGCCCCTCGTCACGGAGCAGCTCCGCACGGGGCGCTTGCGGCGCGTGCTCGAGCCCTACGCCGCCTCCGTTCCCGGCTTCTACCTGTACTACCCGAGCCGGGCCCAACGCTCCGCGCCGCTCCAGTTGTTCATCGAGACGATTCGCGAGTTCGCCGCGCAGCAGCTGTCGTCGTCACGGACAAAGGGACCGCGCTGAGGCGCTGGAGCGCCCACGGCCCCACTACCGCTTCTTCTTCGCCGGGCCGTTCAGCGCCACCGCGGCCTTCACGAGCGCCTTGAAGGCACGCGCGTCGACCTTCTCTCCCTCCTGGATGTCGATGGCCCTGCGCGTGTTGCCCTCCAGGCTGGAATTGAAGAGGCCCTTCGGGTCCGGGACGTGGGCCCCCTTGATGAAGGTGAGCTTCACGACCTTCTTGTAGGACTCCCCGGTGCAGACGATCCCGTCGTGCGACCAGACCGGGGTGCCCATCCACTTCCACTCCTCGATCATCTCCGGGTCGGCCTCCAGGATGAGCGCCCGCATGCGGGCCAGGGTCTCCCCGCGCCAGTCCCCCAGGTCGACGATGCGCTGGTCGATGAGCCGGGAGGCGGCGGCTCCGGTGGCCTGCTCACCGCTAGCCATGGGCGACCTCGAGCGAAGGGGCCAGCGGGCGGGCCTGCAGCTGGCGCCAGAGGCCATACGACATCACCCAGAGCACGCCCGTGACCGCCGCGAAGCCCCACGCCTGCGGGCCATCCCCCACCGCGAAGTGGGCGATGAGCGCGGAGGCCAGGTTGAAGGCGAAGCCCGCGTAGGCCCACTCCTTGAGCCGCGCCGACACCGGCGCCAGCAGCGCCACCACGCCCAGGATCTTGGCCAGGGCGAGCTCCACCCGGAAGTAGCCGGGGAAGCCCAGGTGGGTGAAGCCGTCCGCCGCTTCCTTCAGGCTCAGCTGCGCGTAGGCGGTGAAGCCAATCTCGAAACAGAACAGCGCGGTGACGATCCAGAAGCCGATGAGGGTTCCCTTGGTGCGGAGCATGTTCAGGTCCGGGGGGCTGCGGGGGGAGTGGGAGGCTCGACGCCAAACTGCTTCGCGTACTCGACGTTCAACCGCTGCCAGTCGAACTTCATGGCCTCGGGGCCGACGATGCGCCCCAGCGGCTCACCGGCGAGCAGCTGATCCAGCACGTCGAAGCAGATGTGCCAGCCCGCGGCGCCCATCGAGATGAAGCCACGGTGGATGTTGTGCCAGAGCGTGAGCCGGGTGCCGCCGGTCGCCAGCGGCTCCAGCTCCCAGCGCATGTCGTTCCCGCCCCAGCCGTACTCGAGCAGCTTCGGCGCCTCCGCCCGCTTCACCTGCGACTCCGCGACGTGCTCCTTCGGCGCGCCCACGGTGGTGAGCTTCACGGCGCCAACGGAAGCAAGGTTCCGGTCGGGATCAAACGGCGCCCACTCGCGCAGGTGCTCGGGGTCGGTGATGGCCTCCCAGACCTTCGTGGGGGGATGGCGCAGGTCGCGCACGAGCACGAGCGTCCACTTGTCCCCTTCCTTCTGGATCCTGGCTCCCGCCGCGGGGCCGGGCGTGTACTTCGCACGGTGGCTCATCGCTTCTTTCCTTTCGTGGGTGTCGAGGGTGTCTGGTCCATCCGGTCGAGATGGCGTTCGAGCGCATCGACGTGGGCCGTCCAGAAGCGACGGAAGGGCGTCAGCCACGCGTCCACCTCCATCAGCGGTTCGGGCCGCAGCCGGTAGACGCGCCGCTGGGCCTCGACGCGCGCCTCCACGAAGCCCGCGTCGCGCAGCACCCGCAGGTGCTTGGACACGGAGGACTGGGGCATCCTCAGCTGGCGCTCAAGCTCGCCGACGGAGCACTCCGACGCCGCCAGGAGGCTGAGGATGCTCCGGCGGTTGGGCTCCGCGATGATCGCGAACGATGATTCCATGCGGTTCATATACCCATTGCCTCATATTCTCGTCAAGGCATATACCCCACAGCCATGAACAAGCGCATGCCCTCCTCCCAGCCGCATCCTTCGGACAGCCACGACCTCATCCGCGTCCGGGGGGCCCGGGAGAACAACCTGAAGGACGTGAGCGTCGAGATTCCCAAGCGGCGGCTGACGGTGTTCACCGGCGTCTCGGGCTCCGGCAAGTCGTCGCTGGTGTTCGGCACCATCGCGGCGGAGTCGCAGCGGCTCATCAATGAGACCTACAGCACCTTCGTGCAGGGCTTCATGCCGTCGCTCGGCCGGCCGGAGGTCGACGTCCTGGAAGGGCTGACGACGGCCATCATCGTCGACCAGGAGCGGATGGGCGCCAACTCCCGCTCCACCGTCGGCACGGCGACGGACGCCAACGCGATGCTGCGGGTGCTGTTCAGCCGGCTCGGCAAGCCGTACATCGGCTCGTCCAACGCCTTCTCCTTCAATGTCCCGACGGCCCGCGGGGTGGGCCAGATGTCGACCGACAAAAGCGGAGGCAAGACGGAGCGGCGCGAGTTCACGGTCACCGGCGGCATGTGCCCGAAGTGCGAAGGCATGGGCTCGGTGAACGACATCGACCTGTCCCAGCTGTACGACGACACGAAGTCGCTGGCCGAGGGCGCGCTCACCATTCCGGGCTACACCGTCGACGGCTGGCAGGTGCGCATCTTCACGGCCTCGGGCTTCCTCGACCCGAACAAGCCGATCCGGAAGTACACGAAGCAGGAGCGCCAGGACTTCCTCTACCGGGAACCGACCAAGGTGAAGGTCGAGAGCATGAACCTGACCTACGAGGGGCTGGTTCCGCGCATCCAGAAGTCGTTCCTGTCCAAGGACGTCGACGCGATGCAGCCGCACATCCGCGCGTTCGTGGAGCGGGCGGTGACGTTCACCACCTGTCCCGAGTGCAACGGCACCCGGCTCAACGCGCCCGCCCGGTCCAGCAAGATCAAGGGCATCAACATCGCGGACGCCTGTGCGATGCAGATCAACGACCTGGCCGCGTGGGTGCGGGACCTGGACGCGCCGTCCGTCGCGCCGCTGCTGGCGACGCTGCGGCAGACGCTCGACTCGTTCGTGGAGATTGGCCTGGGCTATCTCAGCCTCGACCGGCCGTCGGGGACGCTGTCGGGCGGCGAGGCCCAGCGCACCCAGATGATCCGCCACCTCGGGTCGGCGCTCACCGACGTGACGTACGTGTTCGACGAGCCGACGGTGGGGCTGCACCCGCACGACATCCAGCGGATGAACGGCCTGCTGCTGCGGCTGCGCGACAAGGGCAACACCGTGCTGGTCGTCGAGCACAAGCCGGAGGCGATTGAGATCGCCGACCACGTCGTCGACCTCGGCCCCGGCGCGGGCACCGCCGGTGGGCAGGTGGTGTTCGAGGGCACCGTCGAAGGACTGCGCGCCAGCGACACGCTCACCGGACGGCACCTGGGCTACCGGGCCCGGTTGAAGCAGACGGTGCGCAAGCCCTCGGGGGCGCTGAAGGTGCGCGGCGCCAGCGCCCACAACCTGCGGAAGGTGGACGTCGACATCCCGCTCGGCGTGCTGGTGGTGGTGACCGGCGTGGCCGGGTCGGGCAAGAGCTCGCTCATCCACGGCTCGGTGTCGGGCCGGGACGGCGTGGTGACGGTGGACCAGGGCGCCATCAAGGGCTCACGGCGGAGCAACCCGGCGACGTACACCGACCTGCTGGAGCCGGTCCGCAAGGCGTTCGCCAAGGCCAACGGCGTGAAGCCCGCCCTGTTCAGCGCCAACTCCGAGGGCGCCTGCCCCACCTGCAACGGCGCCGGGGTCATCTACACCGACCTGGGGATGATGGCCGGCGTCAGCACGGTCTGTGAGGACTGCGAGGGCCGGCGGTTCCAGGCGGCGGTGCTGGACTACCGGCTGGGCGGGCTCAACATCGCGGAGGTGCTCGACCTGCCCGTCGCGGACGCGGTCACATTCTTCAGCAAGGGCGAGGCGAAGACGCCGGCCGCGCACGCCATCCTGAAGCGCATGATGGACGTCGGCATCGGCTACCTGCGGCTCGGCCAGCCGCTCACCACGCTGTCGGGTGGCGAGCGGCAGCGGCTGAAGCTCGCGACGCACATGGGCGAGGACGGCGGCGTCTACGTGCTCGACGAGCCGACCACCGGCCTGCACCTGGCCGACGTGGAGCAGCTGCTCGGGCTGCTGGACCGGCTGGTCGACTCCGGCAAGTCGGTCATCGTCATCGAGCACCACCAAGCGGTCATGGCGCACGCCGACTGGCTCATCGACCTGGGGCCGGGCGCGGGCCATGACGGCGGGCGGGTCGTGTTCGAAGGCACCCCGGCCCAGCTGGTCGCGAAGCCTTCCACCCTGACCGGCAAGCACCTGGCGGCGTACGTCGGCTGACGGAGGTCGCGGGGCCCGCGGGGCATTCAGCGCGGCCGTTCGGCCAGCACGAACGGCCGCAGCCGGTGCCCGTCCGGGTCCTCGACCACGAACGTGAACCCGAACGGCATGTCCGTGGGCTGCTGAAGCACCTTCAGCCCGAGCGCCGTCCAATCCTGGTAGGTCTGGAGCACCGCCTCCCGGCTCGTCTCGCTGAAGGCGATCTCGATTCCGCCGGGTGTGACGGGCTTGGGCTCGATGTCGCTCGCCGCCCACAGCCCGACCTTGATGCCGTTGGGCAGGACGTACAGGACGAACGTCTCCGAGTTCTCGACGGGCTCGCGGCCCAGGAGCCGGGTGTAGAGCGTGGCGCTCTCTCGCGGGCTGCGGACGGGAAGCAACAGGTAGTTCAGGGTTCGCATCGGGCTCTCCTCTGGATGGGGACACCCGAGAGGTAGCGCCTGCCTGTGTCAGTTCCTGGCAGTGGTCGACTTCTTCTGCCGCCTCCGCCACTCCTCGACGAGGGTCTGCCGCCTGCCCGGGTAGCGGGCGTCGGAGACCTCGACCCTGGCGATGCGGTCGACGCGGAACGCGCGGAAGTCCGCGCGCAATTCGCACCAGGCGGCCAGGACCATCACCCGGTCGAAGAAGCCGATGAGGAACGGCCAGACCGTGCGCCGCGTTCCGGCTCCGGCTTCGTCCCGATACGTGAGCGTGACCTTGCACTCCGTGCGGATGGCCTCGCGGATGACGGAGAGGTCCACGGTGACAGGCTCGTCCATGACCGGCACCGTCAGCATCACGTCGTCGACCTGGTCTCGCATCGCGGTGGGCAGCACCGCGCGGATCTTCGCGACCACGTCCTCCGCGGCGGCCCGCAGTCGTGGGTCGCCGCGCGCGGCCACCCACCGTGCTCCCAGCACGACGGCTTCAATCTCATCCACGGAGAACATCATCGGAGGCAGCGTGAAGCCCGGCCGCAGCACGTAGCCAAGCCCGGGCTCGCCCTGGATCTCCGCGCCCTGCTCCTGCAGCAGCGCGATGTCGCGGTACAGCGTGCGGATGGAGATCCCGAGCGCCTTCGACAGCTCCTGGCCGCTCACGGGTGCGCGTCTGCGACGCAGGATCTGCATGAGCTCCAGCAAGCGGGATGCGCGCGGCATGAGGCCATGCTGCCTCGTGGCCGGCGTGTACGGAAATCCTTGAGCGTCGGCACGGGCAACACGGCGGGAGCCGGCATCGTCGAAGCCACCGGGGCCAGGGCCTCCTCTTCAACGTCGTGGGGCCCATCAACTGGCTCGCGGTGATGCGGGTCAACGGCCTGGACTTCAACGAGGCGCTCGGCTCGGCGAGGACCTGGTAGCGGCCGAGACGTCCGCGCGGGGCCTACCCGGTCACGGCCCTGCGCACCGCCGGACGCAGGCTGTGTCGCCGGACGTACGCCACCAACTCCGGATGCCCACCGAGCAGCATCAGCGTGTTCGCGAGGTGGAGGATGGACGCCATCACCACGTCGGCGGCGGTGAACGTCTCGCCCACGAGGAACTCACGACCACCGAGCCCCTTCTGGATGACGTCGAGCACGGCCGTGAGCCGGGCCCTGTGCTTCTCGACCACCGCGTCCGAGGGCTCGCGCTCCGCTGGCGTCTGCACGTCCCGGTAGAACGCCATCACCACGGGGTCGAGGGTCAGCTCGGCGAAGGCCATCCATCCGTAATAGGGGCCGCGCTCCGCGGACCCCACCGGCGGCGCCAGGCGCTTCTCCGGGAAGCGGTCAGCCAGATGGAGACAGATGGCCAGGGACTCCAGCAGCGTGACGTCCCCATCCACCAGGGCGGGGAGGTCTCCCAGGGGATGCACCGCCAGATAGGCGGGCGTGGTGTTCTCCTGTCGCGTGAGGTCGAGCCTGATCAGCTCGTAGGGGACGCCAAGTTCCTCCAGCAGCCAGCGGGGACGGACCGCTCGGGTCCTGGGGGCGAAGTAGAGCTTCATGGGTGGCACTCCTGAAGGTCGCGGGAGCCCACAAGATGCGGCGGCTTGAGTGCCCGGACAATGCAGGCTCCGGCGAACTCATTGTCAGGCTAGGCTTGACGGTCATGATCCCACCCGCCGACATGGTGCTCTTCGCCGTCGTCGTTCGAGAGGAGAGCTTCACCCGGGCGGCACGCCGGCTCGGCATCACCAAGCAGACCGTCAGCGAACGCATCCGCCAGCTGGAGGAACGGCTGGGGGTGCGGCTCCTGGAACGGACCACGCGGCGCCTGCGGGTCACCGGGGCCGGAGTGACGTACTACGAGCGCTGTGCCGCCATCGCCGCGCTCATCGACGAAGCGAACAGCGAGGTGCAACAGGGGCAGGCGGATCCCACCGGCCTGCTGCGGGTCTCCTCCCCGGTGCTCTACGGCCGGCGCTACCTGACCCCCGTGATTTCGAAGTACCTCGCCCACTACCCCCAGGCGCGCGTGGAGCTGGTGCTGGCGGACCGCCGGCCCCATCTCATCGAGGAGGGATTCGACGTCGCCATCCACATCGGCCCGCTCAATGACTCCTCCCTCGTGGCGCGCAAGCTGGGCGAGGGCGCGGTCCGCTTCGTGGCAAGCCCGCGCTTCCTGTCGAAGCACGGCACACCGGACGCAAGGGAGCTCCACTCCGCGCGCTGCATTGGCTTCAGCGCGTTCGAGACGTGGGAGGCCGAGGGGGTGAAATCCCGCATCGATCCGGTCCTGATGGTGAATGACAGCGAGCTCGCGTGCGAGGCAGCCATCGCCGGGGTCGGCATCGCGCGCGTGCCGGACATCGTCTGCCAGGAGGCCGTCCGTGACGGCCGGCTGGTGGTCCTCTTCGGGCCCAGGCCCGCTGCGATGCGGCCCATCCACGTCGTCTACCCCAGCCGGCTGAACCTTCCGAACAAGGTCCGGCTCTTCGTGGATGCCCTGGCGACGCTGACCGAGCCGGCGCCGCGGCGGCCCCGGGGCCGGAAGCGGAAGTGAGGCCCGGCACGGCATGGACGACCATCGCTCAGCGCTTTCGGGAGCCCGCGAGTGCCCTTCCTCGTGGGGTCTCGCCAGCGTAGCGCTTGTATACGCGGCGGAACGCGGCCGCATCGGCGTAGCCCACGCGCAAGGAGATCGCCTCGACCGACTCGTGGGTCGTCTCCAGGAGGTGGGAGGCGTGAGCCATGCGGACCCGCTGCACGAATTCGAGCGGCGTCATGCCGAGGCCCGCCTGGATCCTCCTGGCGAGCGTCCGCGTGGAGGTGGCGGAGGCCTGGGCGAGCTCGTCGAGCGTCAGCTGCCGGCCGAGGTTCGCGGCGACGAAGCGCTCGACCGCGCTCAGCGCTGGATCCGAGACGCGCAGATGCTCCATCACCATGTACCGGGCCTGGGAAGCGCGCTCATCGAGCAGGAGGTAGCGAGCCACCAGATGCGCGAGCGACGGGCTCGCGACACGCGCGACGATGCCCAGCATCAGGTCGGCGTGCGCGAAGGCGGAGCCCGCCGTGAAGACCCCCTCGCTTTCGACGACCATCCGGTCCGAGCGGACGGTGACCTGGGGGAAGCGGCGCACGAACGCGGGCACGAGCCACCAGGTCATCGTCGCGCTCCGGCCCGTCAGCAGCCCCGCCGCGGCGAGGACGAAGGTCGCCGAGCATGACGCCGCGACCACCGCCCCCTTCGCCGCCGCCCGCGACAGCAACCCGCCCACGCGCTCGGTGTCGGCGCGGGAGAGCAGATGCTCGATGGCGCGCTCGGTGGCCGCGGAGAGCCCCGGCACCAACAGCACGTCGCCCGCCTTCACGCTTCGAAGGCTGAGAGCGCCGTCCACGGCCACGGCGCGCCCCGTGCCCGAGCGGACGGGACGACCGTCCAGCGACACCACCCGCTGACGCAGCGGCTTCACTCCCCGGGGCACCGGGGCGAGGCCCGCCTCCACGAGGCGCGCCGCCGTGTTGACCACGTCGAGGCCAATGCCCAGCGGGCCTTCCGCGACGCCATCCAGGACGACATGCGTGATCACCCTGGCAAGAATAGACCGAAGCATGTCAATCCCGCCACTGGCCGGGGAGGGGGGACCTTCTGCATCTTCCCGGCATGCGAGCTTCCACTCCCGACTCCACCGCTGACGACCCGCTCGACGACTTCGAGCGACGGTCCATCACCCTCCGCTCGGCCACGCGGACGGTCTATGTCGCCGGCCGCGGCCCCGCGGTCATCGTCATGGCCGAGATGCCCGGCATCAGCCCCCACGTCGCGCGCTTCGCACGATGGGTGCGTGACGCCGGCTTCACCGTCTACATGCCGTCACTGTTCGGGAAGGATGGGGCCTATCCGCAGGCGGAGGCAGGACTCGCCGTGATGAAGCGCGCCTGCGTGAGCGCGGAGTTCCGCGCGTTCGCGGCGAATGAATCCAGCCCCGTGACGCAGTGGCTGCGGGAGCTCGCCCGCCTGGCGCACGAGGAATGCGGAGGCCCGGGCGTCGGCGCCATCGGCATGTGCTTCACCGGCAACTTCGCGCTCAGCATGATGCTCGAGCCCGCGGTGCTGGCGCCCGTCCTGTGCCAGCCCTCGCTGCCGCTCGACGACACGGGGGCCATCCAGATTGCCCCTGAAGAGGCCGCGGCGGTGAAGGAGCGGCTCGAGCGCGAGGACCTGACGGTGCTCGCGTACCGCTTCGAGGGGGACCGCTACTGCCCGGCGCAGCGCTTCGCGGCCTACGCCCAGGCGCTGGGACCGCGCTTCGTCCCGAAGGTGCTGCCCGCTTCGGCCGCGAACCCCACGCCCCCACCCTTCTTCGAGAAGATCGTCGGCGGGCCGCACAGCGTCGTGACGGCCCACCTCATCGACGCGGCCGGAGAGCCGACGAGCGCGGCGCGCGATGAGATCCTGGCCTTCTTCGCGCGGAGGCTTCATCCGGCTTGAGCGCCGGTGACCCGCCGTGGTCCGGGGCACGCTACATTGCAGGCCGCGCATGGCGTCATGGTCTCGAACCGTCCACCGCTCCCCTTCCCTCGTGCTGTTCGCGGCCGTGGCCGTGCTGCTCTCCAGCGGGGCGGCCCTCGCGGACAACCCGCCGCTGACCAGCTCGAACTACGCCATCGACGTGTTCCAGGGCCCCGTGCTGGCGCCGGTGCGGGTGTCGGGCCTGGCCGGCGCGTACGCTCCCATCGCTGAAGGCGTCGAGGGCATCGCCGTGAACACGGCCGCTCCGGCCGTGCGCTCGCTCTATTCGAGCAAGCCCGTCGACTACGACCTGTCGCTGGGCTTCACCTTTCCCAGCTCGCTGCGCAACACCGACTTCGACAACAACGGCACGGTGGGCTTCACCTTCAAGGACTTCGTCTTCCCCCAGATTGGAGGCCTCATCCAATGGGGTCGCTGGGGCTTCGGGGGCCTCACGTCCATCCAGACCTATACGCTGGGCCAGGACGCGAACGGCCAGACCCTGCTGCTCAACACCAACCGCTTCCAGATCCAGCTCGCGCGCACATTCCTGGACGGCGAGCTGGCGGTCGGAGTCGGCCTGCGCGCGGTCTCCCTCACCCTCGGCACCGACGCGGCTCCGGAGGCAAACCTCGCCTCCATGCTCGGTGGCAACCTCGAGGCCGGAGCCCTCTGGACCCCGATGGCCCTGCCGCTGCGCGCGGCCCTGACGTTCCGGGCCCCCGTCCAGGGCCGGCTCACGCCCGACAGTCAGGCCACCGCCGACGCGGAGGGCAACGTGAAGGTCGCCGACCTGTACCTGCCCTCCACCATCAAGCTCCCCTGGGAGATTGAAGCGGGCATCGCCTGGCAGTTCGGCGCCCGCCCCCTCCAGATGCCATGGGGACCGGACCGCGCCGAGCGCTACCGGGCCCTGCCGCGAGAGAAGCTGCTGCTGACCGGCTCGGTGCTCATCAGCGGCGCCGCTTCGAACGCCATCGGCTTCGAGTCCTTTCTCTCCCAGCAGCTCGAGCGCTCCGGACGACGGCTCGTCCTCTCCCCCCGCGTCGGCGCGGAGTGGGAGCCCCTCGAGAACCGGCTCCAGCTCCGCGCGGGCAGCTACCTGGAGCCCAGCCGCTTCGACGCCATCGGGCCCCGCCTGCATGGCACCGCGGGCGCGGAGCTGCGGCTGTTCAGCTGGTCCGTCTTCGGCCTGATGTCGCCTGGCACGTCATGGCGCATCAGCGGCTTCGCCGACGTGTCCCGCCTCTACTTCGGCTGGGGCTTCGGCGTGGGGACCTGGCACTAGCCCTCCCGCGGTTCGAGCGGCACCGCCGGTCCAATCCAGAGGATGTCCCGGAAGGACAGGAGCCGCTCGCGGTACGAGCCGATGGGCGCTCGAGGGTAGAGGAGGAGTCCCTCGTCGGAGACCTCGAGCAGGGCGCCGAGGGCGTACCAGGTGCCTTCCCGCGTCTGGCGCAGCAGCACGCACTGGCCAAGGTACGGCGTGAGGTTGGCGCGGCAGATGGCGGGACCGTGCGTGAACACCGGTTCGGCCCTGTAATGGTCCAGGGGCCGCGTGGGGGCCTGGTATTGCTTCAGGAAACCCCAGGTGCCGTGCCGGGCGTCTCTGGCTTCCAGCGTCTCGCCTTCGGGCACGGTGACGCGCCGCTCCTCGAACGGGGCTTCCTCCCGGGGCGCGGCGGGCAGGGACACACCGTCCTCCCAGCGCGCATGCCGGGTCCCCAGGGCCCAGCGCCAGGGCCAGGCATGGCGCCCCTCCACCGAGAACATCAGCCGGGGCTCCAACTGCGCCCGTGAGCCCGGGGGACACTCCACGGTGCCGTCCGGCTGTGCTCGCATGAAGTCCCAGCCGTGCTCGGTCGGGATGAACCGCGCGACGTCGTCCGGCCATGGGTTCCAGTCGCTCGGGGGTGGCACGCGGCCCGGCTCCAGCTCCAGCGAGGCGCGGAAGCGCGGCGCCGCGGTGTTCACGTCCCAGAAGGCGATGTCATGGGGCCCTGTCCCCACGAGCGTGTCGTCCGCGCCCCAGGCCAGTCCGTCGATGCCGCTGGTGCCCTCGAGCCGCCGGAGCATCCGGGGCGAGGGCCCCACCTTCCACAGCTCGACGGTTCCTCCCTCACGCTTCCACTGCTCGGCGCTTCCTGCCTCCCGCAGCAGGCATGCGCCCATGGAGCCATCCGGAGACCAGGCCCAGCGGCCCAGGTCGCCGCTGCTGGAAGCCATCCCGAACGAACGGCGCTTCAGGTCCATCTGGCACAGCAGCTTGCCGGCCTCGAAGATGAGGACCTGGAAGGATTCATAGCCCCGGATGAGCACGGCCAGGCGCCGGCCGTCGCGGGACCAGACGTACTCCTCGACGACCGCGTAGACGCGGACGTCGACGTACTTGCTCAGGTTGGCCACCGTCTTGGCCGTGAGTCCATTCGCGAGCCGGGGCGGATCCTCACCGTAGGCCAGGCGGGCACCGTCCGGAGAGAACGCCGCCGGCAGCTTCAGTTCATCGAAGCGGTACTGGAGGTCGCCGCTCCGCACGTCGATGACGGAGGCGGAGGAATGGGCCTGTTCGTGCTCCGGGTTGGCGTTCGGCTCATTCACGAACTCGTGTTTGCAATAGCCATGGATGCGTGTGCCATCCGGACTCCACCGCACCCAGGTATGCGGCTGCGATTTCGAAGGCTGTCCGTCCAGCCGGGCCGGGCACCAGCGAATCCCTTCACTGTCCTCGTTGACCCGGGCCCCTTCCCGGAACGGGACGATGCAGCCCAGCGCACCGTCGGGCCCGGGGGTGGAGATGAACAGATGTGTTTCATCCGGAGACCAGCACCAGGCAGGCAGGTGCCCCGTGTTCTTCACGGTCTTGGGATGGATGACGGCCCATCCCGGCGGCGAGCCCCAGCGCCGGGTGACGTCGGCCGTGAAGGACGGCAGCGTTCCGGCGAAGGCCCGCAGCACGCCGATGACGACCTGGTTCAGGATGACGCCGAGCCACTCCCCGGATGGCGACCATTGGAGGCAGGAAGGCGCCCCCGTCGAGCCGACCAGCGTCTGCTCGAAGCCGACGGCGTCGACCACGCGCCCCGTCGCCAGCTCCCAGATGCACACGTCCCCACCGGGCGATTTGCCAAGGCGGTTGCTCGCGATGGCGAGATGGCGGCCATCTGGACTGAGCGCGAAGCAGCGCTGCATGCCCGTGTAGCGCGGGGTCTCCACGAGCCGTGCCCCCGCGGCCAGGACCTTTTCGGAGACGCGGCGGTGGACCTCCGTGATGCCCTGCTCGCGCTCGAGCCGGAGGAGCCGCTCCCGCAGCGGCGGTAGGTCCCTGCTGGCCACGAAGTCGCCGAAGTCGGCCTGTTCCACCAGCGCTTCCAGCTCCGCGTCGGAAGCGTGGGCCCACTGCGAAAGATTGGCGAGCAGTCCTGGCATGTGTCTGGAGTCACCCCTTCGGGCGACCATACCGCACCGCCGTGCGCTCGCGGGCGGGGCCCGGGCCCGGCCCGCTCAGTCGCCTTCGTCCTCCGCCGTGAAGCACAGCGCCTGGATCCGCGACGCCAGCTCGGGTGGGACCCGGACGCGAGGCTCCAGCCAGTTGGCGAACATGGGGACCTCCCGTGTCGGGCGGGGAAGCGGTTCCGCTTCACGCACGGCCACGGAGACGACCTCGTCGAACCGTGACGTGAGGACGCCGAAGGCTCCCGCGCGGAGCTGGAGCGCGATGTCCGGCGCGTAGTTGCGACTCTCGACCACCGTCGCCGCCGTCCAGCGCCGCACCGTGCACTCCCACAGCGAGTCCACGCGGGGAGAGGCGTCCTCATCGTCGATGAACGGGCCCACCTCCTGGACGGACAACGGGCCCCTGTAACGCCGCGGTCGCGTGCTTCCACCTTCCATCCAGGATCCGCTGCGCGACCTCGGTGCTCATCTCGGACGACACCTCCCAGCTCTCAAGGACTCAGAGCGACAAGCCAGGTCTCTGGAAACCCGACCCACGGGTCGCGAATGCGGCGACACCGGGGCTCGCCCTTTCGCGGCGAGTCCCGGCGTGTCCCTCGGCCTACGGCAGCGCCACCGTGACTGGCCGGGGGCTGTTCGCGGCCTCGCCATCACCCAGCTGGCCCCAGACATTGGCCCCCCAGGCCCAGACGGTGCCGTCATTCGCCACGGCCAGGGTGTGCTCAGTGCTCGCCGCGAGGGCGCGAACGCCGAGGAACGCGGCGACCTGCCCGCGCGATTGTCCCTTGAAGTCCGGGCCCAGCCCCAGCTGTCCGTAGACGTTCCAGCCGAAGGTGACGAGCGGGGTCGTTCCCGGAGCGGCCAGCGAGTGGGCATCCCCCGCGGCGATGCGCTGGACGCCCGCCAACCCCACCACCTGCGTGGGGGTCACGCGAGTGGTGGATGCGCGGTCCCCGAGCTGTCCTTCCGAGTTGTCCCCCCAGGCCCAGACGGTGCCGTCCTGACGCAGCGCCAGCGAGTGGAACTGCCCCGCGGCCACGGCGACGACGCCCGTCAGTCCCGGCACCTGCACCGGCGTGAGACGGTCGCTGTTCGTTCCATCCCCCAGCTGCCCGAAGAGGTTGTCTCCCCACGCCCAGACGGTGCCGTCCGCGCGCAAGGCCAGCGCGTGGGAGGCGCCCGCGGAGAGGGCGGTGACCTGCGTCAGCCCCACCGCCTGCACCGGCGTGGCCCGGTTGATGGTGGTCCCGTCTCCGAGCTGGCCGGCGTTATTGATGCCCCAGGCCCAGACGGTGCCGTCCTCGCGCAGGGCCAGCGAGTACCAGGAGGCCGCGGACACGGCGGAGACACCGGTCAGCCCGGCGACGGGGATGGGGGCATACGACTGCGGGCGGGAGGCATCCCCCAGCTGCCACACGCTGTTGTTCCCCCACGCCATGACGGTGCCGTTGGCGAGCACCGCCAGCGAGTGCTCCAGGCCCGCGGCGACGCTCTTGACGCCGGCGAGTCCCGGCACCTGGACCGGCGTCGTGCTGGCGGCCTGCTCCTCCTTCAGCCCCAGCCTGCCCAGGAGGTTGCTCCCCCAGGCCCAGACCGTGCCATCCGTGCGCAGGGCCAGGGAATGGCGCCCCCCCGCGGCCACGCGGCTCACATCCTTGAGCCCCAACACCTGCACGGGCGCGTTGCGGTTCACGGCGGCCGGCAAGCTGCCGAGTTGCTGGTACCGGTTGTCGCCCCAGACCCGCACGCTCCCGTCGGAGAGCACGGCCAGGGCATGGTCGCGGCCCGCCGCCACGGCCTTGACGCCCGCGAGCCCGGGCACCCGCGTCGGGGAGACGTGGCGGGTGTACGTCCCATCCCCGAGCTGGCCGTAGCTGTTGTCTCCCCAGGTCTGCACGGAGCCATCCTCCAGCAGCGCCATCGCGAAGTTGTCCCCCAGGGTCAGGGCGGTCACCTGGGCCAACCGGGGCACCCGGCCCGGAACAGCCCAGTCCCCTCGCAGCTGGTCCCCCAGGATGCCATACGAGTTGACGCCCCATGACGACGCACCCCCGTCGGCGTGCAGTGCGAACGACTGGCTGGAGTTCGCGCAGACGGAGACGACATCCGTCAGCCAGGGCACCACGAGCGGGATGGGGCTGCCAGCGTCCGGGCTGGACGACCCGAGGCCGAGCTGACCGGAGCTATTGCGTCCCCACGCGCGGACCGTTCCATCCGCGAGCACGGCCAGCGCATGCTCGCTGCTGATGGCCAGGGCGGTGGTCCGGGTCAGGCCCAGCACCTGGACGGGCACGGAGCGGTCCACGGTCGTCCCGTCGCCGAGCTGCCCGTACTCGTTGCCCCCCCATGCCCAGACGGTGCCGTCCTGGCGCAGGGCCAGCGTGGAGTAGTAGCCCGTGGACAGGGCGATGATGTCCTTCAGCCCCGACACCTGCACGGGCGCGTCCCGGTTGAAGGTGGTTCCGTCTCCGAGCTGGCCGCGGATGTTGAGTCCCCAGGCCCAGACGGTGCCGTCCTGGCGCAGGGCCAGGAAGTGGAGCCCTCCAGCGGCCACGGCCTTGACGCCGGTCAGCCCTGGGACCTGGCGCGGCGAGGAGACATCCCCCGAGTTGTTGGAGAAGGTGCCCCACTCCCAGACCGTTCCGTCGGGACGCACCATCAGCGAGGCGAGGGCGTTCCCGGCGACGGCCGGCGACTCCGGGCACGCGACGACGGAGAGCAGGAAGGTCCGGGTGGTGGCGGGCGCCACGTCATGGGTGAGGGTCACCGTCACCTTGACGCGCGTTCCGGCGGGCAGACACTCCGGGCCCTTCCAGCGCACGTCGCTGGCCGTCGCGGTGCTCAGGGCGGGCTCGAGGACGCCCGCGCTGGCCTCCCAGCTGAAGCCCAGGGCCCGCTGCGCGTCATCCTTCGCGGTGACGTGGAAGTGCACCGTCTCGTTGGCCAGCACGTTGACGGCGGACTGCGTGGACTCCACGAACACAGGGGCCTGGGCCTGGGGCTGCGGCTGGGGGTCGGAACCACAGCCGGTGCCCAGCACCGCCAGCAGCGCCAGCAATGCCAGACGGAAGCGGGGCAGGCCCGACAGGCGCCAGGAAGGAAAGACAGTCAATCGGTTCATCGGAATCCGGATGGTGAGGATAGGGACTGCAAGCCATCTAGCATGAGCTGTTCACGGCTGGCATCTGGCGGCCCCCGTCCATCCCGGGTGTACGCTGTGACTGCGTGCCCGACCTCTCGTTCATCCCTGCCTTCGCACGGAGCGTCCGGGGCGTCTGCCTTGGCATGGGCCTGGCGCTGGCCGCGTGCAGGGCCCCCTCCCCCACACCGGAAAGCCCTGCCATGACCTGGGTGAACATTCCCGCCGCGGATGCACGCGTGCGGTACGTGGGCCGGACGTACCGCTCCAACACCGGGGTCGTCTTCTCCCACCCGGGCGTGACGGTTCACATGCGCTTCTGGGGAGACGCCGTGCGGATGCGGCTCGACGACGCGGGGGCAGGCGGCGACGTGGGGACCAACCACTTCGACGTGGTGGTGGACGGGGCACCGCCCAGGCTCCTCGCGGTGCGGCCCGGCCAGGGCAGCTACGTGCTCACCAGCGGCCTCCCCGTGGGCCTGCACACGGTGGAGGTCTTCAAGCGCACCGAGTCCCTGGTGGGCACCAGCACCCTCGTGGCGCTGGAGGTGCATGGCGAGCTCCGGGAGCCGCCAAGGCACACGGGGCCGCGGATGGAGTTCGTCGGGGACTCCATCACCTGCGGCTACGGCACCGACGTCACCTTCGTCCCGGAGTCGTCCTCCTCGAAGGCGCCCACCTTCACGGCGAAGCACCAGAATCCCAGACGGAGCTATGGCTGGCTCACGGCCCGGCGGCTGGGCGCGGAGGCCGTGTTCGTCTGCTATTCGGGCCACGGCGTGTACCGCAACCTGGACCTGTCCACGTCCGGGCTGCTGCCCGACGTCTATGAGCGCGTGGTCCCGGATGCGCCCATCGCCTGGGATTTCTCCAACGACTCGCCGGACGTGATTGTCATCAACGCTGGCACCAACGACACGTTCGCGGGCGCTGGCACCGCCGCGTTCCTTCCGGACGAAGCGGCCTTCAAGGCCGCCTACCGGACCTTCCTCACACGGCTTCGCACGCTGCATCCTCGCGCGCACATCGTCTGCACGCTGGGCAGCATGACGGACGGCTACAAGCGGATGGAACGGCAGGGCGTGGTGACGTCCGCGCACGTCGGCGAGTGGCTCACCGAGCTCGTGGCGGAGCGCCAGCGCCAGGGTGACGCCCGCGTCCACCGCCACGTCATGGCCATGCAGAACCCCTTCGCCGACGGCGTCGGCGAGGACTGGCATCCCTCCGCCGCCACGCACCAGAAGATGGCGGAGTCACTGAGCCGGTTCATCCAGGACGTCGTCCGGCCCTGAGCCGGGGCGCGCGGAGCACGCGGGCCTGGGCGCGCTGCCTGGCCCGGGGAATGGAACGCCTCGCCGTGCAGGAGGCGTTCTACCGCCACCAGGGCGCCCCGCGCTCAGCGCCGCGCGTCCCGCTGTCCCTGCGTCCGGCGGCCCCTGCCGGAGGCCTGGGCCTGACGCTTGAGGGAGGGAAAGCGCTCCTGCTTCAGGGCCCCTCCCCGCTTCTGACGGGAGGCGCGCGGTGCGGCGGCCTTCGCGGTGCGCCCGGCGACACGCGTCCGCCGTGCGGGCTTGCGTCCTTCCATGGCCGCGCGGGCCGGGGCCGCGCGCTTCGCACGCCGGGGGCCGGGGCTGCTCGCGGCGCGGGTCCGGACCTGGGCCTTGCGCTCGAGCAGCGCGAGCCGCTTCTCGAAACGCGCCAGGGTGAGGGCGAAGTACTCGGCCTTCTGGAGGGTGTTGCGGTTGCCCTCGGCGCGGCGGGAGCGGGAGGGCAGCTCCTTGCGAAGCGCCTCCCTGCGCTGCCGCTGCGCCGCGTCCTGGTACTTCTCCATCAGGCGGCGCGTGCGCACGATGCGCCCGCGCAGCTCTCGCGGCGAGAGCTCGGCGAGGTTGCGTGGGGCGCTGGACAGGACGAGCTGGGCTTCGCGCTCGGTGAGCAATGACATCCGTTTCGACGGCAGTGTGCGCATGGACTTCCCCCTCATGGGATGACATGGCGGAACATCCACACCTTGCATCCGCCGGCAAACCGCTCCCGGAGGCAGGGGCGAGTGACCTGCCGGATGTTGCACCCTCCTGATGGGACGCCCGGTTCCTCCCTCGGGAGGCTTCCCTGTTGACCTCGTTTCATTCGCGCGCGACCTCGCCAACGCTCCCGCCACCCGGTTGCGGACGACTTCCTCATGGGCTTCACGCCCCCCGCGAGGTCCGCCACTGACGACGGCCCGTCAGTCCGGAAGCCAGTCCGCGCGTCCCCGCTCGACGCTCGCGCGGCGCTCACCCTGGAAGGAGGCCCGGACGCGCTCCGCCTGGGTGAGCAGGCGGTGGAAGCGGTCCGGCTCCGGGGAGCCCTGGACCTCCGCGAGCACCCGGGCGAGGAGCGCGTGCGCCGCGGCCCGGTCCTCCGCGTCGCGCGCGACCAGCCCCACGGTGAGGGCGATTTGCAGCACCTCTTCGAGCACCTCGGGGTCGCCCCCCGCGTAGTGGAGGGGACCATCCACGGCGAGGAAGAGGTAGTCGCGCAGCCGCAGGGCCACGACGGAGACGCGAGCGCTGCCGTCGGGGTCGATGACGTTCCAGTCCCCCTGGGGCAGGGCCGCCAGCCGGCGCATCACCGAGCGGATCTGGTGGAGCGCCTGCCGCGCCGTGTACGCGTCGTTCGAGGACGAGGACAGGGCCCGGTTCGCGACGTCGACGAGGGTGCGCAGCCCGAATGAAGGGTCGCAGTCGGGATCGCGCGCCGACGTGATGATCAACGTGCCAGCGAGGGCGTGGAGCACGGAGGCCGCCACGGGCCCGCCCCTGTCCGCCACCACCCAGCCGACGACCGCCTCCTGGTCGATGTACTCGCCCAGGGTGATGCCGATGCGGACCCGCACGCCCCACTTCCGGGCGAGCCGCGTGAGGGCCTGGAGGTTCACCTCCGCGAGGTAGCCCGAGGTGGAAGCCAGGAGCGACGTGGCATCCGCCGGCAGCCGCAGGGTCGCCGCCGGGTCCAGCGGGAGGCGCTTCAGCCGGGCCTGGATGCGGCGCTCCGTCGCGGACACGATGAGGTGCTGGACGAGCTTGAGGACGCGCTCCACCCGCAGGAAGCGGAAGGTCCGGACCAGGAAGACGATGAGCAGGCAGAGCGCCACGAGGACCAGGACGATGGCCACGGACAGCACGGGCCGGGGCCTGACGCCATGGTCCTCGATGATGCCCAGCTCCCGGACGGCCGCGAGGATGAAGCTGCTGGAGAGGGCGAAGAAGGGAAGGGCCCGGCGCAGCGGCGCGCTCTTCAGGTAGATGGGCACCAGCCGGGTTGAATACTGATTCGCTGCGGACTGGATGACCGGCGCGTTCAGGGACACGACGAGGGTGAGCACGGTGATCTGGAACCCGAGCAGCGTTCCCAGCGCGCCACGCATGTCATCCACGTCCCCCGGCCACGCGTGGCCCAACAGGCCCCATCCGGAGTCGGTCTCCACGCGGGCGAGCGCGGTTCCCAGCACCACGCCCACCGCGACCATGCCGCTGAGCAGCAGCCAATAGGGCTCGCGGAGAAGCTTGCGCAGGCGGTAGGTGACCATGCGGACTCACGCGGATCGGCCATCCGCGGGAAGGTAGGAACACGGGAGGCCCGGTGGGACGTGCCCTCCGGGGAGGAGGGCTGTCCACCGGGCGCCCCTGGGCCCCTAACTCACTTCGCGGGCGCGCACTTCGCCGGGCCGAGCGTGGCCTGGAAGTACGGCGTGTAGAGGTCGGGCGCGAGCGTGAAGTTGCAGGTGTTCACCACGTCCGGCGCCAGGCCCTGGTGCGACTGCATGTAGCGCGCGACGTAGTCCCGCACGCCGTCCGCGGAGGACCACAGCAGGCGGCCTTCCTTGAACATGCTGTACCCGCCGCCGCCACCGCCGCGGTAGTTGTTCACGGCGATGCGGAAGACCTGGTCGTCCCGCACGTCCTGGCCCTGGAAGCGCAGGTGCGTGAGCCGGGAGCCCGCGGGCTTCGTCAGGTCGTAGCCGTACTCGATGCGCGAGTAGAGGTCCCAGTTGTAGTCCGCCACGGAGGGCGTGGTGGCCTTCGCGTCCGCGGGCTTCGCGGGCAGGTTGGCCCCGTCCAGCTGCTTGAAGTACAGCGTGTTCATCTCCAGCGCGCGCCGGAGGATGGAGCCGTTGATCTCCATCACGTACAGCGTGTTGTCGTAGATGTAGACGCTGTAGGCGTCGCGCAGGGTGACGTCCCCCGCCGGCAGCGCCACGTCATTGGAGAAGATGGCGGTCGCGGACAGGTCCACGGGGAAGCCGGCCTCCTCCGCGGCCTCCTCCTGCACGATGTTGAGCAGGTCCGCCAGGGGGCTGTCCACGTAGCGTCCGGGGAAGCCGCCCGTGAAGGGCGCGGTGGTGCTGCCAATCTTCTGGTTCACGTAGGCCACCGTGGTGTCGTGGTAGGCCTGGACCAGCCCCTTGACGGTGGCGTCCTCCGCCACGGTGTCGTCCACCGCGTGGAGCTGCGAGTCGTGCGCTTCCACCCCCCAGCGCTCGCCGTTCCAGGTGACGTTGAGCTGCACGTGGGCCAGGTGGCTGCCCCAGCGGTTGGGCTGCGTGAGGAGGACCTCGCGGCCCTGCGCGTTCTTCAGCAGCATCTTCGGGATGGGCTGGTGGGTGTGGCCGGTGAGGAGCACGTCCACGTCCGCCACCTGCTGGGCAATCTGCGCGGCCTCGTTCTCACCGGCGATGTTGCCCCGGTCGGTCCACTTCGTGGGGTCCGCGTAGTCCGCGAGCCACGACTCGGGGCTGGTCGCGCTGCCGGTGGGCTGCTTGTCCGGGCCGCTGTGGATGGCCACCACCACCACGTCCGCGCCGGCCTCCTTCATCTTCGGCACGTAGGCCTTCGCGGTCTCCAGCGGGTCGTCGAAGCGCAGCCCGGTGATGTTGTCCTTGCGCTCCCACGTCGCCACGCCCGGCGTCACCAGGCCGAGGATGCCGACCTTCACGTCGCACACCGTGGTCATCACGTACGGGGTGAAGGCCTCGGTGCCGTCGCTCTTGCGCACGTTGGCGCCGAGGAGGGGGAAGTTCGCCTCGCCCTTGAACTTGCCGAGGACGTCCTGGCCGTAATTGAACTCGTGGTTGCCCAGGGCCATGGCGACGTAGCCCAGCTCGTTCATGGCGGCGGCCATGGGGTGCTTGGGCGCGTTGTCCACCAGGGCGTAGTAGGTGCCCAGCGGCGAGCCCTGGATGGTGTCACCGGTGTCCACGAGCAGCGTGCAGTCCGGGTTCTTCGCGCGCTCCTGCTTGATGAGCGTGGCCACCTTGGCCAGGCCGCGCTTCGCGTCCGGCTTCCCGGTGAAGTAGTCCCACGGGAAGATGTTGGTGTGCAGGTCGCTCGTCTGCAGCAGCGTCAGCGTGCGCGGCGAGGTGTCCACCGGGGTGGGGTTGGGAGGCGGATCATCGTTGGAATCACAGGCGGCCAGCAGCGCGCTGGCGCCCAGGAGGCAGAGCGTGCCGGTGCGCAGCGTGCGCATCAGGAAGGGGAAGCGGTTCAAGGAGGCCTCGACCAGAGCCATGCCGGAAGGAAATCTTCCGGAGGGGAAACGCACCCTACCGTTTCAATGACAGACTTCCTTCCTGAATCCGCGCCTGGCGTTCATTGCATGCCTACCCGTCCTCCGGCTCCTCGTCGGCGGTCGGGTAGGCAGAGACGGCCAGGGCGATGCCCTGCTCCGCGAACCACCGGACGTCGTCGGGTGGGAAGTGGATGGAGCTGGTGAAGTGGAGGGAGGAGCCGACGAACAGCCCGAAGTCCACGACGCAGGGGATGGCCAACTGCCGCAGCTCCATGAGCAACGGGGCCAGCACCTCCAGTTGCCGGCGGGCCGCGGCGACGGGCCCGTGCAGCGTGCCCTCCCCGTCCTCCACCAGGGTGAGGTTGAAGCCAGAGGTCGAATGTCTTCCCGGCAGCCCCTGCTCCCCCTGAAGCCAGACGGCATTGGGGTGGCAGTCCGGGAAGCGGTCCAGGACGGACGCCACATCGAACTCCGGGGCCTGGGCCCGTAGGACAGCCACCGTCATGAGAACGTTCCCTTCCAATCCGGAGTGCGCCTGCCATCCCGGAGCAGGCCCTCGAGGGTCATATCGCAGCCTGGGCTGGGACCGCTGCGTTGGCGTTCCCCGACTGTTCAGGCGCACGGCCCGGGTGGCCCCCGTCCGCTGCCCTCCCCTGAGTTCCTCCCACGAAAGGAGCCCCTCCTTCCGCGCGATTGCATCCGGAGTACCGGCGCCTACCTTTTCCTGGACCCCCCACCCCAGGCCGAGAGGCATTTCATGAATTCGACAGAGACGACTCCGCGGACGAGCGAAGCACCCAGGACCGGATGGGCAAGCAGCACCCGGAAGGAACCGGGCCTGCTCATCGAGGACCACGCACTCCTCGGAGACCTGTACACGGCCGCGCTCGTGGCCCGGGATGGCTCCATCGACTTTCTCTGCCTCCCGGATTTCGACTCGGACGCGTGCTTCACGTCCCTCCTGGGGACGCCCGACAACGGCCGGTGGAAGCTCGCCCCGAAGGCGCCCGTGCGCGAGGTGCGCCGGCGCTACCGTGGCAAGACGCTCATCCTGGAGACGGAGTTCGTGACGGACGAGGGCGCGGTGCGCGTCGTGGACTTCATGCCCATCCGCAAGGGCAACCCCCACCTGGTGCGCTGGGTGGAGGGCATCCGGGGCACGGTGGCGATGCGCTCCGAGCTGCGCCCCCGGTTCGCCAATGGCTACACCGTTCCGCTCGTCAGCAGGAAGGACGGGTCCTCCACCGCCATCGCCGGTCCGGATGCGGTGTACTTCCGAGGCGGCACCGGCAAGGAGCCGCCTGCCTTCGAGTCGGAGTTCACGGTGCAGGCCGGCCAGCGGATCCCCTTCGTGCTCTCCTGGGCCCGGCCCTACGATGACGTCCCCGCGGCGCTCGATCCCGAGGTCGCCCTGCGTGAGACGGAGGCCTACTGGGAGGACTGGGCCTCGCGGCTGCACCTGCCGCCCCGCTACGACGAAGTGGTCACCCGCTCCCTGCTCACCCTCAAGGCGTGCAGCTTCCAGCCGTCGGGAGCGCTGGTCGCCGCGCCCACGTTCGGCCTCCCGGAGACCCCGGGCGGTGAGCGCAACTGGGACTACCGCTTCTGCTGGATCCGCGACTCGGTCCTCACGCTGAACGCGCTCATGCGCGCCAAGCTGCTGGACGAAGCGGATGCGTTCGGCCACTGGCTGGAGCACGCGGTGGGCGGCGCTCCGGATCAGCTCCAGATCATGTACGGCATCCGGGGCGAGCGCCGCCTCACCGAGGTCACGCTGGACTGGCTGAAAGGCTACGAAGGAGCCCGTCCCGTGCGGATCGGCAACGGGGCCTACTCACAGTTCCAGCTCGACGTGCTCGGCGAGTTCGCCGCGGTCCTCTACATCCATGCGGAGCAGGCGGGCAAGATGACGGAGCGTGGACAGAAGGCGCTCCGCAGCCTCGCGACCCGCGTGTCGGAGGTCTGGACCGAGACGGACCACGGCATCTGGGAGATGCGCGGCCCGACGCACTCGTTCACCGCCTCCAAGGTGTCGGCGTGGATCGTCATCGATTGCTGGGTGCGCGCCATCGAGAAGTACGGCCTGAAGGATGACAAGGCACCGTGGGTGAAGCTGCGGCAGACCATCCACGACGAGGTGTGCAGCAAGGGCTACGACGCGAAGCGGGGGACGTTCACGCAGTACTACGGCTCGAAGGGCGTGGACGCGAGCCTGCTCTTCATCCCGCTCAGCGGGTTCCTCCCGCCGGAGGACCCCCGCATCGCCGGGACGGTGAAAGCCATCGAGGAGGAGTTGATGCCGGACGGGCTGGTGCTGCGCTACCGGACGGAGGCGAGCGTGGACGGCCTCTCCGGTGAGGAAGGCGCCTTCCTCGCGTGCTCCTTCTGGCTCGCGAACACCTACCACATGCTGGGACGGACCGAGGACGCGCGGAAGCTCTTCGAGAAGCTGGTGGGGCTCTGCAACGACGTGGGCCTGCTCGCCGAGGAGTACCTGCCCGACCAGCGCAGGATGATTGGCAACTTCCCGCAGGCGTTCAGCCACCTGGCGCTCGTGAACAGCGCCTACTTCCTCGCCGAGGGAAACAAGGCGGCGATGTATTCGTAAGGCGCGTCCCTCCCGGGCGTCCCTGGGGGCGCGGACGCTCCGGCGTCCCGACCGCGGCTGCTGACCCGAGGTCTCGAATCCATCGCTCACGTCCCCCGGCCTGTCAGGCGGGTCAGATTCCGAGAAGGTCATGCAGCCGAAACTCAACCGGCTCCTGCGGGCACTTGCCCGCGAGGGGCTCGACGTTGCCTACGACGGTCGTGTCTACACGGTCCGCCTCCAGGCCCATCCCCATGCGCCCCCCGCGGAGGTCCTGCTTCCCCCGGACCTGCCCGTGGAGGGCAAGGCGCTTCAACAACTCGCGGCGCTCGCCGCGCTCCATCATCCGAACGGTGGCCGCGTGAAGCAGGTGCGCGCGACGCCGGACTTCCATCCGGGCGACTCCGGGGTGGCCATCGGGTCGGTGGTCCACACGGAGGGCCTGGTGGTGCCTGGAGCCGTGGGCACGGACATCAACTGCGGCATGCGCCTGCACGTCGCGGACCTGCCCGTGGACGCCTTCCTCGCCCGCCGCGACGCCTTCGTCGAGCGGATGAAGGGGCACTATTTCTTCGGCACGCGGGACGTCGCCCAGGGCTCGCGCGCGCTGGAGGCGCTGCTGCGTGACGGCCTGCCCGGCTGGCTCCAGGAGACGGTGGACCAGCCGCTGGGCATGGCGGCCCGGGTGGACCTGGGACAGCTGGAGCGAGAGTCCGGGCGCGTCCATCTGGGCGGTGCGCTGGAAGGCGACCCGGCCTGGGCGCCCACCGGGCTGCGGCGCGAGGGCGTGGTGCGTGACCCCGGGCTGGCCACCATTGGCGGCGGCAACCACTTCGTGGAGGTGCAGCGCGTGGAGGCGGTGGTGGACCGCGCGCGGGCGTGGGCCTGGGGCGTGCGGGAGGGGCAGCTGGCGTTCATGGTGCACTCCGGCTCGCGGGACCTGGGCAAGCACGTGGGGCGCGCATGGCAGGAGCGGGCGCGGGCCGCGTGGCCCACGGGGGCGCCCCACCCGGCGAGCGGCCTCTTCCCGCTCGCGGATCCGGCGAAGGTGCGCGAGTACCTGCGGGCCGAGGCCACCGCGGCCAACTACGCCTTCCTCAACCGGCTGCTGCTCGCGGAGCTGGTGCGGCAGACGCTGCGGGAGCTGTTCGGGGACGTGGAGGCGCCGCTCGTCTACGACGTGCCCCACAACATCACCCTGCCCTGGGAAGGCGGCTGGCTGGCGCGCAAGGGGGCCTGCCCGGCCGAGGAGGACCAGCCGGTCATCATCCCCGGCTCCATGGGGGCGACGTCCTACCTGATGCGGGGCCTGGGCAACGCGAAGGCGCTGGCGTCGGCCTCGCATGGGGCGGGCCGGGCGCACTCGCGCTTCTCCATGTCGCGAGGTGGCACGAAGCACCGCGAGGAGGACCTGGGCCTGACGGGGGTGGACTGCATCGCGCTGCGGGCCGAGCGCCGCATCGAGGAGGCCCCCGCCGCCTACAAGCCCATCGGCCCCGTCATCGCCTCGCAGGTGGACGCCGACATCGTCCGCGAGGTGGCCCGGCTCAAGCCGCTGATGACCTTCAAGGCCTGAAAGGAAGCGAACCGCATGGCCAGCTCACCCCCGCCACGGGCCGCTTCGTCCCACGCTGAGAGGCATTGGCGTCAGAGGCATGTTGGCTGTCCATGAAGCCCGGTACTCCTGGGCGCGTCTTCCACCCGCGCCCAGGAGTCACCCATGTTGAATCGTTTCGTGTCCTACGCCGTGCCGGCGGCCGCGCTGTTGCTGGGGGCCTGCGGCGGCCCTGAGACCCTCGAGTCGTCGGAGGTCCCGGCGGAGCCGTCCGTGGCCACCACGGAGCAGGGCCTGTCCAGCGTCACCATCAACGCCTTCCCGTTGGCGTTCTACGTCCCGCCCCGCACGAACGGCGACGCGGACTTCGCCGGTCACGGGCCGCGGATCGACATCAACTTCGAGTTCGAGGTGCGCAACACCAACGAACTATGGGTCGGCATGTACATCTGGGGGACCGAAACGGGTGGAGGAGACACCCGTGTCTTCGGGGGCCAGTGGTACCACGTCGCCACCACCGCGGCGCCCATCCTGAGCGTCTCGCCGGCGCCGTATCCCATCTCGAATTACTACATCGGGCCCGAGTTCACCTGGTCGTATACGGACACGGGGCACTCGCTGGACGCCTGGTCCTTCCCGCAGGTCCCCGGGAACACGCGCATGGTGCAGAACATCACCTGCGTGGGCGACACCTCGGGCAACGAGGCGGGAACGAAGACGGGGTGCTCGGCCATCCTGCATGACCTGACCATCACCTTCTGACTCCGCGCGTGAGCGCGGCGTGACGCGGGGCGTCCGGGATTGGGGACCGGACGCCCCGCGGATTGGCTCGCGCGGCAACGGCCGTCCCGTTAGCTTGCGCGCCCATGTACTTCGAGACCTTTTCCCAGATGAAGAAGCAGCTCGGGCAGTTGGGCAAGTGGTTGGAGACGGCCGCGGCCCACGCCAAGGCGAAGTCCTTCGACCCGAACCTCTACCTGGGCTTCCGGTTGGCGCCGGATCAGCTCCCGTTCGTCAAGCAGGTGCAGATCGCCTGTGACGCCGCGAAGCTGGGGGCCTCGCGGCTGACAGGCAAGGCGGCGCCGTCGCACGCGGACACGGAGCAGACGCTGGAGGAGCTCGGCGCCCGCGTCCGGTCCACCATCGAGTACCTGGACACGCTCACGGCGAAGGACTTCGAGGGCGCGGCCACCCGCGTCATCTCCAATCCCCGGTGGGAGGGCAAGGTGATGAGCGGCGCGGACAACTTCCTGGAGCACATCGTCCCGAACTTCTACTTCCACCTCACCCACTCGTACGCGCTCCTGCGGCACAACGGCGTCAACCTGGGCAAGGCGGACTACCTGGGGACGCTGAGCCTCCGCGCGCCGTGACGCCTTCACCTGTCGCTTCCGCGAGCGACAGCGCCCACAGCGGGAAGATGCGCAGGTAGGCGTCGTAGTGGATGGCGCAGGTGCGGCTGAACACGCCGGCCAGGGGCTCCGGGGGCCACTGGCCGTGCGGCCCCTGCGTCGCGCGGAGCCACGCCACGCCCCTTTTCGTGGCGTCGTGCTCCCCGTCGCCCGCGGCCACCAGGGACAGCACGGCCCAGGACGTCGTCACCGCGTGGCCGGTGCGCCCCTCCACCCAGCGGCGCTCGCGGCAGCCCTGGATGGTCTCACTCCAGGAGCCGTCCTCGCGCTGGTGGGCCTTCAGGAACGCGACCGCCCCGCGCAACGCCGGGTCTCCGGCCTTCGCGCCCGCGGCCACCAGGCCGGTGACGCCGAACCACGTGCCATAGCTGAAGCACACGCCCCAGGCCCCCTCCCAGCTTCCGTCCGGACGCTGCTGGCGGCGCAGGAAGTCCGCGCCCCGAGCGATGGCCCGACCCACCGGGGCCTCCGGATGGGCCTTTCGCCACGCGGCCAGCGCCTGCACGCAGGCCGACGTGCACTCCACGTAGCTGGGGTCCACCATGATGCCGGCGAACACGTCCGAGGGATTGAACCGCTCCAGCCAGCGCGGCCCCCGCTGCCGCTCGTAGGTGGCCCAGCCCCCGTCGCGGTTCTGCAAGGACAGGATGAACGCCACGGCCTGCTCCAGGCGCTCGTGCGGCACGCGGTTGAGCCCGAGCGGCTCCAACAACAGACACGCCTTCAACGCCTCCGCCGTGCAATCGCTGATGGGCCAGCCGTGCTCGCGCGTGCTGAAGGGCCACCCGCCCCGGCTCGGGTGCCGGTGGTGGCGCGCGGCGTCCGGTGAATCCTCCAGCACCTGCTGCGCCTCCAGGAAGCGGCCCGCGCGCTCCAGCGTGTCTCGCGCCCCGGCCGTCGCGCCGGAGGCCACCAGCGCCTGCACCGCGAAGGCGGTGTCCCAGAGCTGCGAGGAGTTGTAGCCGTTGAACGTGATGCCCTCCCCCGTCCCCTGGAGGTAGTCCGGCAGGCGCTCCAGGTGGGCCCGCACCTCCGGGCCGTCCGGCCGCGCCACGTGCCACACCACCGTGTTGAAGACCTTGTTGATGGGCCCGATGCAGATGGAATGCGTCGCCGCGTCCTCTCCGCGAATCAACGCCAGGGATTCCTCCAGCGCGCGGGCCCGCAGCCGCTTCGAATGGAAGCGCTCATACAGGCCCAGCACCCGGTGCACGGCGCGCAGCAGCAGGCCGTGGGGAGTGTAGGCATCGGTCCCGGCCACCCGGCCGCGCGCCGCCTTCCAGTCCACGTCCGCGTAGGGCTGGGGATACAGCTCGCGCCGCAGCTCGGCCAACAGCGGTGTCTCCCTGGCGCGGGCCCGGCGGCCGTAGAGCCAGCCCATGGGCAGGTACACCATGCGGCAGTGGCACCAGAGGCGCGATGGATGGAACGGCAGCGCTCGCGGCAACAGCCAGAGCTCGGGAGGCACGGGCGCCAGGCCCTCGTATTCGTAGAGCCCCAGCAGGGCGAGGACGAACTTCCCCCAGGACGCACTGCCCAGCGGGCCCCCCCGGGGAAGGAACCACGTCCGCGCGCGGAGGAGGCCCGGGTCGTCCGCGCCGACGCCCAGCAGCCGCTGCGCGACGTAGTTGAGCACCGTCGTGAAGACGAGGCCAGGCGACTCCACGTCCAGCCCCCAGCCGCCATCCGCGCCCTGGCGGGCGCGCATGTACGCGACCAGCCCGTCCCGGAGGCGCGCGTCCGGCGAGCGTCCCATCACGTACAGCCCGGCCACGTACACCGGGGCCAGGAACAGCGGACCGCTGTAGTCGCCCTTCCAGGAGCCATCCGCCTCCTGCGTCCGGGCCAGCACGTCGCGCGCCTGCCGCATCAGAGCCGGGCCTCCATGCCGTCCCGGGGGATTCGCGAGCACCTGGCGTAGAGCGCTCGCAGAGCTTCATCCGAGTCCACGCACTCCTGCGTGAGCCGCATCAGCGTCACCACCGTCTCCCGGTCAATCTTCACCGGCTCCGGTTCGAGCACCGCGGGGTTGCCCTCCACCGCGTCGAGCGTCGCGACCGCGAAGAAGAGCGGGTAGAGGCAGAACAGCCGCAGGCCGGGCTCCTCGCGGGGAAGGGCCAGGGAGTATTCGAGCGCGACCTCCAGCTCCCGGCGCGCCACCTCCACCAGCTCGTCCATCAGCGCCACCGCCCGCGAGCGCAAGGACGGCAGGGCCAGCGTGGCGGGTGTGAGGCCATGCGCGGCCATGCGGTCCCTGGGCAGCCAGCAGCATCCCCGGTCTAAATCCTCGCGCACGTCCTTCAGGATGTTGGTGAGCTGCAGGGCCCGGCCAAAGGCAGGCGCCCGCGGCGTGAGCCTTTCATGGCGCCAGGCGACCCGGGGTGAGCTGGCGATGAAGAGCCCGGTCAGCATCTCGCCCACGACGCCGGCCACGTAATAGCAATACATGAATGTCGCCTGGAGGTCGGGCAGCCCCATGACCTGCCCGCTCCCGCCGTGCAGCCGCTGCATCTGTCTCATCCCGCCGGTCATCGTGCGCACGCACCGGGCAATGGGCGGGTGGACCCAGGAGGGGAGCGAGGCCAGGGTCTGGAGCACCGTCAGGGTCTCCAGCACCAGCTCGGCCTCCGCGGGGGGCGCCTCGTCCCGCAGGGCGAGCCGCGCCCTTCGCGCGAAGGAACGGGCCTGGGCTTCCCAGCCTGGCGCCAGCGACACCAGGGTCCCCAGTTCCTCGAGCAGCGCTTCCTGGTCCTGCCCGGAGGCCTCGTCCTCCAGCGTGTCCGCGATGCGGCACAGCAGGTAGGCCACCGTGACCGCGAGGTCCAGGGGCTGGGGCAACAAGGGGATGTTGAGCGCGAACGTCCGGGAAACCCGGGGCAGCTGCGTGCGACAGAATGACGCTCCCTGCTCCTTCATGCCTGCCTCCTCTGCGTGCGGTACCGCGCATCAATGGCTAAGTAGTCAATGCCAGACATGGTGTCTGGAATCCGAGCGGAGGCCACGTGGAGGACGCCGAGGTGGTGATAGCCGGAGGTGGGCCCGCGGGCTGCGCGGTGGCGGCGGCGCTCGCCGAGCTGGGGTTGTCCGTCCTGCTGCTCGACGCGGGCGTGGACCGGCACAAACAGCTCGCGGGCGAGCTGCTCCACCCCGCCGGCATCCAGGACCTGCGCGCGCTGGGCTTCGGGGACGTGGTGGAGGGCTGGAAGGCCCAGCCCGTGCGCGGCTTCGCGGTGCGCTTCCATGCCCCTGCCCGCACCCTCGTCCTGCCCTACGGTCGCGGTGTCACCGGGCTGTCGCTCGAACACGCCACGCTCACCGTGCCCCTGCTGGAGTCGGTGTCGCGGCGGCGCGGCGTCACCGCGCGCGCCCGGGCCCGTGTGACGGCCGTGGAGCACAACGACGGGCACGGCGTGCGCCTGCGCTACACCCACGCGGGCACCGAGCACACCGTGCGCGCCCGGCTGCTCGTGGCCGCGGACGGACGCGCTTCGCCCGTGCGGCGGATGCTGGGCATCGCCGAGCACCACAAGCGCCTGTCCACCATGCTGGGCGTGACGGTGGACAGCGACTGCCTGACCCACCCCGACCACGGCCACCAGTTCGTGGGAGGCGCCGTGCATGCGCTGGCCTACGCCATCCAGCCCGGCCTGGCGCGCGTGATGGTGGACCTGCCCCTGGGCAGCACCGTCCAGACGCTGCGGGACCGGCCGGAGCTGCTGCTCGCCCTGCCCTCGCGGCTGAGGGAGGCCGTCTGGCGGGCGCTGGAGGCGCGGCCCGCCGTGCGCATGGCCTCCAACGACGACTGGCTGGCGGAGACCGTGGGGATGGGCAGCGCCGTGCTCGTGGGCGACGCCGCCGCGTGCTGCCACCCGCTCACCGCGAGCGGCATGGCGTCCTGCTTCCACGATGCCCGCGCCCTCCAGGAGTCGCTGCACCGCCACCCGGGCCACATCACCCGCGCGCTGGAGCACTACGCCCACGCGCGGCGGCCGGCCCAGCGCACGCGCGTCGCGCTCGCCTCCGCGCTCTACAGCGCCTTCGCCGGGCAGGACGAGGGCATGCGGGCGCTGCGCATGGGACTGTTGCACTACTGGGAGCACAGCCCTCGCGGCGCGCGCGCCTCCATGGCGCTGCTCTCCTCCGAGGAGCCCCGCATGCGGGTGATGGCCCGCGAGTACCTGCGCGTCGTCGCGCATGCCTTCGCCGCGATGCTCTCGCCGAGCGGCCCCGGAGGCAGCCTCCGGTCCGCCGCGCCGCTGTTGCGCTCGGCTGGACCGCCCTTGCGAGGCACCGTGGCGAGCGCGGTGGAACAGGTGGGGAGCTGGCTGCATCGTCGCGTCCGCCGTCCCGTCTACACGCTGGCCCGCGCCGGCTGGGCTTCACCCAGGCGCGCCTTCGCATCCAACCGGTAGCCCCGGCCGCGCCAGTCCACCTGGCGCGACAGCCGCGCGGACAGCGCCACGCCGGCCCCCAGCAGCGGCAGCACGGCCGGCACCCAGTAGTGCCGGGGCGCGACGTCCGGCCCGTGGCAGGCCCGCTGGAGCCGCAGCTGGCTCCACACGGAGAAGCCGATG
>NZ_RAVW01000349.1 GCF_003611585.1 Corallococcus exercitus | reverse complement strand
GGCGGGGCGGAGACGCCCGACCCGGACGACTGCCAGGACTCGAAGATGGGGTGTCCCCCGGCGGAGCAGCCCGGGGTGCCGGGCGACGTTCCACCTCCGGGGAGCGGCACGCAGACGCCGCCGGGCAATGAGAACCCGCAGACCCAACCGCCTCCGGTCAAGGAGCCGGAGACCGTACCGCCCGCCTCGGGGGCCACGCTGTGGCTGGCCCGGGAAGGCGCGGCCCAGGACGACCTCGCGTTGGACCTGGCGGTGGACGCCACCACCGGGGACCTCTTCACCGCCGCCGTGCACGGCTACGACGACCTGGACGCGCGCAACCCCACGGATGACGCCGTGGAGCTGGTGCTCACGCGGCGCTCCGGCGCGGGGCAGACGCTGTGGACGCACGCCTACGACGTGCGCGTGGACCCCACGCCCGAAGCGCTGCGCGCCGACGTGCACGCCCGCGTGGCGGCGGATGGCGCGGGCGGCATGCTCCTGGCCGGCAACATCCAGGGCACGGTGGACCTGGGCACGGGCAAGCTCGGCAACGGCGCCATCATCGCCAGGCTGTCCGCGGACGGCGCGACGCTCTGGGCGCACCCGGTGCCCGGCGAGCTGACCGTGAAGGACGTGGCGTCGGACGCGGAAGGAAGGCTGTACGTGGCCTATACCGCGCCGGGCGCGGTGGACCTGGGCAACGCGGTGAAGGGCGCTTCGGCCGGCGTGGCGGTGTTCGCGGCGGACGGCACCGCGGAGCGCGCCTTCGCCGTGGGCAGCGCGGAGTCCGAGGGCGCGGGCGCCGAGCCCCTGTCCCTGTCACCCGGCGCGGACGGCAGCGTGGCGGTGGCGGGGCGCTACGTGGGCACGGTGCGCTTCGGCACCAACGTCACGCAGGGCTCCGGTTCGGGCAGCCCCTTCGTGGCGCTGTACCGGGACAACGGGGCGCTCGGCTGGGCGAAGGTGCGGCCCGGCGTGAAGGGAAGCGTCCGGGACGTGAGCCGCGACGCGGCCGGGGACGTGGTGGCGGGTGGCGACTTCCAGGGCAGCTTCTCCTGGGCGGGCGCGTCGCTGAAGGGCGCCTCCAGCCCCAGCCCCTTCGTGGTGGTGACGGGCGCGGACGGCACCGAGCGCTGGGCGCACGACCTGGGCGTGGACGCGTCCGTGCAGGGCGTGGCCATCCACTCCACCGGCGAGGTGCTGGTGGTGGGCTACACGTACTCGTGGCTGGAGAACGGCACCACGGGCACGGACGGCCTGGGGTCCGCGCAGCTCTTCACCCAGCGCTTCGACCCCACGGGTCAGCCCCTGGCGTCGCGCCTCTTCCTGGGCGCCACGCCGGAGGCTCGCGGGGAGCTGTACGGCGTGGAGGCGGTGCCGGCGGTGACGCTGATGCCGGACGGGGACGCGGTCCTGTTCGGCTACACGGACCGCGTCACGGACTTCGGCGTGGACAAGCTCAAGCCCACGCGCGGCGACGTCTTCCTGGTGCGCGTGAAGTACTGACCGCCCTACCGCGAGCCCTGCGGAGCCCCCGCGCTTCCGGGGGCCGCGGGCGCTCCCGCGGGGCGCTGATTGGGGGCGGTGGAGGCCCCGCCCCCAGGCCGCAGCGCGTTCTGGCCCAGGCGGGAGAAGTTGATGGAGTTGCTCAGGATGCGCACCGCCTCCTGGTCCGCGTGGAAGCCCATGGAGTTCTCCGCCTCCACGAAGTCCAGGTAGAACTGGGCGCGCTTCTGCAGGTCGCGCGCCTTGGCCAGGGACTCCTCGGACGCTCCCGCCTTCTGCGCGCTCTCCAGGTCGTGGATGAGGTCCACCAGCGCGTCCATGGCGATGTTGCGCGTCTGGAAGGTGCGCGTCTGGATGGTCTCCGCGCGCTGGAGCAGCTCCGCCTCGCTCCACTTGTGACACGTCTGGCAGGCGCGGTTGATGTTGAGCAGCGGGCTGCGCACGTGGTGGTCGCTGATCTTCATCGCGCCCTCACGCTGGTAGGGCATGTGGCAGTCCGCGCACGCCACGCCGCTCTTCGCGTGGATGCCCTGGTTGTACATCTCGAACTCCGGGTGCTGCGCCTTGAGGACCTTCGCGCCGGTGAGCGCGTGGGTCCAGTCGGTGTGCCCGTCCTCGTCGTAGTAGGCCATGATCTGGTCCACGTTGATGCCCTTGGCCCAGGGGTACGTGAGGCGCTTCTCCTTGCCCTTGAAGTAGTACTCGACGTGGCACTGCCCGCACACGTACGTGCGCATCTCCTGACGGGTGGCGTCCTCGTTCACCTTGAAGTTGGGAACGCCCTGGCTGGCCTTGAGCGCGGCGATGCCCTCGATGAAGCCGGGGCGCGTGACGCGCAGCTGCATGGTGGAGGGGTCGTGGCAGTCGATGCAGGCCACCGGGTGCTCCACCAGCTTGCGCGCCTCCGCGAAGGGCATCTGGTTCATCTTCTCGAAGCCCTTGATGAGGTCCCCGTCCCCCAGCTTCTTGTAGGGCACGTACACGCTGCCGTGGCAGTGGATGCAGGTGCCCGGCTGCTTCGTCACCTGCTGCCGCTGGGTGTAGACCTGGTCCTCGAGCATGTGCGCGTGGCCGCGCTCCTCGCGGAAGTCGGTGGCGAAGGCGTAGCCGCTCCACATGGTGACCAGGCGGGGGTCCTCCTCCAGCCGGCTCTGCGCCACCACCGAGCGCGGATCCGCCTGGGTGGGCGTGCGCGCCACCGCCTCGCTGCCGCCATAGCGGGTGCGCTGCTGGTCCACGGTGCGCTTGTAGCCGTCGTACTGCAGCGGGAAGTTCTTCCCCCATACGGCAGGGTCCGTGATGGTGTCGTCGAGCTCCACCACCCGGTAGAAGGGGTTCTTCGCCTCCTGCTTGCGCTCCATGATGTTGACCAGGAGGGCGGTGACGCCCGCCGAGGCCAGCGCCGCCGCCACCGCCACCGCGACCACGAGCTTCGTGCCGCTGAACCGCTGGCGCTTCTCCGGAGCCTTCTCGGGCTCGGTCATCGTTCCATCTCCTTACGGATGAGCTCGGGGTTGCCCGACCCTTCGGGGTGACCCACGGAGTTGTGGCAGGTGAGGCACTGGAGCTGCTCGCCGGGGGGCACCTGCTCGTGGCCCCTGGGAGGCGTCTCGATGGCCTCCACGATGGAGGCATGGCACTTGCGGCACGCGTTCTCCGTCACCACGCGGTTGCCCGGACGCAGGCGGATGGGGTCGGGGAAGGTGCCGGTGGTGAAGTAGAAGGAGTGCCAGAAGCCGTTGCTCGCCTTCGTGTAGTACTTGGGAACCAGGCCCGCGGGCGTGTGGCAGTCGTTGCAGGTGGCCACCGCGTGGTGGCTGCTCTTGCGCCAGCCGTCGTACTGCTCGTTCATGATGTGGCAGTTGGCACAGGCGGCGGGGTCGTCCCGCAGGTAGGACGCGCCCTTCGCGTACGCGAAGGTGAAGCCGCCAAGGCCGACCGCCACTCCGATGGCAATCCCGAGGGTCACGGCCAGTACGGTGCGGGATGCGGTGAGCACGTGGGGCACCCTACCTGCTTCCTCGTGCACGTGGAGAATCAAACAGGGGTTCGCGACCGCCGACCGCGTGGCCGCACCCCTGCTCCAAGACCCATGCTCGTGACGGGTGGGGGGAGCATGTCAAAGCGACCGGGGTGGCGGCGTGCGGCGGCGTTGCTGTGTCTGACGTTGGGCTCCGCCTGCGCGCACTATCGCGTCCAGGCGCCCGGTGCCGCGGGGGTCGGTGCCACCGAACCGCAAGGGGAGGTCCTCTGGTCGCTGGGCTGGGGCCTGGTCCAGGAGCGGCCCCGGGTGGACAACTGCGAGGACCAGGCGCTCGCGGAAGTCACCCAGAGCACCAACGTGGGCTTCGCGCTCATCAGCGTGCTGACGCTCGGCCTCGCGATGCCGCAGCGGGTGGAGTGGCGCTGCGCCAAGGCCCAGCCCACGCCCGGCGACCTCGGGGTGCGGTAGCCATGCCCCCCGTCATCCACGAGAGCTCCCAGAAGCGCTGGCAGAACTGGCACCAGAGCTACACCCAGAAGCTGGAGCTCCTGGTGGACGTCTGGAATGCCAATGCCTCCCAGTCCACGGTGCCGGGCTACGTCGACACCACCCAGGGGCTGCAGGGGCTCATCCAGCGGGCCCTCACGGGGGGCCTGGAGATCCGCGGCCTGGGGGGCGGCTGGTCCTTCACCAAGGCGCCCGCCACCAGCGGCATCCTCGTCAACACCAGGCCGCTGAACTACCTCTTCCCGGCACCCCGCACCCATCCCGCCTATCCACGCAGACGCGAGGACCTGCTCTTCGCGCAGTGTGGTGTCTCCGTCGCGGAGCTGAACCACTTCCTGAAGAAGATCGGCAAGTCCCTGCCCACCTCGGGCGCCAGCAACGGGCAGACCATCGCGGGTGCCATCGGGACGGGCACGCATGGCTCCAGCCTGGAGTTTGGCGCCATGCAGGACTTCGTGGTGGGCCTGCACCTCGTGGTCTCACCGGACCGGCACGTGTGGCTGGAGCGAGCCAGTGCCCCGGTCATCCACGACGAGATTCCCCAGAACCTGGGCGCGCGGCTCGTCCGGGACGATGCCCTCTTCAACGCCGCACTGGTGGGCCTGGGCGGCTTCGGCCTCGTGCACGGCGTCCTGATGGAGGTGGAGGACCTCTACTACCTCCAGGCCTACCGCCGGCGGATGCCGCTCACCGAAGAACTCTGGCGCGCGTTCGACCAGCTCGACTTCTCCGGCATCGCGCTGCCGGGCCCGCCGGGGGTCAAACCCTATCATTTCCAGGCGGTCATCAATCCCAACGACCTGGACCGGGGTGTCTACGTCACGGTGATGTACAAGCACGCGCAGCGCCCGGAAGGCTCGAACCCGCCCAGTCCCGGCAGCAAGCTGACACAGGGGGACAGCGCGCTCGAAATCGTCGGCGTGCTGACGGACCTGGTCTCGGAGCTGACCATCCCCGTGCTGTCGCGGCTGATGGATCGCTTCTACGAGGAGTACGACAACATCAGCGGGACGCACGGCGAGCTGTTCACCGACACCACCACCCGGGGGAAGGCCTGGGGCAGCGCGGTGGGCGTTCCGCTCGGCCGGGTGCGCGAGACCGTGGAGCTGGCGCTGGCCGTCAATCGCGCGTTCCCGTTCCCCGGGCTGTTCGGGCTGCGCTACGCCCTGCCCTCCCGGGCCACGCTGGCGTTCACGAGCCACGCGCCCATGACGTGCGTCCTCGACATCGACGGGGCGGCGTCCACCCGCACGAAGACCTACAGCCGCCGCGTCTGGCAGGGGATTTCCCAGGCCGCCATCCCCCACACGTTCCACTGGGGCAAGGTCCACGAGCTGGACGGCCCGGCGGTGCGCGGCCTGTACGGCACGGCACGCGTGGACGCCTGGCGCGGTGCGCGCAAGGCCCTGCTCACCACCCCCGAATTGCTGGCGGCCTTCTCCAACGACTATCTCCGCGGCCTGGACCTCGCGTGAGGAGCCTCGCCAGGCTGGCGGTGGTGGGCGCGCTGCTCGCATCGGGCACGGCGAGCGCGCGGGATGGCGACAACATCAACCTCTATCGCTACGTGCTCGACGTGGACGTGCCCGAGTCTCCGGCCCTGGTGGCGCTGGAGGAGGCGCCCCTGCGCGTGCTGCTCGGCGCGGCGCCCAAGCCGGTGATGGCCACGGTGCTGGCCTCGACGACACCGGGAGCGCTCAGCCCCGGGCTCAGCCTGGACATCGCGCCCTACTTCCTCTTCGGCGGTGGCATCCGGAGCCTGTCCAGCTACCGCTCGAACTCGGTGGCCGGCCGGCTGATGCGGGTGCTGACGAAGACGACGGTGTCCGCGGCGCTGCTTCCAGACACCACTGACGGAGGCCCCTGGCGCGTGGGCTTCGGGCTGAGGACGACGTTCCACGACCCGCACGACCCCGTGCTCAACTCCGCCCTGCCCGAACGCGTCGCGGAGGAACTGGAGCGCCACGGCGTGCCTCCGCCCGCGGACTCGGACGAGGACGTGTCCGGACGAGGCGTGGACCTGTCCGCGCTCTTCGACCAGGCCGAAAGGGAGATGCGCTCCCGCAGTGGAGACATCCAGGTCTCCGCCGGATGGGGTGTCTCCGCCCGCACGGAAGGGGGCGTGTTCACGGGTGAAGGACTCCGGGACACCCGGCACACCTTCTGGCTGACCGGACAGGCCGCGCTCGGCCGGCGCTTCGACGTGCTCGCGACGATGCAGGTGCTGGACGCGTTCCGCTCCGGCCGGGCGCTGCGCACCGGGCTGGGCGTGCAACGGAAGACCTCCGTGGCCGACTTCCGCGCGGAGCTGACCTATGACGGCACCGACGAGCGCCTCCACCCGGGAGCGGCCATCGACGTGAAGCTGCCCGGCTGCACGAGCGCCATCGCCTCCCTCACCACGGCGTCCGGCGCGGACAGGGACGAGGCGCCGGTGCTCCGGGGACAGCTCCAGCTGCGCTGGTACTTCGCGCGGTGCCGATAAAGCGAACGGGCCCAGCGCACTGAAGGCACCGGGCCCGTCCATGCTTCACGGCGAGGGACGCCTCAGCCGCCGAGCGCCACGTTCTCCAGCACGCCCAGCGCGTCCGGGACGAGCACGGCGGCGGAGTAGTACGTGCTCACCAGGTAGTTCGTGATGGCCTGGTCGTTGACGGCCATGCGCTTCACGGTGAGGCTCGGCTCCACCTCGTCGGGGATGCCGGCGTTGTGCAGCCCCACCACGCCCTGGTCGTCCTGCCCGGTGCGCATGGCAAGGATGGCGGTGGTGTTCTCCCGGCTGATGGGCAGCTTGTCGCACGGGAGGATGGGCACCCCGCGCCACGCCTGGAACTTGCGCCCGTCCACGTCCACCACCGACGGGTACAGGCCGCGCTTGTTGCACTCCCGGCCGAACGCCGCGATGGCGCGCGGGTGGGCCAGGAAGTAGCGCGTCTTGCGGCGGCGGGACACCAGCTCGTCCATGTCGTCCGGCGTCGGCGGACCGGAGCGGGTGTTGATGCGCTGCTTGAGGTCGGCGTTGTGCAGCAGGCCGAACTCCGGGTTGTTGATGAGCTCCCACTCCTTGCGCTCCTTCAGCGCCTCGATGGTCAGCCGCAGCTGCTCGGCGGTCTGGTTCATCGGGTCGTTGAAGATGTCCGCCACGCGGGTGTGCACGCGCAGGATGGTCTGCGCCACGCTCAGCTCGTACTCGCGCGGCTTCAGCTCGTAGTCCACGAAGGTGCCGGGCAGCACGGGCTCACCGTGGTGGCCGGCGGTCAGCGCGATGGCGGCCTGTCCCGCCTTGTCCTGGGGCTTCTTGAGGTTCGCCCGGTAGCGCTCCACGTGTGCCTTCAGCGTCGGGGACTGGGCGATGAGGGACTCGAACACCTCCTGCGGCAGCGCCATCACCGTGCAGGCCGTGACGGCCTTGACGGTGAAGGGCCACACGTCGTTCGACTCCACCACCGCCTGGTCGCCGAAGTGGTCGCCGTCCGCCAGCGTGTCCAGCACGACGGGGTCGCCGTACTTGCCGGCCGTCAGCTTCTGCGCCTTGCCGTGCGCCAGCAGGTACACGTGCTCGGCGGACCGGCCCGCCTCCACGATGATGTCGCCCGCCTTGTAGTGCTGCTGGATGAAGCGGCCCGCCAGGGTGCGGATGAGCAGGTCATCCACGTCCTCGAAGCCCCGCATCAGCGGCAGCTTGAGCAGCTCCTGGGCGATGACCTCCACCTTGACGCCGATGTTGCTGAAGTTCAGCCGGTCGTCGCCCACGGTGTACGTCAGCCGCCGGTTCACGCGGTACGTGCCACCGGACACCTGCACCCAGGGCAGGATGCTCAGCAGATAGCGGGGCGAGATGCCCTGCATCATCGGCTGCGTCTTGGTCGTCGTCGCGAGCTGACGCGCGCCCGCCGTGCTGAGGCTCTGGCCTTCGTGCGCCGCTACGTCGTTCTGTGAATTCGCCATGGAAGAACCTTCCTGTTCGCGTGCGGACGAAGGACTACGAGCGGCCCAGCTCCACGCTCTCCAGGATGCCCAGCGCGTCCGGCGTCAGCACCGCCGCGGAGAAGTACGCCGTCACCAGGTAGTTCATGATGGCCTTCTCGTTGATGCCCATGAACCGGACGTTGAGGCTGGGCTCGATCTCATCCGGGATGCCCGCCTGGTGCAGGCCGACGACGCCCTGGTTCTTCTCACCCACGCGCATCAGCATGATGGACGTGGTGCGCGACTCGCTGATGGGCAGCTTGTTGCAGGACACGATGGGGATGCCGCGCCACGCGGGCACGTGGTTCCCGCTCATGTCGATGCTGGTGGGGTAGATGCCGCGCTTGTTGCACTCCTGGCCGAACGCGGCGATGGCGCGCGGGTGGGCCAGGAAGAACGACGGCTCCTTCCACACCGTGGCCAGCAGCTCGTCCATGTCGTCCGGCGTCGGGGCGCCGGAGCGGGTGTGGATGCGCTGCTTGAGGTCCGCGTTGTGCAGCAGGCCGAACTCGCGGTTGTTGATG
Source organism: Corallococcus exercitus (assembly GCF_003611585.1). Lineage (GTDB taxonomy): Bacteria > Myxococcota > Myxococcia > Myxococcales > Myxococcaceae > Corallococcus > Corallococcus exercitus. The sequence goes on along the minus strand of NZ_RAVW01000349.1, from coordinate 2,097 downwards.
AGCTCGTGCTCCTTGCGCTCCTTCAGCGCCTCCACGGTCAGCCGCAGCTGCTGCTGCGTCTGGTTCATGGGGTCGTTGAAGAGGTCCGCGACGCGCGTGTGGATCTGCAGCACGGTCTGCGCGACGGCCAGCTCGTACTCGCGCGGGTGCGTCTCGTAGTCCACGTAGGTGCCGGGCAGCACGGGCTCGCCGTGGTGGCCGGCGGCCAGCTCGATGGCCTTCTGGCCGGAGGTGTCCTGCTTCTTCCTGGAGCGGGCCTTGAAGTCCTCGATGTGCTTCTGGAGCGACGGCACCTGCGCCACCACCGCCTCGAAGGCGGACTGCTGGAGGATGAGTGCGATGACGGGCGTGACGGCCTTCGCGGTGAACTGCCAGTAGTCCTGCGACTCCAGCAGCGCCTGGTAGCTGTAGTGGTCGCCGTCCGCCAGCGTCTCCAGCACCAGCGGCTCGCCGTACTTGCCGGTGCCGATGCGGTTCACCTTGCCGTGGGCGATGAGGACGATGGAGTCCGCTTCCTTGCCGGCCTCGGTGATGACCTCACCGGCCTTGTACTCCTTCTGCACGAAGCGGTTGGCCAGCGCGGTGAGCGCGTCCACGTCCTCGTAGCCACGCAAGAGGGGCAGCTCGCCCAGCTCCTGGGGAATCACCTGCACCTTGGCGCCGGTGCTGGTGAAGGTGACGCGGCCGTCGCCCACCGCGTAGGTCATGCGGCGGTTGACGCGGTACGTGCCGCCGGACACCTGCACCCACGGCAGCAGCTTGAGCAGCCACCGCGAGGAGATGCCCTGCATCTGCGGCTCGGACTTGGTCGTCGTCGCCAGCTGGCGCGCCGCCTGCGTTCCAAGGCTCTGGTTGTTGTCGTCGAACTTCTTCAGGTCGTTGGACATGGGGTCACCTTCTCCAGGTTGGGGATTCAAAAGGTTTCGGACTGCGGTTGAACTCAGGGCTTGCCGGCGCGGAACAGCTCGGCGACGCGCGTCGCGGACATGCCCAGGCCGGAGAGGTTCCCGGTCTTGAACTTCGGCGCCGCGTCGTGACGGAGCTCTTCTTCCGTGTAGCGGGTCACCTCCGCGTGCCACCGGGGGATGCCCGCCATCCACTGCTGGAGCTGCTCCACGTACTTGTGAAGCTTCTCCTGCGCCTTCGCATCCAGGTCGAAGGTGCGGATGACCACCGGCAGCTCCTTGGCCACCAGGTGCTGGAACTGCTTCATGCGCGCGGTCATCAGCTCGTTGACCACGCTCACGGCCTCGTCCTTGTCCACGCCCAGGAACTTCTGGACGACGAGCACGCAGTTGTTGAGCTCGCCCTCGAACTCGATCTCCTTCTGGTAGGAGAAGAGGTCGTTGACGAAGCACGCGTAGTCCGCGGCGGAGTTCTCCAGCCCGCGCAGCGTGCGGGTGTTGAAGACGTCCTCCGGCACCGCGTCCCCCTTGGAGAGGCGCGACAGGCTCATGGTGAGGTCCGAGCCGAACGTCTTGCGGCGCATCTCCACGTAGTCCACGGGGTCCGGCACGCGGTTGAGGAGCTGGTTGTTCAGCTCCCACACCCAGCTGTCCGTCATGTCCTGGATGGCCTTGCGGAACAGGTTGCGGCCGCGAGGCGACAGCGGGCCCGCCGTGCGCTTCCACAGGTCCGCCAGGCCCAGCTCCACCGGGTTGGTGGGCACCGCCGCGTTGGCGGCCTCCACGTCATCCGGCATGAACTGCGCCAGCCGCGCGGTGAACATCTTCGCGCCCGCCATGTCCCGCGTGTTCGCGTAGAGCATGGGGAAGTAGTCGTCCGCGTAGGTGCCCCAGACGAGCCAGCACGCCGTCAGGTCCAGCTGCTCCGGGGTCGCGTCCGGGTGGATGAGCGCGCCGCAGAGGGCCACGTCCGCCGCGTCGAACTTGTGGTCGTCCCAGACGTAGAACCCCACGACGGGCACCACCGCCAGCATGCCCACCCGCCGCGCCCAGTCCTTGGAGTTCCTGCGCGCGTCCAGGTGGGGGCTCAAGTACGTGCTGTACGGCGCGTAGAACTTCGGCAGCTTCGTGGGGCCCACGTGCTGGCGGGGCACGTGGCTCAGGGACCGGGCGCGAGGCCCCATCCCCAGCC
>NZ_RAVW01000348.1 GCF_003611585.1 Corallococcus exercitus | reverse complement strand
GGTGGAGAGCGAGGCGGGGCGTGGGGCCACCTTCACGGTGGCGCTCCCACGCCAGGGGCCCCACGCGGCCCCCGCCGCGGACCCGACGGTGCAGCAGGGGTCTTAAGCCGGCTTCGGCGCCACCGCGGGGTTGCGGCCGTCCATGGGGGCCTGCGCGTCCGTCTGGTAGTAGTCGCGCACGACGTATTTGCGGGCCATCAGCGCCATGCCCACGCCGGCCACGGCCGCGAAGGCCGCGTAGAAGAAGAACTGCGCGGAGCCCGTGAAGACGTTGAGCGCCGCGGCGATGGCCACCACCACGTTCGCCAGCGTGTTCGTCAACAGCCACACGGCCTGGATGGTGCCCTTCATCTCCCGGGGCGCCTGCGTGTACGCGAACTCCAGGCCCGTGGTGGACACCAGGATCTCCGCCACCGTCAGCACGATGTACGGCAGGAGCTGCCACGCGATGTTCAGCGTCGTCCCGCCCTCCATGGCCACCTGGAAGAAGCCCGCGATGACGAACGACGCGGCGCCCATGATGAGGCCCATGGGCATGCGCCTGAGCGGCGTCAGCTCCCAGCCCGCGCGCTGGAAGACCGGGTACACCACGGCCGTGAGGAAGGGGATGAGCAGCATCACCAGCATGGGGTTGATGAACTGCATCTGGCTGGGCTGGAACACCACGCCGCCCACGTTGGGGTCCATGGACCGCGCCTGCACCACCCAGGTGGACGCCTTCTGGTCGAACAGCATCCAGAAGAAGGGCACGAAGGGCAGCAGCAGCGCGGACACGCGGAACACGGCCTTCACGCCCTCTACCGCCTCCGCCGGGTGCTCCGCCTTCGCCTTGTCCAGCCAGGTGCCGCCCGCCACGTCCTTGCCCCGGAACGCGCTGCCCAGCACCTTGAAGAACGCGTGCGGGTTGGGGCCCGTGGGGGGCACCAGCACGTAGTGCTTGCGGCCCGCCCAGAAGATGACCGTCGCCAGGAACATCAGGACGCCCGGCACGCCGAAGGCCACCGCCGGCCCGTAGTTCTTCATGAGCAGCGGGACGAACAGCGACGCGAAGAACGACCCGAAGTTGATGGTCCAGTAGAAGATCGCGAAGACCTTCTTCACCAGGTGGCGGTTCTTCTCCGTGAACTGGTCGCCCACCATCGCGGCCACGCACGGCTTGATGCCGCCGGAGCCAATCGCGATGAGCGTCAGGCCCGTGTAGAAGCCCGTGGCGTTGTCCTCGAAGAGCGCCAGGCACGCGTGCCCGGCGCAGTACACGAGGCTCAGCACGAAGATGGTGTGGAACTTCCCGAAGAAGCGGTCCGCCAGGTAGCCGCCGACGAGCGGGAAGAAGTACACCCCCGCCATGAACAGGTGCATCAGGCTCTTGGCCTGCGCCTCCCGCGCACCCGTCTCCGGCACGTGCGTGCGCAAGAGGTAGTCGATGAAGAACACCACGAGGATGTTCCGCATCCCGTAGAAGCTGAAGCGCTCACAGGCCTCGTTCCCGATGATGTAGGGAATCTGGGGCGGGAAGCGCTGGTCGGCGGGGGCGGTCGAGGTCTCGGCCATGCCCCCACCCTACCGGGGCCCCTCAGGCCGCGTCCACGCGCTTGCCAATGCGGGCCCGGCGCGCCTTGCCCAGCACGTGCTTGAGGTAGCGGCCGGTGTGGCTGGCCTCCACCTTCGCCACGTCCTCCGGCGTGCCGGTGGCCAGGATGTTGCCGCCGCCCGAGCCGCCCTCCGGCCCCAGGTCGATGAGCCAGTCCGCGCTCTTGATGACGTCCAGGTTGTGCTCGATGACGAGCACGCTGTTGCCCGCCTCCACGAGCCGGTTGAGCACGGACAAGAGCTTGCGGATGTCCTCGAAGTGCAGGCCCGTGGTGGGCTCGTCCAGGATGTAGAGCGTGCGGCCGGTGGCCACGCGCGCCAGCTCGCGCGCCAGCTTGATGCGCTGCGCCTCACCGCCGGACAGGGTGGGGGAGGGCTGGCCCAGCCGCAGGTAGCCCAGGCCCACGTCGGTGAGCGTCGTGAGCACGCGCATGATGTCCTTGTGCGCGCCGAAGTGGTCCACCGCCTCGCGCACGCTCAGGTCCAGCGTCTCCGCGATGTTCTTGCCCTTGTAGCGCACGCGCAGCGTCGCTTCGTTGAAGCGCTTGCCGTTGCACACCTCGCAGGGGACGTAGACGTCCGCCAGGAAGTGCATCTCCACCAGCTTCACGCCGTCGCCCTCGCACGCCTCGCAGCGGCCGCCCTTGATGTTGAAGCTGAAGCGCCCCGGGCCGTAGCCGAAGGTGCGTGCCTCCGGCGTCATCGCGAAGACTTCACGGATGGCGTCGAACACCTTGGTGTACGTGGCCGGGTTGCTGCGCGGCGTGCGGCCAATGGGCCGCTGGTCGATGTCGATGACCTTGTCCAGGTGCTCCAGGCCCTTGATGGACTTGTGCTTGCCCATGGGCTCGCGGCTCTCGTAGAGCGCGCGCGCCAGGGCCGGGTACAGGATCTCGTTGATGAGCGTGGACTTGCCCGCGCCGGACACGCCCGTCACGGCCGTGAAGATGCCCAGCGGGATGTCCGCGTCCACGTTCTTCAGGTTGTTCTCCGTCGCACCCAGGATGGAGATCTGATGCTTGGGGTTCACCGGGCGGCGCGTCTCCGGGATTTCAATCTCCTGGCGTCCGGACAGGTACGCGCCGGTGAGGCTGTTCTCGTCCGCCATCACCTGCTTGGGCGTGCCCTGGGACACCACCTGCCCACCCAGCTCGCCCGCGCCGGGGCCGAAGTCCACCAGGTAGTCCGCCTCCTCCATCGTCTCCTCGTCGTGCTCCACGACGATGACGGAGTTGCCCAGGTCGCGCAGGCGCTTGAGCGTGGTCAGGAGCTTGCCGTTGTCGCGCTGGTGCAGGCCGATGGAGGGCTCATCCAGGATGTAGATGACGCCCGTCAGCTCGCTGCCCATCTGCGACGCCAGCCGGATGCGCTGGCTCTCACCGCCGGACAGCGTGGACGCGGTGCGGTCCAGGGTGAGGTAGCCCAGGCCCACGTCCACCAGGAACGACAGGCGGCTGCGGATCTCCTTGAGCAGCTCCTGGGCAATCTTCTCCTCCTGCTGGCTCAGGCCCATCTGCGTGAGGAAGCTGCGCGCCTCCGTGATGGTCATGCGGCTCAAGTCCACGAGCGTGCGCTGGTGCACCTTCACCGCACGGCTCTCCGGACGCAGGCGCTCGCCCTTGCAGGAGGGGCAGGGCTTGTCGCTGAAGTACTTCTGCAGCTCCGCCTTGCGCGCCTCCGACGTCGTCGTCTTGAAGTTGCGCATGGTGCGGGCGAGCAGGCCCTCCCACTCCATGTTGTACTGGCCGTTGTCGCCCCACTGCACCGTGAAGGACTTGCCCTTCACGCCGTTCATCAGGACGTCCTTCTCCCGCTTGGACAGCTTCGCGTACGGGACGTCCAGATCAATCTTGAACGCGGACGCCAGGCTCTCCACGAAGTCCGCCGTCCAGCCCTCGCCGCGGTTCATGCCGCTGGCCCACGGTTCAATCGCGCCGTCGCGGATGCTGCGGCTCTGGTCCGGCACCAGCAGGTCCGCGTCCATCTCCGGCCGGGTGCCCAGGCCGTTGCAGTCCGTGCACATGCCCAGCGGGTTGTTGAAGGAGAACGACGCGGGCGTGAGGTCCCCGAAGGACAGGCCGCACGCGGGGCACGCGTTCAGCTCGCTCATCACGCGGTCTGACGCGAGCGTCCCCTTCTCATCCGTGATGATGAGCGTGCCCTTGCCCTCGCGCAGCGCGGTCTCCACGGAGTCCGTCAGGCGCGTGCGCAGGTCCGGCTTCAACACCAGCCGGTCGATGATGAGCGCGATGTCGTGCTTGGACTTCTTGTCCAGCTCGATGCGCTCCTCCAATTCGCGCACCTTCCCGTCCACGCGCGCGCGGGAGAAGCCGCGCTTCTGCGCCTCCGTGAGCAGGTCCTTGTGCTCACCCTTGCGGTTCGTGACGATGGGCGCCAGCACCTGGAGCTTGGTGCCCGCGGGCAGCTTCATGATCTCATCGACGATCTGCTGCGCGCTCTGCTTGCCCACCTTGCGCCCGCAGTTGGGGCAGTGCTGCACGCCGATGGAGGCGTAGAGCACGCGCAGGTAGTCGTGCACCTCCGTGACGGTGCCCACCGTGGAGCGCGGGTTGTTGCTGGCCGCCTTCTGCTCGATGGAGATGGTGGGCGACAGGCCTCGCAGCGTGTCGTAGCGGGGCTTCTCCATCTGCCCCAGGAACTGGCGCGCGTAGGAGGAGAGGCTCTCCACGTAGCGGCGCTGGCCTTCGGCATAGAGCGTGTCGAACGCGAGCGAGCTCTTGCCGGAGCCCGACACGCCGGTGAACACCACGAGCTTCTTCTTCGGGATGTCCAGGGAGACGGTCTTGAGGTTGTGCTCCCTGGCACCACGGATGGAAATGACGTCGGGCTCGGACATGGGGGCGCGCTTTATCACTGAAAGGGTGTTCCGGTGCACGCAAAGGCGCACGCCCGGAGCGGTTCTGGAGGAACACCCGGGACGCCCGCCCGCATCCCCCGGCCTGACGGGCACGCGGCCGTCCTGCGCGCTCCACTCCTCCCTGCTTGAAGTCGCACGGCCCTCCAGGGTGGGAGGTCGGTGTGGCATCGACCGTTTTAGAAGCTTTTGCAGTCGCTTCCACGAAACGTGGAATCTCCTGTTTTACCCGTTAAAGCCCGTGCCCCTGCGTGGGCGCCCGTTTGCCGTGTTGGCGGCGTGACGGCGCCTCGTTGGGACGTCCAGGCACCAGGGTTGCACCTTTCCACGACGACCGGATCCACGTGCAGGGCTGTGTGGGGGGACACCGGTGCCGTGTGTAGGAAGGACGGGACTCTGTATGCGTGGACTCCGATGGTTGGTGTTGGCGGTGGCGGTGGCGGCGGGGACGGCGTGTGAGCGGCCCACTTCACAGCAGGCACGCACGGGCTTCGCCGCGCGGCCGGAGCTCCTGGAGTTCGGTGCCGCCGCGGTGGGCCGCACCAAGGCGATGAAGCTGCGGCTGGCGAACGAGGGGCGCGCGTCGTACCGCGTGGAAGGCGCGCGCTCGTCGCTGCCCAACGTGAGCGTGCCCGCGTTCGAACCCTTCACGCTGACAGCCGGCGCGGAGCACGAGATTGAAGTGCGCTTCACGCCCGACGTGGAGGGCGCGGTGCAGGGGCAGCTGGAGCTGCTCACGGACGCCTCCGGCGGCGCGGCGGCGCAGGTGCCCGTCAGCGGGCGCGGCGTGAAGGCGCTGGTGGAGGTGCCGGAGACGGCGCTCGACTTCGGCAACGTGAACCTGGGGCTGGTGGAGATGCGCGAGGTGACGGTGCGCAACCCCTCCGACGTGGAGAGCCCGCTGGTGCTGTCGGTGGAGGGGTCGGACGCGGATCAGTTCTCCGCCGGGGCGGGGCTGCCGTCCACGCTGGCGCCGCACGAGACGCGCAAGGTGCCGGTGGCCTTCAGCCCGGTGCGGCTGGGCAACGCGGAGGCGGCGCTGCACGTGGCCGTCTGTGACGGCTGCGCGCCCGCGGTGGTGGCGCTGACGGGGACGGGCGTGGCCAGCGCGCTGGAGGTGACGCCGCTGCGCGTGGACTTCGGCCGGGTCGCCGTGGGCGCCACCGCCGAGGAGCGCATCACCGTGCGCAACCAGGGCAACGAGCCGCTCAGCTACAAGGGCGCGGTGCTGCTGGAGGACCCGTCCGGCGTGTTCAAGGTGGTGAGCGCGCCCGCGCTGCCCAACGACCTGCTGCCGCCGGGCGCGGTGGTGGAGCTGCGCGTGGCCTTCACGCCGGTGGCGTTCGGCCGGGTGCGCGACGGCCGCGTGGAGGTGGCCGTGCGCAAGCCGAAGACGACGTCGCCCGGCCCCAAGGTGACGCTGACGGGCGATGGTGGCGCGTCGTGCGTGGAGGTGACGCCCGCGCACCTGGACTTCGGGCCGGTGGCCTTCGGCATGACGGCCACGCGCGACGTCACCGTGTACAACCGCTGCCGCGAGGAGACGTCCGTCACGGGCCTGCACCTCACCACGCAGACGGGCGGCTACTTCACGCTCGCGCAGCCGCCGTCCAGCCAGCCGGTGGCGCCCGGGGGCACGCTGAAGGTGGGCGTCACCTTCAGCCCTCGCGCGGGCGTGGGCAGCGTGAGCCAGGGGCAGCTGGCCGTCACCTCCACCCAGCGCACCTCCAGCACCACGGACGGCGTGACGCTGTCGGGTGAGGGCAAGGCCTTCGCGCCGTGCGAGTACACGCTGCCGTCGGTGCTGGACTTCGGCCAGGTGCCGGTGGGCTCGGAGGTGGCGCTGGGCGTCACGCTGCGCAACACCGGCAACGAGGCGTGCTTCCTGTCGGCGCTCCAGCTGGCGTCGGGGTCGGACCCGGCCTTCCGCGCGGTGGGGCTCTCCAACAGCGTGCTGGAGCCCGGCAAGAAGGCGACGCTCATCGTGCGCTTCCAGCCGTCCTCGGAAGGGGAGTTCCAGGGGCTCGCGGAGGGCTGGGTGAGCCACCCCACGCGCGGCCACCCGCTGGTGAACCTGGTGGGCCGGGGCGTGCAGGGGTGCTTCTCCGTGCAGCCCACCACGGTGGACTTCGGCATCGGCCGGCTGGCGTGCGGCGCGCGCACCCGCGAGTTCATGGCCTACAACGACTGCCCGGGGGACGTGAAGGTCGCGGGCATGAAGCTGGAGCAGGCGGGAGGAGAGTTCACGGTGTCCGGCGCGCTGCCGGCCACGATTCCGGCGGGCGGGCGCGTGAAGCTCACCGCGAAGTACGCGCCCGCGGAGGAGGGCGAGGACGCGGCGACGGTGCGCTTCACGCTGAAGGACGGCGCCGTCTACAACGCGGGGCTCGTGGGGCGGGGGCTGGCGAAGACGGAGCAGACGGACCACTTCGTCCAGGAGGCGGAGGCGCGCGTGGACGTGCTCTTCGTCGTCGACAACTCGGGCTCCATGATGGAGGAGCAGCAGAGCCTGGGAGAGAACTTCGCGGCCTTCCTCTCCGCCGCCACCGCCGCGCAGGTGGACTACCGCATCGGCGTCACCACCACCGGCCTGGATCCGTCCCCCGGCGGCTGGTCCGAGTGCCCCGGCGGCGCGATGGGCGGTGAGAACGGGCGCCTGTTCCCCGTGGACGGCACCAGCCCGCGCATCATCACGCCGGAGACGCCCAACGCGGCCGGCGTCTTCGCCATCAACACGCACGTGGGCGTGTGCCACTGGAACGAGCAGGGCCTGGACGCCGCGTACCGCGCGCTGTCGGATCCGCTGCTCTACAACCTGGACGACCCGCGCACGCCGGAGGCCAACGACGGCAATGGCGGCTTCCTGCGCGAGGACGCGAAGCTGGCCATCATCGTGCTGTCGGACGAGGAGGACTTCAGCTCGCAGCCGGTGGCCTGGTACGAAACCTACCTGCTGGCCCTGAAGGGGAACGACCCCACCAAGGTGAGCTTCAACGCCGTGGTGGGCCCGGAGGACCTGTCCACCTGCACCACCTCCAGCAGCTCCGGCACCCGCTACATGGAGCTGGCCCACAAGCTCAACGGCGTGGTGGACAGCATCTGCACGCCCAACTGGGCCACGTCGCTGGAGAAGCTGTCGGAGAGCGCCTTCGGCCCCAACCGCACCTTCCCCCTGTCGGAGCTGCCCGAGGACCCGGGCGCCCTCGTCGTCCGCGTGGATGGGGTGCCCGTGACGGACGGCTGGGCCTATGACGCGCGCGCCAACGCCGTCATCTTCGACCGGCTGCGCGCCCCGGTTCCCGGTGCCGTGGTGGAAATCACCTACCCGCTGGGCTGCCCGTAGCCCGGGCGGCCATTCGTCCGTCACCGGAAAGTGCCGGGGGCGGATGACTCGACAGCGCGCGGCGGGAGGCTTTGAGTGAAGGGCATGCCGCAGGACTCCCTCCTCGTCGCCGCGCTGGGTGACATCCATGGACGCTTCCACCGGGTGGAGGCGTGGCTGGACGCGCTGGAGCAGGCGCGCGGCCGGCGGGTGGACTTCGTGGTGGCGGTGGGGGACGTGGAGGCCTTCCGCCGCGCGGACGACCACCGGCGCAAGGCCGCCAAGCGCGCCATGCCCGCGGAGTTCGCCGAGTACGCGGACGGCGTGCGCCGCGTGAAGCGGCCGCTGTACTTCATTGGCGGCAACAACGAGGACTTCGAGGCGCTGCACGATTTGCCCGACGGCGGGGAGCTGGCCCCGGACGTCCACTACCTGGGCCGCGCGGGCCTGCGCACCCTGGGCCCCCTGCGCGTGGCGTACCTGTCCGGCATCCACGCGCCGCGCTTCATCGACCAGCCGCTGAAGCGGCCCACGTCGCTGGATACGGCGAAGCAGGCGGGCTACTTCCGCACGCCGGAGGTGGAGCGGGTGGCCGCGGCGCGCGACGTGGACCTGCTGCTGGTGCACGAGTGGCCCCGGGGCATCGTGCAGCGCGCCCGCGAGGAGCGGCTGGCCCCCGCGCGCCCCCTGCCGTCGCCGTGGATTGGCAACCCGGTGACGCGCAAGCTGGTGGAAACGGTGCACCCGAGGTGGGTGCTCTGCGGCCACTCGCACAAGCCCTTCGCCGTGGCGCTGGAGGGGCACGGGCGCACGACGTCGCGCGTGGCGTGCCTGGACCAGGCGGCCCGGCCGGACACCGCCGTCTTCTGGCTGGAGTTCGAGGGCCGCGAGGCCCAGCGCGCCGGCTGGGGCGTGTCCGGCGTCGCCACCTGGCAGGCCGGGCAGCGCTGGGGGCTGCACACGCTGCCGCCCACGGAGCCGGACGGGACGGGCAGCGTGCCCGCGGACAACGGCGCTACAGCTTGACCACGTCCACGCCCTTGCGCGGCAGCTCCACGCGGAACTCCGTGTAGGGCCCGGTGCCGGAGAGCACCTCCACGCCGCCTTGATGCGCGTGGATGATCTGCTGGACGATGTAGAGCCCCAGGCCCAGGCCCTCCCCCCGGCCCCGGCGCTGGTTGCCGCCCCGGAACGGGTCGAAGAGGAAGGGCAGCAGGTGGGGCGGGATGACGCCCACGTTGGTGATGGTGAAGCGCAGGGCGTCGTCGCGCGTGCCGTCCACGCGGATGCGCACGGGCTCCGAGGCGTCGCCGTGCTGGAGCGCGTTGCCCAGCAGGTTGGACGCCACCTGCGCCAGCCGGTCCGCGTCCCAGTCCCCCACGAGGTCGCCGTCCTGCTGCACCTCGATGCGGTGGCGGGGCCACGCCGTCTGGTGCTCCTGCACCATGCGCTGCACCAGCTGCCCGAAGTCCGTCTCCCCCCGGCGCAGCGGGATGCCGCCCGCGAGCCGCGCGCGCGCCAGGTCCAGCACGTCTTCAATCATCCGGCCCATGCGCTTGCCGGCGGCCATCATCCGCGTGGCCGTCTTCTTCACGGCCTCGTCGTCGGAGCGGCGCTGGAGCAGGTCCGCCGCGGTGAGGATGGCGGAGAGGGGGTTTCTCAGGTCGTGGCCCAGCACCGCGGTGAACATCTCGTTGAGGCGCAGGGTCTCCGCGAGCGTGTCCAGCTGCTGCGCCAGCTGCTGCTTCTGGCGGTGCACCTGGAAGAAGACCTCCGCCTTGCTGCGCAGCGCCCGCGCCTCCAGCGGCTTGTAGAGGAAGTCCACCGCGCCCGCCTCGTAGCCCTTGAAGGTGCGCCGAGGGTCGCCCGTGCCCGCGGTGACGAAGATGATGGGCACGTCGCGGGTGCGCTCGGAGCCGCGCATCAGCTCCGCCAGTTCGAAGCCGTCCATCTCCGGCATCTGCACGTCCACGAGCGCGAGCGCGAACTCGTGTTGCAACAGCAACTCCAGTGCCTCCGCGCCGGAGCGGGCGCAGTGCACCTCCACGTCGTCGCGCCGCAGGACGGCGGACAGCGCCAGGAGGTTCTCCTCCAGGTCATCGACGAGCAGGCACTTCACCCGGGAGGCCACGGACAGGGGCTCCTTGCTGAGAACAGACAGGTCAGATAGCACCGCCATCTCCCCATGCCCGGAAGACGGCGGGCATCTGTTCAAGAGGAAGCACGAAATCCACCGGCCCGGCCGCGAGCGCCGCCGCGGGCATGGTGGCCATACGCGCGGTGTCAGGCGTCTGCACAAGTGTGACGCCGCCCCTGCGGCGCACCGCCTGGAGGCCCTGGGCCCCGTCCGCGTTGGCGCCCGTCAGGAGGACGCCGCCCAGGCGCTCGCCGTAGACGTCCGCCGCGGACTCGAAGAGCACGTCGATGGACGGGCGGGAGAAGTGCACCGGGGCGTCCTGCGACAGCGCGAGCGTGGGGCCGTGCGCGTCCCGGTCCACGAGCAGGTGGTAGTCCGGGGGCGCGAAGTAGAGGGCCCCCGGCTGGATGGGCTGCTTGTCGGCCGCCTCGTGCACCGGCAGCGCGCACCGGGGGGCGAACACGTCCACCAGCAGGCTGTGGCGGTCGCGGGGCAGGTGCACGACGACGAGCAGCGCGGGCCTGAAGTCGCCGGGCAGCGTGGGCAGGAGCAGCGACAGCGCGTCCACCCCGCCCGCGGACGCACCGACGACGATGGCGTCGACGCGGCCTGGAGGCGTGGCGGAAGGAGGGCGCGAGCGGGGCATGGG
>NZ_RAVW01000347.1 GCF_003611585.1 Corallococcus exercitus | reverse complement strand
GGGCCTTATCGTCGGCAGCGTCAGATGTGTATAAGGGACAGGGGAAAACCTCCGGCGTCCCATGCTTCCCGCACTACCAGAAAAAGCCGCTTTAAATGAATTTACCTATCTCCTAGAATCTTTTGTGACGTCGCGGCCCCGGCGTTTCCGGGGTCGATCACCCCCGCAGTCACCAGGAGCAACCGGATGCTTCGTCGCACCGCCCTGGCCCTCGTCCTGTGTGCCACATCCTGCACACAGGCCGACGGGCCTTCCGCAGCAGAGTCCCCTCCCCCCGAACAGGAAGTCCTGGGCCGTGCCGAACAGGCCGCGGAGTCCCTGGAGACGCCCAGCGAAGCGAACAGCATCCGCTTCCTGGAGCAGTCCTCCTTCGGCCCCAAGCTGGCGCGCGGCGTGGTCCCCGCGCCCGTGGGCACCGTGGAGCACGTGGTGGCCGTGGGCATCACCCAGTCGCTCACGGAGCAGTTCGCGCTCCAGCCGGCCACGCCGTACGACGGGGAGAGCGCCCAGGACCTGGGCTCGCAGTTCTTCCAGCGCGCGGTGACGGGGGAGGATCAGCTCCGCCAGCGCGTGGCGTTCGCGCTCAGCCAGATCTTCGTCGTCTCCCAGAACGGCATCCCGGACTCCGCGAAGACGCCGTACGTGGACTCCAAGGTGGCGCTCGCGGGGTACATGAACCTGCTGTCGCAGCATGCCTTCGGCGACTTCCGCGTGCTGCTGGAAGAGGTGACGAAGAACCCCGCCATGGGCCGCTACCTGGACATGGCGAACAACCGCGCCTTCGACTCGAAGGGCAACCCCATCGACCCGAACGAGAACTACGCGCGGGAGATGCTCCAGCTCTTCACCCTGGGCACGGACAAGCTGAACCTGGACGGCACCCCGGCGCTGGACGCCAACGGCAACCGGCAGCGCGCGTACACGGAAGAGCAGGTGAAGGCCTTCGCGCACACCCTGTCCGGCTGGACCTGGAACGCCACCGCCTGTCCGGCCAAGGGCGCCGCCATCAACACGCCCGACTACAAGAACCCGTTGATGCCGTGTAACGACAACCACGACACGAGCCGCCAGGAGCTGCTGCGGGGCGTGCTCACCGCGCAGGGCGGCAACATCACCACGCACCTGACGCAGGCCCTGAACAACGTCTTCAACGACCCCAACGTCCCGCCCTTCATCAGCAAGCAGCTCATCCAGCACCTGGTGACGAGCAACCCGACGCCCGGCTACGTGCAGCGCGTGGCCAACGTCTTCAAGAACGACGGCACCGGCGCGCGCGGCAACCTCCAGGCGGTGGTGCGCGCCATCCTGGTGGACAACGAGGCGCGCGGCGCCCAGCCGCCCGTGAGCCTGCGGCCCGGCTTCGGACACCTGCGCTCGCCCGCGCTGTTCGTCACGAACGTGGTCCGCTGGCTGGACCCCACGCTGGACACGGCCACCAAGGACCCGGGGCTGAAGCTGAGCAACTGGAGCAAGGCGATGAACCAGTGGGTGACCCGCCCGCCCTCCGTCTTCAGCTTCTACCCGCCCAACGCGCCGCTGCCGGGCGCGGACGGCCTCGTCGGACCGGAGTTCGCCATCCTGGACACGGCCACCATCACGGCCCGCGCCAACTTCCTCCACGAGTTCCTCTACTCCGCCAGCACCGTCAACGCGGGCATCACCGTGGACTACGACCTGCTGCCCGCCACCAACACGGACCTGGTCGCGTACCTGGGCCGCTACTGGCTGCACGGCACGATGGCGCCGGAGCTGGAGCAGAAGCTGCTGACGGCCATGGGTGACAGCCGGGCGAACTCGGCCATCCGCAAGAAGAAGCTCGGGCTCTACCTGACGTTCCTCTCCCCCTCCTTCCAGATCCAGCGGTGAACCCCATGACCACCACCCGTCGCCAGTTCCTCCGGCGCGCCACACACGGCCTGGGCTTCCTGGCCGCCGCCGCCGCCCTCCCCCGCTGGGTGGGCAACGCCCACGCCGCCAACACCAGCGGCTATTCCGGCAGCCGCGTCGCCGTCTGCGTCTTCCTGCTGGGAGGCAATGACAGCAACAACATCCTCATCCCCCGGGAGACGAATGCCTACGCGCAGTACCTGGCCGCCCGGCCCACCATCGGGCTGAAGGCGGACCAGTTGGACCTCATCAACCCCACGGGCATGGCCGCCGGCTCCTTCGCCCTGCCCAAGACGCTGTCGAAGCTGCGCGCGCACTTCGAGGCAGGGCGCGCCGCGTTCGTGTGCAACGTGGGCCCGCTGGTGCTCCCGCTGACCAAGGCGGACTACCTGGCCGGAGGGGTCTCCGTGCCGGAGAACCTCTTCTCCCACAGCGACCAGCAGGACGCGTGGGCGAGCGCGCTGGCCAACCCCGGCTCCAGTGCCGTCACCAACGACATCAAGGTGACGGGCTGGGGCGGCCGCGCGGCGGACAAGCTCCACGTGCTCAACTCCAGCACGCCGCCGGACTACCCGGAGGTGACGTCGTTCGGAGGCAAGCCGCGCTTCTGCGCGGGCGTGGATCGCAAGCCCATGGTGGTGGCTCCGGACGGCACGCTCGCGTTCCGCACCGTCAACACCCCGCCGTCGGACTTCGACCTGCTCCAGCAGGCGGCGCTGGCGGACGTGATGACGGTGCAGGATGGCAACGTGCTGGAGACGGCCTATGCGGGCGTGTTCACCACGGCGCAGACCTTCGCCTCCGCCCGCGCCGCCGCGCGCGACGCGGCGTGGGCGCAGCTGCCCCAGGCCACCCGCGACGCCATCGACGGCTACTTCCTGCCCACGCTGCCGCCGGAGGAAACCGCGAAGTGGACGCTGCACACGCAGCTCTACCAGGTGGTGCGCGACCTGGTGGCGGGCGCCATGCCGGTGAGCAATGCGGGCCTGGGGCTCAAGCGCCAGGTGTTCTCCGTGGGCTTCGGCTCCTTCGACACGCACCATGACGAGGACGTGGACCATCCGAAGCTCCTGGCGCAGCTGGACTTCGCGCTCGACGCCTTCCAGCAGGCGGTGACGCTGCTGGAGACGCAGGCCGCGTTCGGGACCAACGCGCCGCAGGCGACGCTCTTCACCATGAGCGACTTCAACCGGACGCTGCTGGAGAACGGCGACAGCGGCACGGACCACGCCTGGGGTGGCCACGCCATCGTCCTGGGCAACCGCGTCGCGGGCAAGGCGCTCTACGGCACCTTCCCCAGCCTGGACCTGTCGGGTTCGCTGGACGGCTCCACCGACGAGCGCGGCCGCTGGATTCCCACGCTCACGGTGGAGCAGTACGGCTGGACCCTGGCCTCGTGGCTGGGCCTGAACACCGCCGCCGAGCGCGACTACGTGTTCCCCAACCTCGCCGGCTACGTGGCGGACGCGGTGGCGCGCAGCTTCCCGGCGCAGGCACGCAAGTACAAGGTCGGCTTCATGCTGGCGGACTGACGTGAAGACCGCGTGAACGAAGAAGGCCGCGGGCCCCTCGCGGGTCCGCGGCTACTTCAGCTCCGCGAGCACGTCGAACACGGAGGGCCGGTGCGGCTTCCAGCCCAGGGCGCGGGCCCGCTTCGCGCGGATGCGGCTGTTGGACGCGAGCGCCAGCCGCCCCAGCTCCACGCCCCAGCGCTGCTCTCCGTCCTGAAGCGGCATGCTGGCCACGGACAGGTGGAGGCTCTTGCCAATGGCCGTCACCACGTCCCGGAAGTTCGCCTCGCCGTTCTCCGCGAAGAAGAACGTCCCGGCCGGGGCGCGCTCCAGCACCAGGAGGTACAGGTCCGCCAGGTCCTCGATGTGCACGTTGGACCAGACGTTCTCCCCCTTCCCGATGTAGCGCGCCGTGCCCGTCTCCCGCGCGTACTGGATGAGCGGCGGCAGCTGCACGCTGTCCTCATGCAGGCCCAGTCCCTTGCCGTAGATGAGGCAAGGGCAGATGACGTTCGTGTGGATGCCGTCCTTCGCGGCGTCCAGCACCGTCCGGTCCAGCGAGATGCGCGCCACCTTCTCCGGCACGGGCTCGATGGGCGTGTCCTCGTCGTGCACGCCGGCCGTCAGCTCGCCGCCCGCGTCGGTGGCGACGATGCTGGAGCCGCTGGTGTGGATGAAGTGCTTGCCGGAGCCCTTCAGCGCGGCGAGCAGCGCCTCCACCACCTTGCGCTCGTCCGCGGACGCCGCGTTGATGACGGCGTCGGACTCTTTCGCCAGCCGCGCGAGCGCGCCCAGGTCGTCGAACGAGGCGACCGTCGCCTGGATGCCGCGCGCCTCCAGCGCCCGCGCCTTGTCCGCGGTCCGGGCGGTGCCCACCACCTGATGGCCCGCCGCCATCAACCGCGCCGCCACCGACCCGCCGATGTACCCCGTCGCGCCCAACACGAAGACTTTCATGATCCGCTCCCGTGAATGGGAGGAAACCTGCACTGTTCCCCGCTGGACGGGTAGTGGCTTGCCGGGCACATGACCTGTTCCTAGAGTTCTTGAATGACCCTCATCCAGGAGCCGCTCGCCGGGTTGGGCGCCTTCGTGCGGACGCTCGAGACAGGCAGCTTCAGCGCGGCGGCCCGGGCGCTCGGCGTGTCCCCTTCCGCGGTCAGCAAGACGGTGGGCCGCCTGGAGGGCCGGCTGGGCGTGCTGCTCCTCCAGCGCGGGACACGGCGGCTCCAGCCGACGCCGGAGGGGCTGTCCCTCTTCGAGCGGGGCCAGCGCATCGTGGCGGAGTTGGAGGCGGCGCAGGGCGAGTTGCGCGAGTCGAAGGGCCCCCGGGGTCCGCTGCACGTCACCGCGCCCATGGACCTGGGCCGCTACTGGCTGGTGCCGCGCCTGCCGTCGTTCCTCGCCGCGTACCCGCAGGTCCAGTGCGCGCTGGGGCTCACGGACCGCTTCATCGACCTGGTGGAGGAGCGCGTGGACGTGGGGCTGCGCATGGGAGAGAGCGCGGATGCGCGGCTCGTGCGCCGGCGGCTGGGAGCGTCCCGCGCGGTCATCTGCGCGTCGCCCGCGTACCTGCGACGGCGCGGCACGCCCCGGAAGGTGGCGGACCTCCAGCGCCACGCGTGCCTGGCCTACCTGCGCGACGGACAGCGCGTCCCCTGGCGGCTGGATGGCACGCCAGTGGACGTACCCGGCCCGTTCGCGTCCGACAACAACGAAGCCCTGCTGGCGCTGGCGGTGGAGGGCGTGGGCATCGCGCGCATCCCGGAGTTCGTCGCCGCGCATGCGCTGGCCTCCGGACAGCTGCGGGCCGTGCTCGGCGAGGTGCACTCGCCGGGGCCCGACGTGTTCGTCGTCTATCCGGAGCGCCGGCACCTGTCGCCCCGCGTCCGCGTGTTCGTGGACTTCGTGGCGGACGCGTTCGCGCGCGAAGAGGCGAAGGCGCTCGTTCCCGCGAAGGGGCCGGGCGGAAGGCCCCGGCCCCGGCGGTGAGCGCGGTCAGTAGACCTTGTCGCCCTTCTCCACGCCGAAGGGGGAGGCCGGCAGCTGGATGCCATTCACGGACGTCCCGCCGTTGTGGATGGCGGGGAACATGGGCTCCATGTTCTGCGGGAACCCGAACGTGGGCTTCGTGAGCTCATCCAGCCGGCGCACCTCCTCGGCGGTGAGCTTCACGTCGGCGGCCTTGAGGTTGTCCTCGAGCTGAGAGATGCGCCGCGCACCGATGATGGTGGAGCCCACGCCCGGCTTCGCCATCACCCAGGCCAGCGCGACGCGCGCGGGGGTGCTCTCATGCGCGCGGGCGATGGCTTCGAGCGCGTCGACGACGGTGTAGGTCTTCTCGTTCAGGTAGGGCTCGATGAAGGCGCCCCGGTCGCCCTTCAGCTGGCCCGCGTTCGCGCGGGTGTACTTGCCGCTGAGCGCGCCGCTCTTGAGCGGAGACCAGGGGGTGATGCCCAGCCCGTGCTCCAGGGCCATGGGCACCAGTTCCTGCTCCACGCTGCGCTCGAGCAGCGAGTATTCAATCTGCAAGCCGATGAAGGCGGACCAGCCCCGGAAGCGCGCCGTCATGTTCGCCTCGACGACCTTCCACGCCGGCGTGTCGGAGACCCCGAGGTAGCGGACCTTGCCGGCCTTCACGAGGTCCTCGAGCGCGGCCATCGTCTCGTCGATGGGCGTGTGCTTGTCCCAGTTGTGCAGCCAGTAGAGGTCGATGTAGTCGGTCTGCAGGCGGCGGAGCGAGTTCTCGCAGGCCGAGATGATGGACTTGCGGCCGGAGCCGCCCCCGTTCGGATCGCCGGGATAGAGGTTCCCGCTGAACTTCGTCGCGATGACCAGGCGGTCGCGCCGGGCCGCGTGCTTGCCGACGTGGTCGCCGATGATCTTCTCGGAATGGCTCTTCGTGTAGAAGTTCGCCGTGTCGATGAAGTTGCCGCCCAGCTCGATGAAGCGGTCGATGATCCGCTCGGACTCCTCCACGCTGGTGCCCCAGCCGAGGTCCTCACCGAACGTCATCGCACCAAGGCACAGCGGGCTCACGCGGAGGCCTGAGCGGCCGAGCGTCACGTAGTGGTCGAGAGACATGGGAACTCCTGGGGATGTGTTACCGTTTTTGGGGAGGCCGGATTGGTTCAGGCTTGAACTGATTTAATTTTGTACCAATTACCGCGCAAGGGCTCATGTCGAAAATCGACGCGGCGAAGATCTGGTCGCTGAACTACAACCTGCTGATGTCGGTCATCGCCGGTGTCTCCGCCGACATCGCCGAGCTGGGGCTGGATACGAAGGAGCTGTTCGTGCTGTCGCAGGTGGAGGAGCACCCCTACCCGGCGGAGCTGGCGGCGACCCTGAGCATGCCCAAGCCGACGGTGACGGTGTACGTGAAGCGGCTGGAGGCGGCGGGCTTCCTGCGCCGGGAGATCGACGCCGCGGACCTGCGCCGGCACCGACTGCAGGTCACTCCCGCCGGGCGCAAGGTGACGTCGCGGGGCCTCGCGCTGCTGTCGGACGCGTTCGGCGCGCGGCTCGGCCGCCTGAGCGCTGCGGAGCAGGCGGAGCTCCGGAGCCTGCTCGAAAAGCTGAGCTGACGGCGGCGTGGGGCGGCAACACGCCCGGCTGCTTGCATCCCGCGTTTCCCCTGGGTGTATTCCCCCTCCAATGCCGAGGCGGGTTCGAGCCCGGCGGGGGTTCCCTAAACATGCGGACGCGTCGCGCGGGTGAAGTGGTGCTGGGTGCAGTCGTCGGTCTGTGGCTCGCCGCCTGTGGTGGCGGGGACAAGGTGCAGGTCCGGGGACACGTGACCAATGGCGGAGGTCAGCAGTCCCAGGGGCTTGTCGACGGTGCGCCCGCGCTGGGGGGAGACGGGACGGCGTCGGCCACCACCACGGTGCGGATCAGCCGCGTGCTGGCGGCGGGCGACCTGAAGACGCTGGCCGAGGCCGACGTCGCGGCGGACGGCAGCTACACGCTGGAGCTGGACGACGCGGGGCAGCGGCTGGTCATCGAGGCAGTGAACAAGTCAGGCATCACGGTGGGCTCCGCGCTGCTGGACTCCACGGCGCCGCAGTCCGGGCAGGACGTGCGCACGGCGCCGCCCATCACCAGCGAGTCCTCGCTGGAGGCGGAGGTCTTCGTCCAGATGGTGCGGGACGGCGAGTCGCCGGACGGCGTGGACACGGTGGACCTGCGCGCGCGGCTGAACGTGGAGCAGGCGACGGCGGTGCGCGGCCAGCTCAAGGAGACGGCGACGGAGTCGGTGGAGGCGCTCGGCGCGGCGGTGCGAGCGGCGCAGGAGACCCGGATCAAGGCGTATGCCCGCGCGGGTGTGGTCGTCACGCAGGACCAGCTCTTCAGCGCGTCGCTGGACGCGGCGGCGAAGCTGGATGCCGCGCTGGACGCGGGGGGGCAGGCGGCGCAGGCGTATGACGCATTCTTCGCGGAGGTGCGCGCGGCCACGCCCCAGGTGAGCGACACGCAGGACCAGCAGGCGGAGCGCGAGGCCAGCGTGGCCTATCGCATGGCGGTGGAGGCGCGGCTGTCGACGGGTGCAGGAATCGCGGTCGCGGACGCGTCGGTGCGGGCCGCCGCCGCGCTGGAGGCGCGCGCCACCGAGGCCGCCGTGAAGGCCCTGCTCCAGGCCGCCAGCGCCACCGACACGGTGCTGGCCCAGGCGAACACCGCGGCCACGGCGCTGCGCACGAACCTCTCCAGCGCCACGTCAGCCAGCGCCGCCGCGACGGCCTGGACGTCCTTCGACGCCCAGCTCGCCACCAGCGGCAGCGCGTCCGTGATGGGCGCGTACCTGGGAGTCACGACCAGCAACCAGCTCGCCTTCGACTCCGCGGTGCACGCGGGAGCGCAGGCGAGCGCGGTGCTCGAAACCACGCTGGGCACCGTCCTGGAGCAGTCCGGCAAGGCGTCCGCCACGGCGCTCTCAGAGGCGGTGGTCAACGCCTTCGCCACCTACGACGCCGCGGTGCGAGGCAACGCCACCGCCACGCTGACACCCTTCGGAGCCAAGGCGAACACCGGCGTGGAGCTGTTGATCATCTCCGAGGGTTCCTTTTCGTTGCGCTAGGCAACTATCTGGACCCCGGGTTTCGCCTTCCTTCGCGTCCTCTTACAGGGGGCCCTTCGGGTCGCTGGCCGGAGCGCCCCTGGGGTGGCCACGAATGCGGATGCGCAATGTTGGAGATGTGGTTCGGGTTGGACTGATGTGCGGAATGCTGTTCGCCTGTCGCGCCGGCGAGGAGGTCGAGATCCGGGGACGCGTCACCCTCAGCGGCGGTCCGCTGGGTCAGGAGCTCCGGGTCCGGGCCAGCATCCTGGAAGTCGACGGCCAGGCGAAGGTGCTCGCCGAGACGGACGTGGACGAACAGGGCACGTACCGCCTGAAGCTGGATCAGCCCTACGTCCGCGTCATCCTCGATGCGGTGAACAACAGTGGAGGGACACGGGCTTCCGCCCTCCTGGATTCCACGGAGGCCGCCCCCGGCCAGGACGTGCGCACGGCGCCGCCCATGACCCTGGAAACCGCGCTCGAAGCGGAGGTCTACACCCAGATGGTCCGCGACGGTGTCGAGCCGGGGAACGTGGACACGGTGGACCTGCGCCTGCGACTCACCGCGAGCCGGGCCCAGGCGGTCCAGAAGTCCGGCGATATTCCGGGGGCGCTGCGGACGCTCGGCGTGGCGGTGCGCGCGGCACAGCAGGCGCGTCTCCGCGCCTACGCGAAGCCGGGCTTCGAGTACGTCCACAAGGCCGAGCTGTTGAGCGCCCCCCGGCAAGCAGCCGCCACGTTGGACCTCGCGCTGGATTCAGGGACGTCCTCCCCGGCGAAGGCCTACGCGGATTTCTTCGTCGTGTGGGACGCCGCCCTCTCCATGCACTCGGCGCTCGAGCATCAGAAGGCGGAGCGCGACGCGGGCATGGTGTTCCGGGCGATCGCGAAGGAGGCATGCATCGGCGATGACTGCCAGTTCGACCCGTCCCTCGCGGAGATCCACGCGACCGGGGCGGCGGTGCATCTCGTCCTCCAGCAGGCAGGCGCCTCGGGGCTTCAGCCGGCCGCGGACGCGGCCGCCTCGGAGCTGCTGTCGAACCTGCTCGAATCCCCCGTCAATCCCACCGAAGCCTGGACCCGGTACCGTGCGAGCATCGTCGACGCGGAGGACTCGGTCCTGTACCGGTTGCTCGAGGACACGGATATCGAGCGCCCGACCCTCTGGCAGCTCGTTCAGGCGTCCAAGCTCAACGGGGCGATGCTGGGGCTCGTCATGTTGGAGTTGATCCTCAAGGACGTCTCCAGCAGCTCCCCGGAAGCCATCGCGCAGTCCGTCGACCGGGCCTTCGCGAACCACACCGCGGAGCTGACCCGCGCGGCCAGCCCCCACCTCGAAGCCGCCGGCGACAGGGCACAGCCGGCCCTGACGCTGATGCTCATCACCCAGGAGGCCGCGCGCCCGTAGCGCACCCCGGGGGCGGCAAGCGGTAAAGCCGCCCCGGCGCCGTGAGGGGCTGAACCGTCCAGGTGTGGCCTCAGCCCCTCCGCGCCTGCTCCTCCCGCCGCAGCGCGCGGTCCAGCACGAAGGTCCCGAAGGGCACCAGCGACGCGCCGAACGCCGCGAGCGAACGGCGCGCCGTCCAGCCGTGCTCGGACGCCGCGCGGAACAGGGACGACACGAAGAGCAGGAACAGGAGCCCGTGGACGCTGCCGGCGACCCGCACCGCCAGCGGCTGCGCCAGCAGGTACTTCACCGGCATCGCGATGAAGAGCAGCCCCAGGAAGGACATCCCCTCCAGGAAGGCCACCCACCTCAGCTGTCGCAGCGCACTCATGTGTCCACCCAGGGCCAGCGCGGCCGGAAGATCATCAACACCAGGACCAGGAAGAACGGCACGGCGGCCATCAGCGCTCCCGGCAGCGTGCGCCGCTCACGGGTCGCCATGGCCACCAGCGCGAGCTGCGACACCAGCGACAGCGACAACCCGCCCAGGATCCACGCCTCCGTCAACGCGAGCTGGAACTGGAGCGTGAGCAGGTAGCCCGCCGTCCACGTCACCACCAGTCCCGGCGACGCGATGGCGTGCACCGCGCGCTTTCGGTCCTGCGACGTCGTCGCGACCAGCGCCCCCACCAGCCCGCCCCCGTAGCTGTCTCTTATACCCATCTGACGCTGCCGACGATAAGGCTCGTGTGGATATAAG
>NZ_RAVW01000346.1 GCF_003611585.1 Corallococcus exercitus | reverse complement strand
GGTGTATAAGAGACAGGCCTCTCCCGTCCGAGACGGAGGCCCCGGCGGACCCCTCCGCGCCGGCACCCACCGCTCCTCCGGAGGCAAGCCCTGCTCCCGCGCCCTCGGGCGTGGACGGCTTCGGCGTGACGATGCTGTACCCGTCCAAGCCGGGCGGTGAGGCGTGGGCGCTCGCGGACGACGCCACGGCGGACAAGCGCTTTGATCCGCAAGGCACCATCACGCGCAACGCGGACGGCTCCTGGAAGATGAAGAGCACGAAGGTCCGCATGAGCGCCTACCCGGCCACGGGCTACGACGCGAAGCAGATCGCCACCTACGACCGCGACGAGCTGGCGGGCCGCGGCTACATGCAGGCGCCGAACGACTGGAAGAACATCGAGATGACCGGCTTCGTGAAGGTCAATGCGGTGAACAACAACCAGGACAACTTCGCGTGGTACGCGCGCGGCGGGAAGCACAACGACAAGAGCTCCGGCTGCGAGGGCAGCAGCTACAAGGGCGGCCTGCACTACGACGGCCGCGTGCGCTGGGAGAAGGAGACCTGGCACGTGTCCTACGACCAGGCGCCGTACAAGCCGGCCACCTCCGCGCTGAAGGGCCGCTGGGTGGGCTTCAAGGCCGTCATGCGCAACGTGCCGGGCACGAAGAACCCGGAGGCCGTGAAGCTGGAGCTGTACCTCAACGACACCGCGGACAAGGTCAGCTGGACCAAGGTCTACGACATGACCGACGACGGGGCCTGGGGCGGCGACGCCCAGCACTGCGGCGGCTCCGTGGGGGCCATGCCGATCACCTGGGGCGGCCCCATCGCCACGTTCCGCTGGGACAACGCCACGGACGTGGACTTCAAGTGGCTGAGCGTCCGGGAGATCCAGCCCTAGGCGGGCCGCACGCTTCATGTCCTGAACGCAGCAGGGGAGGGGGGCCTGGCACGGCCCTCCTCCCTTTTTTTGTTCGCGGCCTGACGTGGGGTGCGTGGGCTTTCCGACAGCAGGGGCGCGCCGGGGTGCCGCTGGAAAGAGACGCCCTAGCTTCGCAGCCTAGCTGACGCCGGGGCCATGGGCTGCCCGCGCACATCCACTCCAGGGCGCGGTCCTTCCGGCCGGGTCCTCCACTCGAGGGACGACGTTCATGCGGATCACCTTCCTGGGTCATGCGGGCTTCGCGGTGGAGACCGCCGGAGCGCTCGTCGTCATGGATCCGTGGCTGACGCCCCAGGGGGCCTTTGACTCCGCGTGGATGCAGCTGCCGCGCAACCACCACCTGGCGCCGCGCGTGAAGGAGCTGCTGGAGACGCCGGGCAAGGAGCGCTTCCTCTACATCAGCCACGAGCACAAGGATCACTTCGACCCGGAGTTCCTGGCCACCATCGCGAAGCGGGACTTCACCGTGCTGGTGCCGAAGTTCCGGCGCTCCGAGCTGCGGGACATCTTCGAGAAGTACGGCTGCAAGCGCGTCATTGCGTGCGAGGACTCGCGCGAGATCCCCATCAAGGGCGGCTACATCAAGCTCTTCGTGTCCGAGCAGGGCACCAACCGCGACTCCAGCGTGATGGTGCGCGGTGACGGGCAGTGCTTCCTCAACATCAACGACTGCAAGATGCACGACCGGCTGGTGCGCGTCATCGCGGAGGAGGGGCCCATCGACGTCTTCTCCGCCCAGTTCTCCGGCGCCATCTGGCACCCCACCTGCTACGAGTACCCGAAGGAGACGTACTCGGCCATCAGCCTGAAGAAGCGCGACAGCAAGTTCGAGGCGGTGGCGCGCGCGCTGGACGTGGTGCAGCCCCGCGCGTACATCGCCGCGGCGGGCCCGGCGGCCTTCCTGGATCCTTCCCTCTTCAGCCTGAACTTCGAGGACGTGAACATCTTCCCGCGCGCGCCGGCCCTCTTCTCCTACCTGGAGAAGCGCCTGCCCACGCTGCCCACGCGCTACCTGGAGCCCATGCCCGGAGACGTGCTGGACGCGGGCTCGCTGGAGTTCGTCTCGCAGGTGCCGGAGCGCGTGACGACGGAGAACTTCAAGGAGTACCTCCAGACGTACGCGAAGGACATGGCCCACGTCTTCCGCGAGCGCCGCCGCAACCTGATGCTCGAGGAGGTGGATCAGATCCACGGCCGCCTGCGCGTGGAGCTGCAGCGCAAGCTGGACCTGTTGGACCTGCACGACCGGGTGGGCATGCCCCTCTACGTGGAGCTGACGGAGGCGCCCACGCGGCTCTTGCGCGTGGACTTCAAGGGTCGCCGCGTGGATGAAGTGACGGAGATGCGCGACAAGAGCCGCTACGCGATGAAGGTGAGCGCGAGCGACATCGTGCGCGTGCTGGACCGCAAGTTGAACTGGGAGGACTTCCTCCTGTCCTTCCGCCTGCGCCTGTCCCGCAACCCGGACGTGTACGAGCCCGTGCTGCACGGCTTCCTGGGCGTGGAGGTGGAGGACATCCGCGAGTTCTGCGAAGGCATCCGCGCCACGGAGTCCCAGAAGGAGCGCACCACGGTGGACGCTGGCGGCAAGCGCTTCACCATCCAGCGCTTCTGCCCGCACCAGGGCGCGGACCTGGCCGAAGGCTGGGTGGAGGAGGGCCGCTACGTGGTGTGCCCGCGCCACCGCTGGCAGTTCGACCTGCAGAACGGCGGCGCGTGCAAGACGAACAACTCCACGCTCTGCGCGGAGCCCGTCGCGGACAAGCCGGAGGGCGGCAAGGTGGAGCGCGGCGGCGACAAGGCGCCCGTCGAACCGCCGCGCGTCTGATGCTTCAGCTGCCCCGGCCTTCAGCTGCCCCGATAGGTGGAGAAGCCGAAGGGGCTCAGCAGCAGCGGGACGTGGTAGTGCTCGTCCGTGGCGGTGATCTCGAAGAGCACCTGCACGGACGGGTAGAAGCCCCTCTGACCCCGGGCCTGGAACCAGGCCCCGGTGTCGAAGGTGAGGCGGTACACGCCGGGCACAAGCTTCGTGTTCGCGCCCGACAGGTCCTTCACCCGTCCATCCGCGTTGGTGACGCCCCGGGCCAGCTCCCGGAAGGTTTCACCCGAGCGGGCCTCCAGCGTGAGGGACAGCCCTTCCGCGGGACGGCCCGTGCTCGTGTCCAGGACATGCGTGCTGAGGGTGCTCATGACGCGAGGAGCTTCTCCAGTCGGATACGGGTGATCTTCGCCTGCTCCCCGGCCGCGATCTTCAGCTCCGCGTCGGGGGTGTTGTGCATGCGGTCCTGGAGCAGCTCCAGCATCTGCGCCGCGCTCTTGCCCGTGGCGCACACCAGGAAGATGAAGCCGTAGCGGGACTCGTAGTCCCGGTTGCCCTGGGCCAGCGCCTGCAACACGCCTTCGTCCGCGCCAGCCACGCCCTTCTGCTCCTGTGACGACCACTGCGCCGTGGAGGCGAACTTCTCCCGCAGCTTGGACACGTCGCCGATGCGCGGGTGGTGCTTGAAGGCCTCCAGCCAGTCCTCCGGCCCCGTGCGCGCCCAGGCGTCCACGGCCTCCGAGTACAGGTGCTCCGCGTCGCGGAACGGGCGGACGGCCAGCATCCGCTGGACCCACTTGGTGCTGCCGCAGCAGCGGGTGAAGGCCTGGGTGGCCTCCTCCGTCGTGGCCGTGTTCAGGCGCTCCAGCGGCGTGCTCACGCCGGCTCCCCGAAGAGGCGCAGCCGGCTGACGCCGCCATCCGGGAAGATGTTGAGGCGCACGTGGGTGATGGGGCCCACGTCCTTCAGCTCCTTCTCGAAGACGTGGCAGTGGTCCGCCTGGAGCTTCGACTGCGGCAGCAGCTCCTTCCACTTCAGGTGCGTCGCGTTGGCGAAGTCCAGGAGCGGCTCCTCCAGGTGGATGCCCTCCAGCGAGCAGCGGTCCGGGAAGTTGCCCTTGAAGAAGTGGGTGTCCACCTCCGCGCGGCGCAGCGTGCCCGCCGTGGCCAGCTTCACGACGATCCAGTCGAAGCCCGGCACGCGCTTGCGGCGCGTCTCCCAGCCCTCGCCCATGTTCGCCGCGCGGCCCGGGAAGATGAGGTTGTCCTTCGTGCCGAAGAACTGATCATTGCACGTGACGACGGAGCCACCGTTGGCCGCCGCCGCCAGGTCCACCAGCCCCGCCTTCTTGAGCGCGTGCCAGTCCGGCAGCACCTGCCCGTGCACGCGCAGGCGCGCGACGCCGCCGTCCGGGTAGATGTTGAGGCGCACGTGCGTGAAGCGCCGCTCGTTCGCCACCGCGAAGAGGTTGCGCGAACCGCCGCGCAGCCGCTGCTTGGGGACCAGCTCCGTCCAGCGCGACACGTCCTCCGCCAGCGACTCCGGCGTCGGGTCTCCGTCCACCTCGCAGGCCTCCAGGGAGGCGTACTCGGGGAAGTTGCCGATGAAGTGGTTGGTGTCCACGTCGATGCCGTGGATGGCACCGGGCAGGCCCAGCTTCACGATGCACCAGTCGTAGCCGGGCACGCGCTTGCGGCGCGTCTCCCAGCCGTCCATCCACTTGCCGCGCTCCGTGTACTTGTCCGCGATGAAGACGCCGCGCCCGGGCTCCAGCATCGCTTCCTTGGGCGCGAAGAACTCGTCGTTGGCCAGCAGGGCCTTGCCGCCCACCTTGCGTGCGGCGAGGTCAATCAGGTCGGCGAAGGCGACATGCATCGCCCCGGGTGCTTCGGCTTGCATCGGTTTTCCTCTCCTGGACTTGCCGGGGCTAACCGCGCGGCAGCCACTGGCCGATGCGCGGGCCCGTCAGTCCCTCGGTGGCGTCGAAGATACGCTGGCCGCGCAGGTATGTCCTCAACACCCGCCCTTCCAGTTCCCGTCCCGCGTAGGGCGTCAGCCGGTGGCGGTGGCGGATGTCCTCCGGCGCGACCTTGAAGCGCGCCTCCGGGGCGAAGACAACGAAGTCCGCGTCCAGCCCCGGCCGGATGGCCCCCTTGCGTCCCGACAATCCGGCCAGCTTCGCGGTGCGGTGCGACATGCGGTCCACCAGCGCGTCCAGGCCCAGGCCGTGGGCGCGCATGCCCGTCCACACCGCGGACACGCTGAGCTGCAGGCCCGCGATGCCGCCCCACGCGCCGGAGAAGTCCCCGGCCTCCAGCTTCTTGAGCGCGGGCGTGCAGGGCGAGTGGTCCGACACCACCAGGTCGATGAGGCCGCTCTTCACCGCGGCCCACAGGCGCTCACGGTTCGCCGCCTCGCGGATGGGCGGGGCGCACTTGAAGTGCGTCGCGCCGGCTTCAATCTCCTCCGCGGTGAAGGTGAGGTAGTGCGGGCACGTCTCCACCGTGAAGGGCAGCCCTTCCGCCTTCGCCTTCGCGATGTCGTCCAGCGCGTCCGCCGCGGACAGGTGGACGATGTGCACGGGGCCCCGGTGCTTGCGGCACAGGTCGATCATCATCCGGATGGCGTCCACCTCCCACGCGGCCGGACGGGACGCGAGGTAGCTGGCGTACGCGCGCACGTCGCCCGCGAAGGGCGGCTCGTGGTCCGTCAGCTCCGCGTGGACCAGCAGCGGCACGCCCGCCTTCGCGAGGATGGGCATGGCCTTGTCCAGCACCTCGCGCGTGGCGGCGGGGAACTCATCCACGCCCGAGTGCACGAGGAAGCACTTGAAGCCCGGCGCGCCCGCGTCGACCATCGCCTGGAGCTCGCCCGCGTTGCCGGGGATGACGCCGCCCCACAGGCCGTAGTCGATGGCGCACTGGCCGGACGCGGCCTCCGCCTTGGTGCGCAGCGCGGCCAGGGACGTGGTGGCCGGGATGGAGTTGAGCGGCATGTCCACCACGGTGGTGATGCCGCCCGCCGCCGCGGCGGCCGTCGCCGTGGCGAAGCCCTCCCAGTCCGTGCGGCCGGGCTCGTTGATGTGCGCGTGGCTGTCCACAATGCCGGGCAGCAGTGCGTCGCGGCCCAGGTCCACCACGTTCGCGCCCTGCGGCACGTCCACCGTCGCGTGGATGCCTTCGATGCGCCCGTCGCGCACCACCACCGCCGCGGCGCGCGTGCCTTCGGGCGTCACCACGCGCTCGCTGCGAAACACGGTTACAGATGCACTCACGTCTCGAACTCCGTTGTCGCGTAGTCCGCGAGCGCGCGGAAGTGGCGCTCGCTGTCATCCAGGTAGAGCTGCTTCGTGATGCCGCCCACCAGCCGGGGCAGGCTGTACTTCATGCCGGAGATGCTGGCACCGCCGAAGCCCAGCGAGAGCAGGCACCCGAAGGTGTAGTTGAACACGCCGCCAATCCACGGCGCGCTTCCGGGCTGCTTCTCCTGGAACTCGAAGGAGGGGCCCAGGTACGGGTGGCGCAGCAGGTCCGCGTGCCGCTCGTTCTCCGGCGGGGTGAAGCGGTCCTTCCACAGCGCGATGTGCGGGTGCAGCTCCGCCAGCTCCGGCCGCAGCGACAGGTCCGTGGTGAAGCCGGACGCGATGATGAGGAAGTCGAACGTGTGCGTCGCGTGCGGCGTGCGCACCACGGCCTGGCCGTCCTGCTGCTTCACCTCCACCCAGGGACTCTCCGCGTGCAGGTGGAAGTGCGGGTGGCGGCGGGCGCGCTCGAAGGTGTCGCGCGGCGGTAGCTGGCCCATCTCGATGATCTGCCGGATGAAGCGCCAGCGCTGCGCGTCCGGCAGGTCGCCGTGGTGGCGCAGGAAGCCCGCGAACTCCGCCCAGCGGTAGGGGTTCACATTGGGCAGCTTCTTGCGGCGGTAGAACAGGTCCACCTGGCCCGCGCCCGCCTCCAGCGCCACGGAGGCGTTGTCGAACGCGGAGGCCCCCGCGCCCAGCACCCCGATGCGCTTGCCCTTCAGCGCGTTGAAGTCGATGGGGTCATGCGTGTGCGCCCACAGTGCTCGCGGCAGGGGCTGAACTTCCGGCGGCGCGTCCCAGCGGCCGGAGCCGTCGATGCCGGTGGCCAGCACCACCTTGCGGGCGAGCAGGAACTCCGCCTCGCCGTTGTGCGCGGCGGGGACCTCGAAGCAGTCCAGGTCCGCGCGCCAGCGCAGCGCGCCGGCCTTGGTGCCGCACTTCACGGGGATGCCCAGCACGCGCCGATACCAGAGCAGGTAGTCCGCCCACAGCTCCTTCGGGATGAGGGCCACCTGCTGGAAGCCCTCCGCGCCGTGCTGCGCCTCGTACCAGGCGCGGAAGGAGAGGTTGGGGATGTTGTAGTCCGGGCCGGTGAGGTACTTGGGCGTGCGCAGGGTGATCATCCGCGCGAACGTCTTCCAGGGACCGTGGAAGCCGTCCCTACCGTCGTCCAGTACCAACAGGTTCGTCACCCGCTCGCGCATCAGCCCGAACGCGGCGCCCAGCCCGCTCTGGCCTCCGCCCACGACGAGCACGTCCAGGATGGAGCGGCCGTCCGGCGTGGAGCGCGGCGGCACCCAGCTCCGGGCCGGGTAGGACAGGATGTCCAGGTCGCGCCGGAGGGCGTCTTCCAGCGCCTCCAGGCCCTGCGGGGGACGGTAAGGCGAGGCCATCGGATCGCGGTCGGGCATCGGGCCCGAAGCAACCCACGCCCGGATTCCCCATGCAAGGGGGGCCCTGCGGCAGGGGCCGGTTCCGGACGGCCGCCTCAGCGGTGGGAGGTGGTCCCGGCCGCCTGGGGCACGAGCAGCTCGCAGCGCACCCGCGCGTTGTCCGTGCGCATCCCGGCGGGGCCCTCCAGCGTCAGCGCGTCGGCGGGCAGCAGGCCCTCCCAGACGCGCTTGCCGTCCGCGTACACGGTCAGCACGTCCGCGTCGATGCGGGCTCTGAGCACGTGTGACTCTCCCGGCGCGAGCCGGTCCAGCGGCTCCATGAAGCGCGGCCGCACGGTGGTGTAGCCGGCGTTGCCGCACTCGCGGCTCTCGTGGTCGTCCGGGTTGCGCTTGAAGTTGACCACGATGCCCGCGGACGGAGCGATGCGCCACATGGCGTAGATGACGTTGCAGCCATCCCGGGCGCGCAGCTTGAGGCCCACCTGTTCGCGCTGCTGGCCGGACGCCAGCGGAATCACCGGGTCGGTGACGCCCAGCCAGGTGAAGCGCAGCTCCGCCTCGTCACCCGTCGACTCCGGGACCACCGCGCGCTGGCGGGGCACCTCGATGGCGAAGTGCGTCCCGTCCGGCGCGTCCTCCGTGAGGCTCGCGAGCTGCCCTTCCGTGACGTGCAGCTGCCGCCGTGTGACGGGGGCCAGGCCGTCCGGGTCTGGCGGATCCGCGCGAAGCGCGCGCGTGCCGGAGGACACAGGGGATTCCATGGGCTTCCTCGCGCTGTTGCAGGCGCCGTGGCTCAGGAGCAGGGCTCCCGCCCACAGCATCAAGATGCCCGACGTTCCGAGCGCCACCCACCGCCGTTGTCTCGCATCGCTCATGGCCCCGTGCCTCCCAGCAGCGAGCGGAGCGTCTCCAGGTGCGCGCCCAGATAGGCCTGCTCCGCCTGGAGCCGTGCCAGCTCCAGCAGCAGGTAGTCGCGGAAGCGGCGCACCTGCCGCGTCTGCAACTGCTCCACCTCGCGCAGCTGTCCTTGCAGGTCCGACACCAGGGCGGACACCTCGCCCAGCCGCTGCTGTTCGCTCCGCTCGGTGATGCGCAGCTCGCCGAGCAGCTGGCGCACCCGCCGGGGCGCGCCGTCCACCGCGTCGCGCGTCTCCTGGCGGCGGCCCTCGCGGGCCTGGGCGTTGGCCCGGCCCTGCCAGAGGTGGCCCAGGTTGTAGCCCAGCGTGAGCTGGCCGAAGAGGGGCGTGCTCTGCTCCACGTCGAAGACCTCGTCGTAGCCGCCGCGCACGCTCAGGCGCCACGCGGCCGCCGTGCGCAGGCCGCCGGACAGGACCTCCACCTGATCATCCGCGGCCTCGAAGGCGCTGAGCAGCACGCTCAGCGTCTGTCCTTCCGGTGGCGCGGGTTCGAGCGCCAGCTGCTCGCGGGCCTGGGCGGTGTCGCGCGCCAGCGAGCGCAGGTGATCCAAGCGCACCTGCACCGCGTTGAGCTCCTCCAGCGTCGCGCCACCGTCGCGCAGGTCGTCGCGCAGCTGGGCCACCAGCTCTTCCGCGCGGGGCAGGGAGGTGGCCAGCGCCCGGGCGCGCGCGTCCAGCGCCGCGGCTTCCCCCAACCGTGAACCGTGCTCCACGGCGCTCTGGAGCGCGGCGAGCGCCTGGTAGCGCCGGCACTCGGCCTCCGCGCGCGAGCGCAGCGTGTGGCCCCGGTAGAGGCCCACGAAGTCGTAGCCCAGCCCCGCGGTGACGCGCAGCTTGGGAGAGCCCAGGGGGAGGTCGTCCGAGCCGCCCGTTGCGTCGCCCGCGTTCACCGCGCCCACGCTGGCGAACACCTCCGGCGCCAGCTCCAGCGCGGCCTCCGCGCGCGAGGTGCCGCGCACGCGCTCGCAGTAGCCCTTCGCGAGGTCCGCCTGGGCCCGCACCGCCCCCGCGTCTTCCGCCGCCGGGGCCATGCCCGCCCACAACCCGAGCCCCAGCAGGGCTCCTCTCGCGAGGCTCGTCCGCATCCTCCGCTTCCTTTCGTTTTCCAAGACGGGGCTCACAGCATCAACGGGGGATGGCCCAGGTGAAGCAGCGGCTCGCGCGCGCTGGGCGCGTCCCGAAGCTGGAGTTCCACCATCACGCCTCGCAAGTGGTACTGGCGGATGGGGTGCTGCTGGGAGACCTCCCCCTCCAGCACGGGCCCCACCACGCCCACCTCGCGGCACCACAGGATCTTCAGCGCGCAGGTGTAGAGCGGGGTGCCGGCCCGGGCGTTGGCCAGGTTCTCGTAGGGCACGAAGGCCACCGTGAGGTTCTGCTCCAGCGCCTTCAGGTACGGCGAGCCGTGCACCACCTGGAGCAGCTGGTCGAAGCGGCGGATGCGGTCGTCCAGCGCGTGCACGTCCGCCTCCAGGCTCTTGCGCTGCGCCTCCGCCCGGGCCATCGCGAGCACCGACTGCGTGTACTCACGCTCCAGCAGCAGCGTGTCCGTGGTGAGTCCCTCCGGGGCGTCGTCGCGGCCCAGGCCGTTCTCCGCCGCGGTGAGCCCCTCGCTCTCGCGCCGGAGCGTGTCCAGGCGCATGTCCAGGTCCACCGTCTCCTGTGCCAGGGACAGGTTGCTCTGCGCCATCTGCGCCAGGTGGTGGTTGGCGGTGAGCACGTCCTCGCGCTCCATCAGCTTCGCGCCGTAGAGCGCGTTCGTGCGCGTGCGCGCCAGGCCGCTGTACGCGCGGTTGGACTCGGCGATCTCCCCGCCCGCGCGCAGGTACTCCTGGCGCAGCGCGGACAGCCGCTTCGCCAGCCGGTCGCGGGAGCGCTTCTCGCCCTTCAGCGCCACGACGAAGCGCTGCTGGAAGGACCGCTCCGTGGCCACGGTGCGCTCGGCCTCCTGGAGGCGGTCGGAGGCTTCGCGCCGCCTTGCCATCAGGCCGTCCCGCTCCGACTCCTGCTGCGCCGCCTGCGCGTTGAGCGCCAGGACGTTGGGGTCGGTGGGCGACAGGATGGTGGGCGTCACCCAGCTGCTGCTCGCCAGGAAGAAGCCCTGCACGGCGAGGAACGACATCAGGCCCAGGAGGATCAGCGCCAGCAGCACCGACCCCATGAACTTGTAGGCGGACACCGCGACGGAGTTGAGCCGGTTGGCGACCTGTTGATTCATGACGGCGTTCCCTCGCCTGCGGAGGTGGAGGTGAGCTTCGCGGGGGCGGGGACGGGCA
>NZ_RAVW01000345.1 GCF_003611585.1 Corallococcus exercitus | reverse complement strand
TCATCATCCTGCGTGCCGGGGCCGGGGCGGGGCGGCGTCACGCGTTGGGGGGTGCTCGTCATGGGTTTTCGATGATGATGGTTCTGTCTCCGATATCCACTGCCTGCCAGAGCAGCTGAACTGTTGGCTGGATTTGCTCGATGATCCGGTTCCACCGCGTCAAGTCGTGCGCGGAGACGAAGACAACGTCGCGTGGTTGTAATTGGAACTGCTCCGCCAGGAGCAGCGCGTCCGGCGACTTCGCGTCCAATTTGAAGATGGAGGGGCGGTCGAAGCTGCCCCGGATGACATACACGCGGCCCGGGTTGGACGTGAGCGGGTCGAAGCCCTCGGTGTCGCCAATGGCTTCCGCCAGCGTCATCCGTCCCTTCACCATCACGCGGGAGGACGGCTTGCGGACCTCCCCCAGCACGAAGACCTTGTTGCGGCTGCGGTCCGCGACGTTGACGATGTCGCCGTCCTGGAGCAGCCAGTTCTGGCTCACGTCCCCCTGTTCGTAGAGGGCCTGCAAGTCCAGCGTGAAGGTGACGCCGCCCCGGCTGAGCGTGACGGTGCGCAGGTCCGCCTCCGTGGAGAAGCCCTTCGCCTGGGCGATGGCGTCCTGCACGCGCAGGGGCACGTCGGTGATGGGCAGGGTGCTGGGGGCCACCACCTCCCCCGTCACCTGGACCTTCTGTCCCCGGAAGCCCACCACCCGCACGTCCAGCTGGGGCTTCTCGATGACGCTCGCCAGCCGCTGCGTGAGCAACTCGCGGATCTCCCGCAGCGTCTTGCCCGCCACGGGGATGTTCCCCACGTGGGGGTAGAACATGGTCCCGTCCGCCGCCACCGGGTGGCCGGTGGCCTCCGCGGGGCGGAACTCGCCGGCCGGGATGGTGAGCTCCGGGTGGTCCCAGACGATGACGCTCAGCACGTCGTGCGCCGTCACCCGGTAGTCATAGTCCGTGGCCACCCGGGCCAGCGGATCCACCTTCGGCGTGGGCCGCACCTGCCTGCGCGCCTCCAACTGGTGGCTGAGGAGGGACGCGTCGATGGGGACGATCTCATAGGCGCCGTCCGTGCCGGCGTCTGCCTTTCCGGCGTAGCGCTCCCGGAAGGCGTCCTCGTCCATCTGCATTCCCGGGCCCCAGGCACATGCGCTCATGCAGAACACCGCGGCCAATAGCAGGGCATGTTTCATAGGGCGGGGAATCTTCCGGACAAACCTTGCAAGCGTAAGCCCCGGACAATGCCAAATGTCTGGAAGCCGTTAGGCCCCGCTGGCGAGGTGACACATGCCCTGCCCTCGAGGGCTGGAATGGAGCGAAGCGCTGGAATCAGGACACCGCTCTGCACCCTGGGGGGCGGTGACGGACCGGGGGAGCATCCCCATACCCTCTGGCTGTTTCGAGCGGCCGTCCGGCCGCGCGCCTCGCCCCCGGGGGGACCCATCATGAACCGAGTGACACCCTGGAGAGCCGTCCTCGTCCCCGACGGAGGCCAGCGTGCCGTGTCGTCTGACTACTTCCGCTCCGAGCAGCACCTGCGCGCGGAAGGGGTGACGCACAGCCTCATCGTGGAGGACGGAGCGGGGCGGGCGCTGCGGGTGCCGCTCATCGTGCGGCCCATCGAGGGGACGGCGTACCGGGACGCGGTGTCGCCGTATGGGTTTCCCGGCGCGGAGCTGAACGGGCTCTCCGAGATGCCGGTGGACGCCATCGACTGGCGGGGCACGGAGTTGGTCAGCATCTTCCTGCGCGACCGCATTGGCGGGCCGTACTGCTTCGCGGGGGGGCGGCTGCGCAGGGAGGTGTGCCTCATCGACCCGAAGCTGCCGGTGAGGTTCCGGAGCGACCACGGCGCGGACATCCGGCGCAACGCCCGGCGCGGCTACGTCAGCGCGGCCGTGCCGGTGAAGGACGCCACGCAGGAGCAGCGCGAGGCGCTCAAGTCCCTCTACCGGGAGACGCTGGCCCGGGACCAGGCCGCGGAGCGGTACTTCTTCACCGACGCGTGGTTCGAGGAGGTCTTCACCTGTCCCTTCGCGTGGCTGGTGACGACGCGCGCCCCGGACGGGGCGGTGGCCTCCGCCGCGCTGGTGGTGCTGAGCGACGGGCTCCTGCATCACTTCATTGGCGGCACGGCGGACGCGTACCGGGTGCACTCGCCGGCGAAGAACGAGCTCCCGGTGATGGTGGAGCTGGCGGAGAAGCTGGAGGCCTCCGTCCACCTGGGCGGCGGCGTCCGGCCGGGGGACGGCGTGGAGCGGTACAAGCGCGGCTTCGCCAACGCCATGTCCCGGTTCTACACGCACGACCTCATCTGCGATCCGCAGGCGTACGCGCAGCTGTCCCAGGGCCACGCGGGCGGGGACTTCTTCCCCGCCTACCGCGCGCCCCGTTCCTGACGTTCCCGTGCCGTTGGTGGAGGGGTTTCCATGGTCCTGTCACTTCCCCAGCTCCGCGATGTCGCGGACGCCCGCTTCACGTGTCTGACGGAGCGCGAGCTCGCCGAGCGCCGGAGAGAAGAGGGCGTCCGCGTCATCTCCCACCGGGGGCACTACTGGGAGCAGTCGGGGGCGCCCGGCTTCTTCCAGCCCGTGCACCTGCTGGCGCGGCTGACGCCGGATGAAGCCACGCCGCCCACGCCGCTGGCCTGGGGCTACCGGGCGGCGCTGACGCCGGAGACGGCGAACGCCGCCACGGGCAAGGTCCCCGTGGTGCGGCTGAAGGACCTGGACACGTATGACACCAGCCGCCTGAACTCGAACCGGCGCAGCAAGCTGCGCAAGGCCCAGCGCACGGTGCGCATCGTCCAGCTCACGGGGCCCTCGCTGCTCCTGGAGCAGGGCTATGGCGTCGTGCGTGACGCCCTGACGCGCACGCAGCACAAGAAGATTCCCACGCTGGACGAGTACCTCAAGAGCCTGCGGCAGTACTTCACGTCCGACCACTGGTGCGTGCTGGCGGGGATGGTGGACGACAAGCTGGGCGGCTACCTGGACGGCTACATCGTGGACGGCATCGCGTATGGCTTCAGCGCCTACTACGCCACGTGGGCGCTGCCGACGAACATCTCCACCGGCCTCATCTACGAGTTCGCGCAGGTCTGCCGCCGGCTGGGGGCCCGGACGCTGGTGGGCGGGCTGCACGCGCGCGAGGTGGCGCAGCTGGAGCAGTTCAAGGACGAGCTGGGCTTCGTGGTGGATCCGGTGCCCATCCACTGGGGCATGAACCCGCTGGCGCGCGCCTTCATCCGCTGGCGCCGCCCTCACGCGTACTACCGGCTGACGGGGCAGGCCTGAGCCACACGACGGGCCCGGAAGGGGAAGCTTCCGGGCCCGCTCGCAATCGTGATGACGCAGGGAGGGACTACGGCGTCATCACGACCTTGATGCAGCCCTCTTCCTTGTCGCGGAACTTCTTGTAGAGGGTGGGGGCGTCCGCCAGCCGGGCGCGGTGGGTGATGAGCCGCGTCGGGTCGATGGCGCCGGACTGGATCTTCTCCAGCAGCGGCCGCGTGTAGCGGTGCGTGTGCGTCTGGCCCGTCTTCATGGTCAGGCCCTTGTTGACGAAGGAGCCCATGGGGACCTTGTCCAGGAAGCCGATGTAGACGCCGGGCACGGAGACGGTGCCACCCTTGCGGCAGCAGTGGATGGCCTGGCGCAGCGCGTGCGGCCGGTCCGTGGCCAGCTTCACCGCGGCCTTCGCCTTGTCGATGACGGCGTCCAGGCTGCCGGTGCCGTGGGCCTCCGCGCCCACGGAGTCGATGCAGCGGTCCGGGCCCTTGCCTCCGGTCATCTCCTTGAGGGTCTCGTAGACGTCCTGCTTCGTGAAGTCGATGGTCTCCGCCTTGCCCCAGGAGCTCGCGAGCGCCAGGCGCTCCGGCACGTGGTCGATGGCGATGACGCGGCCCGCGCCGAACATCCACGCGCTCTGGATGGCGAACTGGCCCACGGGGCCGCAGCCCCACACCGCCACGGTGTCGCCCTTCTCCATCTCGGTGTTCTCCGCCGCCATGTAGCCGGTGGGGAAGATGTCGGTGAGGAAGAGGACCTGGTCCTCGGTGAGGCCCTCCGGAATCTTGAGGGGACCGACGTCCGCGTACGGCACGCGCACGTACTCCGCCTGGCCACCGGGGAAGCCGCCCAGCATGTGCGAGTAGCCGAAGAGGCCGGAGGGCGAATAGCCCATCACCTTCGCGGCCATCTCCGCGTTGCGGTTGGAGCGGTCACAGAGGGAGAAGAGGGTCTTCTTGCAGAAGAAGCACTCGCCGCACGCGATGTTGAAGGGGACGATGACCCGGTCGCCCTTCTTGAGCTTCGTCACGCCGGAGCCGATCTCCATCACCTCGCCCATGAACTCGTGGCCCAGGACGTCGCCGCTCTTCATGGTCGGCATGTAGCCGTCCAGGAGGTGCAGGTCGGAGCCACAGATGGCCGTGCGGGTGACGCGGATGATGGCGTCGCGAGGGTCCTCGATCTTCGGGTCGGGGGCGGATTCGTAACGGACGTCGCCGTGGCCATGCCAGCAGATGGCTTTCATCGGGTGGGGCTCCTTCGTTCGTTGAAAGGCGTTTGGGCAAAGCTGGGGACTTGCAACGTGCATGGCCAACGTTCCCGGCCTGCCGCCGCCCGGCCGTCTGGCGCTCGGAAGAGGGAGGGGCATGCCCGGCCCGGTGTCACGTGCCCCCTGGACAAAGCAGGGGGGAATCCACGTCCGGTGATGCAATGGGGCCCGGGGCCGGTGCAAAAAGGGGTGTGGCCTCCGCACCCGTCCTCGACTTCGGCCGTTATCTGGGCACGCCGCTCCACCGCGTGGAGGTGGCGGGGCTCGTCCTCACGGAGAGCACGTACGCCCCTGGCGTCCGGCTGCCGTCCCACCGGCACCTGCACGCGGGCTTCCGGCTCACGCTGGAAGGCGGGTTCACGGACGTGGTGGAGGGCCGCGAGCGGGAGTGCACCGCCCGGTCGGTCGCCTTC
This sequence comes from Corallococcus exercitus, assembly GCF_003611585.1. Taxonomy (GTDB): domain Bacteria; phylum Myxococcota; class Myxococcia; order Myxococcales; family Myxococcaceae; genus Corallococcus; species Corallococcus exercitus. The sequence goes on along the minus strand of NZ_RAVW01000345.1, from coordinate 5,794 downwards.
CAGGCGCCCGGACTGGAGCACGCGCAACGCATCCGGGACGTGCGCACGCGCACCTTCAACATCGACTTCTCGGAGGCGTCCTGGCGGTCGCGGGGGGCGCTCGTGGCGGGGTTGGATCCGCGGGTGGACCTGACGTCGGTGCGGCTGGCCACGCTGGGGACGCGCGTGTACCAGGAGTTCCGGCGCGCGGACGACGTGGCGGCGCTGGCCATCGAAGGGCTGTCGCTGGAACTGCTGGCGGAGGCGGTGCGCGCGTCAGCGCCCGTGAGGGGCTCCGGGGCTCCGGCTTGGCTGCTGCGCGTGCGGGAGATGCTGGACGCGGTGCGGGGCCCGCCGCCCACGCTCGCGGCGCTGGCGCGGGAGGCGGGGGTGAGCCCGCTGCGGCTGGGGCGGGCCTTCCGTCAGGCGTACCGGTGCAGCCCGGCGGAGTACCTGCGGCGCTCCCGCCTGGAGCGGGCGGGCCGGGCGCTGCGCGAGACGGCGCGGCCGCTGGGCGACATCGCGCTGGAGGCGGGCTACTGCGACCAGAGCCACCTGACGCGCGAGTTCCGCCGCCGCCTGCACCTCACCCCGGCGGAGTACCGGCGGCTGGCGGGACGTGCATCCGGTTCCACGCGGTAGGTTCCGTCCAAGACGGCGGGGGGCGGGCGGTCCTATGTCCGGGGCATGACCCTGGAATCGCCTTCCTTCCGCCGCGCCGTGGCCCTGTTCGCGGCGCTGCTGTGGACCGCCTGCGCGGGCTCCCGGCCTGTCCCCGCGGCTCCGGAGCCCAAGGAGCCCGCGGTGCACCGCGTGGACTCCGGGCGCACGCACTGGGTGCTCCGTCCGTCCGAGGCCTACGACGCGCTGTGCCTGTTGAACCTGCTGCGGGGGGACGCGTTCTACACGCGCTTCTATCCGGCGGAGTTCCAGCGCTTCTCCGCGCTGCTGGGGGCCCCGGAGCAGGCCGCGCTCGCGCACCTCACCGAGCGGATGGCGAAGCAGGGCGGGAAGATGGTGGGGCCGTTCCTGACGCTGGTCTTCTCCGTCACGGAGGCCACCACGGTGGAGGACCTGGCGGCGACGGTGGCGGACGACGCGGCGTGGGGACGGATGCGCGCGGACTTCCTGGCCACGTCGTACGGGAAGGAGGACGGCTTCGCGGAGGTGGAGGCCGTGCGCAAGGACCTGGGCGTCCTGCTGGCGTTCCTCAAGCGCGTGGAGTTTCCGCGCATCTGGCGCGCGGAGTACCTGCCCACGGTGGAGCAGGCCATCGCGGGGCTGGCGGCGAAGGTGGCGCCGTACGACGTGGTGGGCTGGGATGAGCGGATGTTGGGCCGGGACCTCCAGGTGGCGGCGTTGAACGCGCACGTCCTGAAGTTCGCGAAGCCGCACGGCATCCGGGTGACGGGGTGGAACTTCCTCACGGACGCGACGTATCCAGCGGACGTCACGGTGAAGACGGCGGTGCATGAGCTGTTGCATCCGCCGTTCACGCGGGAGGGCGTGCTGGACGCGAAGCTGAAGGCGCTGGAAGCGGACCCCTACTTCCAGCGGCTCGTGCGCGAGCATGACCCGGCGTTCGGCTACACCACGGCGCGCGGCCTGACGGAGGAGGACTGCGCGGAGGCCATCGACGTCTATGTCAGCGAGCGGGAGGGGCTGCTGCGAAACCGCGAGGGCCGGGCGCTCACGGGCGCCGAGTTCTTCCGCGACCACGACGACGGCTTCCACGTCCTGGCCTTCGTGCTCTACGAGGAGTTCAAGCGCGCGGGCCCTTCACGGGAAGGGACGTACGAGTCCTTCCTGCTGGGCCTGTTCGAGCAGGGCGTGCTCAAGCCCGGTGAGCTGGAGCGCCGCTTCCGCGCCTCGCCGGGGCACTACCCCGTGAAGGCGCTGGGCGAAGCGGCGCGGTGACCCGGAGCGCGCTTCCTCACGGAGGGCTGTCCTGGGCCGTGCTCTTGTCCAGCCGGTCCTGGAGGGCCTTCCAGCCGCGGTTGCCCACCTCGCGGGCGCGGTCGAGCGTCTCGCCCGCGCCCTGGGCCACCTGCTCCGGGGAGAGCCCCGCCGTGCGCTGGCGCACCCGGTCCATCCAGACCAGCGGGGCGTAGAGCCGCTGTGCGCGGTCGGGACCCAGGAGCACGGTGAGCACGTGCTCCAGGCCTCCGGCTCGCGCCAGCAGCGTGCGGCCCAGGAGCACCGTCGCGCGCGTCTGCTGGAACAAGGGCAGGCTGTCCCCGTGCTTGCGCAGGGCCTCCGCGCTGTCGTGCACCTCGCGGCGCTCCGTCTCCTCCAGGTAGGGGCTGGCCGCGAGCTTGTCGAGCGACGCCGCGGCCTCCTCGTAACGTCCGCGCCGGGTGTGGATGAAGGCCCAGCCCCACCACGTCAGCTCGTTCTCCACGCCCAGCGTCTGGAGCGAGCGCAGCCCCTGCTCGATGTCGTCCTCGGCGGCGCGCTCGCGCTTCAGGCCCATGCGGTTCCACGCGCGCAGGAAGTGCCCCGCCGCGAGCACCGCTTCGCGCGACTGCGCGGGCGTGCCCTCCTGGATGGCGGGGAAGTCCTCCGGCGGAAGGCGCTTCGCCTCGGTGAGGAAGCCGGTCAGCTCCTCCTCGGCGGCGTAGTGGTAGCCCGCCTGGCAGAAGGCGGCGCCCCGGCTGGCCTGGACCGCGGCGCGCAGGGGCGCGGGCCAGTTGGGGGCGGGCGTGGCGCGCGACAGTTCGTAGAAGACGAGCTCCGTGGCGGGGATGCGGTCGGACTTCTCCGCGGCGTCCAGCACCAGCAGGATGGCGGCGAGGAAGGCGTGCTCCTGGCCTGCGTCGTAGGAGCGCAGGGGCGCGGATGCCCCGCGAGCCCACCGGGTCCACAGCAGGGGGAACTCGTCCTCGTCGCGCGTCTGGAGCGTCTTGCGTGCCTTGTAGAAGGCGATGCCCAGGTCCAGGTACGTGCGGGCCGCCGCGCGGGTCACCTCGTCGTTGACGGGCTTGTCGGGCAGCGCGCGCGTCTCCGCCAGGGCCTTCCAGAGCAGGGCCACCTCCTCCGGAGCCCGAGGGTCATCCTCCGCGCGCACGCTGAGCTTGAGCGCGCGGTAGGGCAGGAGCGCGACCGAGTCGCGGAGGCGCTGATCAATCTCCGCGCGCTCCTTCGCGGCGCGCTCGGCGTCGGTCTTCTGACAGCCTCCGCACGCGGTGAGTCCCACGAGGAGGAGGGCGGCGATGCGGTGGCGCAACCCTGTGCGTGCACGGGCGGAGTCCTTCATCCCGTGCACGCTACCACCGGCCGGAGCCTGTCTCCCCACCGTGCGGGCTAGCGCAGGTCGAGCAGCGCGGCGAAGAGGTCGCGCGGATCCAACCCGGGCGGCAGGCCGGACACGCCGCCGTCATTCACCTCCACCACCGCCCAGCCGCCGTCCTCCAGCATCGCCACGTCCAGCGTGAAGAACGGGGAGGGGATGCGCCGGCCCAGCGGCTCGAAGGCGGAGAAGTCCGGCACCTCCACGTCGAACTCGTGGTACGGCTCCGCGGCAATCAACCGGCCCCGGCCGAAGAACAGGCGGAACTCCAGGTGCGCGGGCCCCGCGGGCGTCCGGCCGTAGACCTTGAGCGGCAGGTAGCGGCGCACCACGAAGCCCCGCTCGAAGCGGTCGCCGCGCTCGTCGAGCAGGTTCTGGCAGATGCGCTCGAAGTCCTCGCGCGTGGCGTCCGCCGGCACGAAGCACGCCTCCGCCCAGCGCTCCTTCGCGGACTTCACGTGGTCCTTGAGGATCCACGGCGGCGCTCCCAGCTTCCGTGCCGCCCGCCACGCCTCCGCCGCGTCCGGCCCCTCCGTCCAGACCGAGCGCGCGGTGTAGCCGGCCAGCCGTGGGTACCAGAGGGGCAGGTAGTGCGCGGCGGCGTACTGCTCGGGCGTCGTCATCAGCTGGTGCCCCAGCGCCCGCACCGCTTCATCGAGCTCGCCGTACTCCTCCTCCGTGAGCATCCAGCCCCGGTACAGCAGCCGGAGGTGGCCCCGCTCCGGCACCCCCGTGAGCGCCCTCGCCGCGTCGCCCGAAAGGAGGGCGGAGAGGTCCGCCTGATACGTGTCCACGCCCAGTGCTTCGGCCGCGTCGGCCTCCACGTCGAACGGATCCGGCTGGTGTGGGTTGCGCCCGAACAGGAGCGCCTTCACGGCAGGGGAACCAGGCATCCAGGTGGCCTTTCGTCAGGGGAACGGGGACGGCGGGCCCACGCTGACGCGGGCGCGCGCGGGACCTGACACGGCCACGGCGGGCGCCGGAGGGCGCGACCGCGGGCGGCATGTCTGGACGAAAGGGCCTTCCAGGGGGCCGACGCCCCTGCACGGTGATGCCTGACAGAAGCGCTCCCGGAAGGCTTGCTTCCCCGGGCAGCGGCCTCGTAAAGCGCCACCCCATGTCGAACCCTTCCGACCTCCTCCACGCGGAGCTGCGCCCCTACCTGCGCGGCTACCCGACGGCCTCCGTGTGCGCGGCGATGACGTGGCGGGGCGCGCTGCACGTCGAAGGCCTGCGAGGCAAGGGGACGGCTCCGGCCACGGACGCCCTCTTCTCGCTGGGGGCCCTCACGGAGGTCTTCACGGCGGCGCTGCTGTCGGTGATGGCGGAGCGCGGCGACGTGCGGCTCGACGAGCCCCTGGGGAACCTGATTCCCCGGTCGCTGCTGAGCGACGAGGTCGCGCGGAGCATCACGCTGGAGCAGCTGGCGACGCATACCTCCGGGCTGCCGCACCTGCCGCCGAACCTGGCCGCGGCCCCCCAGAACCCGGACGACCCGTTCGGCCAGTACTCCGCGGCCCTGTTCGGCGAGTTCCTCCGCGACTACCACCCCCGGAAGCCGCCGCCGCACCCGTCCTCCGAGTCCTTCCTGGGCATGGGGGTGCTCGGCCACGCGCTGTCCCGGCGCATGGCGCTGAACTACGGGCACCTGATGCGGGACGTGCTCTGCAAGCCCATGGGGCTCGTGGACACCACGGCGCGCGTCACGGAGGAACTGGCCCCGCGCCTGTTGCAGGGCCACACCGCGCGCGGCAAGCCCGTGCCGCCCTGGACCTTCCCGGCGCTGCCGGGGGGAGGGGCGCTGCACTCCACGGTGGCGGACGTGATGCGCTTCCTGGAGACCGGCCTGGGGCGGGGGGAGACGTCCTTCACGAAGGCCCTGTTCCGGATGCAGGCGCCCCGGGTGAAGGCCGGGCCCTTCCAGCGCGGTCTGGGATGGAACGTGTCCCAGGTGCGCGGCAAGGACGTGGCGTGGCGCTCGTCGGTGATGGGCGGCTACGTGGGCTTCATGGGGCTCAGCGTCGCGGCGGACGCGGCCGTGGTGTTGCTCGCGGACCACGGCTGGTCGCTGTGGGCCGCGCTGCGGGGGCGCGTGCCCCTGGAGGCGCCGGGGCTCGCGCTGATGTCGCGGTTCCTGCCGTGAAGCGCGCTCAGGGGATGCTGAAGCGGTAGACCTGGAATCCGCCCGAGGACGCCATCTCGAAGTCGCGCACGTTGCGCGGGGCGCCGTTCTCGCTGCGCTGGGCGAGCTTGAAGTCGCCGGTGCCGTTGCTGGCCTGGAAGCGGAACTCGTACTGGCCCGGTTCGGTGGGCAGCGCGGCCGCGGACATCTTGGTCACGGCGAGGTTGCCGAAGCCCGGCAGGGGTTCGCCCTCCGGGCGGCGCACGGAGCCGATGGCGCGCAGGAAGGGCGAGCCGCCGGTGAGGATGAGGAACTGGGGCTCGGCGGTGCGCGCGGGCTTCGCCGGTGCGGAGGGCGCGGGGGTGGGCTCCTCGGTGGTTGGCGCCGCGCCCTTGGCCGAGCGC
>NZ_RAVW01000344.1 GCF_003611585.1 Corallococcus exercitus | reverse complement strand
GCACCGGCCTGCCCACCACCGCGCAGGCGGGGCTGTCCTTCGCCGCGACGCTCGTGGCCCGCTGGGTGGTGGACGGGGCCACCGGCGGAGGCCAGACACGGCTGTGGACGCTGGACTTCGCCACCTGGAAGCTGGAGTCGCACGCGGTGACGCGGCGTCCGCAGTGTCCGGATTGCGGCGACCCCCACTGGATGGAGGCGCGCGCGAAGGCGCCGCTGGAGCTGGCCTCGCGCCCCAAGCGCTTCACCGGCGACGGCGGCCACCGCATCCTCACGCCCGAGGAGACCTGGGAGCGCCACCGCCACCTGATCAGTCCCGTGACGGGCGTGGTGAGCGACCTGCGCGCGGTGCCAGGCGACGCGCCCCTGGGCCACATCCACTCCGCCGTCTTCCGCGTATGCCCTTGGACGGACGCGCCGGCCTCCGACGACTTCCACCGCGTGGCCAGCGGCAAGGGCCGCACGGAGGCCCAGTCCCGCGCGGGCGCGCTGTGTGAAGCGCTGGAGCGCTACAGCGCGGTGTTCCAGGGCGACGAGCCCCGCGTCCACGCCACGGCGTCCCAGCTGGGCGCGAAGGCCGTGCACCCGGACGCGCTCCAGCACTTCAGCGCCGCGCAGTTCCAGGCCCGGCCCGACAGGCTCGAAGGCGCGGCCCGCCGCGACATGCGCACCGCGGTGCCCCTGCCCTACGCGGATCAGCCCATGGACTGGAGCCCCGCGTGGTCGCTCACGCACGGGGGCCACAAGTACGTGCCCACGTCGTTCGCGTACCTCTTCACGCCCACGCCTCCGCTCGGCGACGGGCCGTTCTGCCTCTTCAACTCCAACGGCAACGCGGCGGGCAACTGCGTGGAGGAGGCCATCCTCCAGGGCTTCCTGGAGCTGGTGGAGCGCGATGCAGTGGCGCTCTGGTGGTACAACCGCCTGCGCCGTCCGCGCGTGGACCTGCGCTCCTTCGACGAGCCATGGTTCGCGTCCGTGGAGGCGCACTACCAGTCGCTCGGCGTCCAGCTGTCCGTGCTGGACCTCACGCACGACCTGGGCATCCCGGTGTTCGTCGCGCTCGCGTGGTCCCCGGAGCGAGGGCGGGCCTGGGCCGGGTGCGGCTGCCACTTCGACGCGAAGCTCGCCGTGCAGCGCGCGCTCACGGAGGTGGCCCAGTGCTACGACCCGAAGGACACGTCCCCGTCGCCATGGGACTCCAGCGCGCACGACGACGTCACCTGGCTCTTCCCGGACGAGTCGGTCCCCGCGCGCGTCCGTGCCGACTTCCCGCGCGTGTGGCATGACGACCTGCGCGACGACGTGCGCGAGTGCGTGGCCCGTGCCGCGCGCGTGGGACTGGAGACGCTGGTGGTGGAGCAATCACGACCGGACGTGGGCGTATCCGCCGTGAAGGTCATCGTCCCGGGGCTGCGGCACTTCTGGCGCCGGCTGGGCCCTGGCCGGCTGTATGACGTCCCCGTGCGGATGGGGTGGCTGAAGGCCCCGAGGACCGAAGCGCAGCTCAACCCCGTGCCCTTCTACTTCTGAGTGATGGCATCGCCTCCTGAACCCAAGCCACGCCTCCTCCTGGTCCAGTGCGGCCCCGACCGGCGCCACGTGGACCGTGAGACGGAGGACTTCGACCCCGAGCGCGGGCTGGTGAAGCGCGCGACGATGACGCCGCTGGCCTGCGCGACGCTCGCGGCGCTCACGCCGGATGCCTTCACCGTGGACATCTGGGACGAGGAGCTGCACGGGCAGCTGCGCGCGGACACGGAGCTGCCGGACTACGACCTCGTCGGCGTGTCGGTGATGTACTCCGCCCTCACCTACCAGGCGCGCTTCCTGGGCGGCCTCTTCCGCGACCGGGGCGCCACGGTGGTCGCGGGCGGCCCCGCCGTCTCCGCCGCGCCGGAGGACTACCGGGGCTTCTTCGACGCCCTCTTCGTCAACGAGGCGGAGCGCACCTGGCCGCGCTTCCTCGCGGACTGGCTCGGCGGCGAGTACTCCCCCGAGTACCGCCAGCTCGACAAGCCGTCGCTGAGCGAGAGCCCCCTGCCGCGCTGGGATGCCGTCGCGGCGGACTTCCCGCGCTACGCGTGGGGCTCCGTGCAGACGACGCGCGGCTGTCCCTTCGACTGCTCCTTCTGCGACGTCATCTACCTGTACGGCCGCAAGCAGCGGCACAAGCCGGTGGAGCGCGTGCTGGAGGAGGTGCGCACCCACGCGGCGCTGGGGGCGGAGGGCGTCTTCTTCGCGGACGACGAGTTCATTGGCGACGCGGGCTACGCGAAGGAGGTGCTCGCGGGGCTGGTGCCCTTGAACCGCGCCCTGCCCCGCCCGCTGCGCTTCTTCACCCAGGTGACGATGAACCTGAGCCGCGACGCCGCGCTGCTGGAAGGCATGGCGGACGCGAACTTCTACACCGTCGTCCTGGGCATCGAGTCCTTCGACGCGGGCGCGCTCAAGGAAGCGCAGAAGCACCAGAACGTGCGCGCGGACCTCGTGGGCGACCTCTTGCGCATCCAGGCGCACGGCATCGGCCCCCGGGGCAGCTTCATCGTCGGGTTCGACCACGACACGCCCGCCGTCTTCGACTCGCTGCACGCGAACATCCAGCGCACGCACCTGCCCTGGGTGGTGGTGGCGCCGCTCCAGGCTCCGCGCGGCACGAAGCTGTGGACGCGGCTGCGCGCGGAAGGCCGGCTCGCCACGCCCCGGAAGGCGCACTCGAAGGACCGGGGCGCCATCGTGCTCAACGTGATGCCCCTGGGCATGACGCGGCCCCAGCTGCTCGAAGGCTTCCGCGACCTGGTGGAGCGGCTGTCCACCTGGGACGCCGCCTGCGAGCGCATCCGGGGCTTCATCGCCGGCATCCAGCGCCCGCCCCAGGTGCGGGAGCCCGAATGGCCGGAGGCCGTCACCGACCGCTTCCTGCGCGAGGTCACCGCCGCCTGGGCCCTGACGCCGGGAGAGCGCCAGGCCCTGGGAGATACGCTCACGGAGGTGCGCCGCACCGCCCCCGCGATGCTGCCGCGCGCGGTGTTCTTCCTCGCGCGCAACCAGAACGAGCGCCGCCGGCACGAGCGCCTCTTCACGGACTTCGACGCGGTGCTGGCCGCCGAGCGCCAGGGCGACCTCGTCCCGGACACGCAGCCCGTCTACGTCCCGGCCACCTTCGCCACGGCGATGCGCGACGTGTTCCCGGACCTCTTCGTGCGCCTGAGCCGCGACCTGCCCGACCGCCGCGACGTGCCGGAGGCCTCGCGCGACGTGCTGGTGGACTTCGTCGCCCGCTGGGGCGAGGGCTTCCAGACGCTCCAGCCGCAGCACCACGAGTTCCTGCGCGAGCTGTGCGACCGCGCGGTCGAGGCCCGGGGCGGACGCGCGGGAACGCTGGAGGACGCGGAGGAGCAGGCCCTGCGCACCCAGGCCCGCCGCACCGGCCTGCTGGAAGCGCTGCTCAAGGACGTGCGCGACGAACTCGCGAGCTGGGGACCCTGACGCATGCGCGACGGCCTTCGCATCTTCGACGCGGACCGACACGTCCTGGAGCCGCTGAGCCTGTGGGCGGAGCAGCTGGAGCCCGGCCTGCGCCGCCACGCGCCCCGGCCGGGACGCCTGCCGGACGAGACTTTGGAACAGCGCCTGGAGCGGCTGGGCCCCCAGGGCCTGCTGCCCGTGCAGCCCCTGCCGGAGGTGGACGGCAAGCCGCTGTGGAACCACATGCCGGAGAAGGCCTGGGTGGAGTTCTCCGCGCGCGCCTACGCGCAGCTGGGCCGCAATGAGCTGCTCCAGCGGCCGGACGTGTACCTGGCCCAGATGGACCGCGACGGCGTGGACATGGCGGCCCTCTTCCCCACCTACGCGCTGCTCCTGGAGGGCTTCTGGCCCCTGAAGCCCCACGTGGCCACCGCGTTCGCGTCCGTCTACAACACCTGGCTGCATGACTTCTGCGCGCACCAGCCGGAGCGCCTGCGGGGCGTGGGGCTCATCAGCCGCCACGAGCCGGAGGCCATGGTGGCGGAAGTCCGCCGCGTCGCGGGCTTCGGCTGGCGCGCCGTCATGGTGCGCCCCAACCCCATCGGCGGCCGGCTCCTGTCCGACGCCGCCTACGAGCCCTTCTGGGCCGAGTGCGAAAAGCTCTCACTCGCGGTGGTGCTGCACGGCAGCGGACACGTCTATGTGCCGTCCGCGGGCGCGGACCGCTTCGACACCCGCTTCGCCAACCACGTCTGCGCCCACCCCATGGAGCTGATGATGGGACTGCTGGCGCTGCTCCAGGGAGGGGTGCTGGAGCGCCACCCCGCCCTGCGGATTGGCGCCATGGAGGCCGGGTGCGGCTGGTTGCCGTACTGGGCGTGGCGGCTGGACGAGGAATATCGCGCTGTGGGTGCAGAGGTCTCCGCCACCATCCGACAGCTCCCTTCCTCCTACCTGCGCCAGCACTGCTTTGTTTCCCTGGAGCCGGATGAGCCGTACCTGTCTGACGTGGTGCGCCACCTCCCGGAGGACCGCCTGGTTTTCGGAACCGACTTCCCCCACCTGGACCACGGCGAGGATGTGCTGGGGTCACTGCTGTCCTTGCGTGACGTGATGACCGAAAGTCGTCTACGAAAGGTTCTCTGGGAAAACCCGACTCGGTTCTACGGCGTGGAGCGGTGAGGCCGCACGAATGAGATTGTCGCTCGCCGAAGGTGTGGCGCTGCGTTGCCCCGACGCGGAGGACGCGCGTGTGGAGGGCCCTGGCCGCTCGCTGCGGTTGGGCCCGCTGGCCCCCGGTGTGCGCGCGGTCTTCGAGTCGCTCGCGGACGGAGGCATCCACGAGGGAGAGGTGCCGGCCGCCGCGGGCTCCGACACGACGCTCGCGTGGTACTGGCTGGACCTGGCGGGCGACGGCGGCCTGCTGTCGTGGACGGTGGAGGAGCGGGGCAACCTGCTGCTGACGCTCACGCCCGCTTCCGCGTCCTTCCTGCGCCACCGCGCCACGTTCGACGCGACCCAGCCGCTGCAGCTGTCGCGCTTCGCGCACACGCGCATGGCGGAGGGCCGCGCGGTGCTGGACTGCCCTACGGTGCACGCCACCGCGGCGCTGCATGATCGGCGCGTGGTGTCGCTGCTCTTCGACATGGCCCGCCCCACGCTGCTGGCGCGGCTCAACCAGTTCAACACCGGCATCGAGTCCTTCACGCTGCGCGAGCTGGTGCGCCTGCTGGCGGAGACAGGCATCCTGGTCCCCAACGGGCTGGACGTGCCGGCGTCGGAGGAGACGCAGACGGCGCTCAAGCAGTGGGAGCCGCACGACCTGCTCTTCCACCTGCGCTCGCGCGGCTGGGGCCACCAGACGCGCGCCGGGGCCACGTACCGCTTCCGGGGCGAATTGCCCAACCCGCCCGCCATCAAGCCGTCAGTGACGGTGGAGACGGTGGAGCTGTACCGGCCGGACCTGGCGGCGCTGCGCACCGAGGACCGCTCCTTCACGGAGGTGGTGGAGGCCCGCCGCAGCCTGCGCGGCCGGGGCGCCACACCGCTCACCGTGCGGCAGCTGGGTGAGTTGCTCTACCGCGCCGCGCGCGTGCGCGACGTGCGCACCACGCAGGACGGTGAAATCACCGACCGGCCCTACCCCAGCGCGGGCGCGGCGTACGCGCTGGAGCTGTACCCGCTGGTGGGCGAGTGCCAGGGCCTGGCCCCGGGCGCCTACCACTACGACCCGCTGGGCCACCGGCTGGAGAAGCTGAGCGGCCCCACGCCGGAGTTCCACGCGCTGCTGGACGAAGCCCGCGCGCCGGTGGAGCCCTACGAGCGGCCCGAGGTGCTGGTGGTGGTGGCCGCGCGTGTGCCCCGGCTCGCGTGGAAGTACGAGACGCTGGCGTACTCGCTGGTGCTGCAGGACACCGGAGCGCTGGTGCAGACGCTCTACCTGGTGTCCACCGCGCTGGGCCTCAGGCCCTACGCGCTGGGCCGGAGCGATCCGGACTTCTTCCAGCGCGTGGCGGGCGTGGACGGCTTTGGCGAGGCCAGCGTGGGCGCCTTCGCCGTGTCGGGGGGCGATCCTCCGGACCCGGCCCCCTGAGCCCGGCTTGAAGCCGGGCGGCGGCTTTCAGCAGCAGGGGCTGCCGCAGCAGTGCGAGCGGCCGTAGGTGTCGGTGAGGCTGGAGAGGGCCACGGCGTGGTCCGCCACGTCGGCCGGCTTCTTCGGCAGGTGCAGCTCCACCTCCGCGCTGTTCACCTTCCAGGTGCTGTTCGCCTCCGCGTCCTTCGCGGTGGAGGGGACCACCTTCAGGTGGATGCTGGCCGGCAGGTCGAAGTCGAAGCGCTTCTTGAGGGCCTGGCGCGGGTCCTTCTGGAGCGCGGCCTCGAACTCGGGCTCCTTCCACGCCAGCGCGACGGCGCGCATCCACACGGCCTGCCAGTCATTCACCGTGGCCTGGGCCCCCGCGCTCCGCGTGGGCTTGCGAGCCACCGGGCGGGCCCGTGCGGGCGCGGGCGCGGCCTTCGACTCCGGCTTCTTCTTGCTCATGTCAGCGTTCTCCCTCCCAGCGCTTCCAGCAGCGCGCGGGCCTCCGAGACGGGCGGCGTTCCCCATCCTTCGGAGAAGGTACTGTAGACGGTTTGCAGGCGTTGCCGGGCTTCTTCCTGACGTCCCGAGGCCTGGAGCACCCGCGCCAGCGCCGTGACGGCCTGCAGCTCGCGCATCCGCGCCCCCTGGGCGTGTGCCACCTCCGCCGCCTGCCGGAAGCACTCCTCCGCGGTGGGTGCAGTGTTTCCATCCCGCTGCACCAGCACCTGCCCCTTGACGCGCAGCAGCTTGGACTCGTGGTACGCCTCGCCCAGGGCCTGGGCGCGCTGCCGGCCGTGCTCCACCGTGGCGAGCGCCGCCTCCACGTGGCCCAGCTCCAGCTCCAATTCCGCGAGCATGGCGTAGTAGCCCGGCTGGTCCATCTCCGTGCCGAACGCCTCTCGCATGGCCACGCCGCGCCGCATAGCCTCCAGGTCCTTCGCCGCCCAGCCGCGCAGGATGCCCACGTAGGCGGACTGCTCCAGCAGGCCGTAGCGGTGGGACAGCTCCGCGTGCTGGGAGATGAGCTGGAGCGCCTCCGCCCGGTCGCCGTGCTCCTGCGCCATCAGCAGCAGGTAGATGAACGACAGGCCGATGCTGGTGCCGTGGTTCAGCTCGCGGCCCCACGCCACCGCGGCCTCGCCGTGCGCCTTCGCCTGGTCCGGGAAGCCCAAGAGCCACAGCCCCCGGCACAGCACGGACTCGCCGCCCACGCGCGTGTCCTGCCCGTAGAGGATGCGGTGGATCCGGTGCGCCACCGGGTCGAACAGCGCCAGGCAGCGCTCCGCCTTCGCCTTCGCCTCGCCCAGCCGGCCTTCCAGAAGCTCGATGTTGGAGAGGATGGTCAGCGCCACCGCCTCCTGCCCCGCGTCCCCGGTGCGCTGCGCCAGCGCCACCAGCCTGTCGAGCAGCCCGCGCACCCGGCGCTGGTCACCTCCCAGGTGGTAGAAGATGGAGAGGACCCACAGCGTCGGGGCCGCGTAGGGGCTCTCCCCCACCGTGAAGAGCAGCTCCAGCGAGCGCTCCGCCACGGTGCGCAGGTCCTGCGAGCGCCAGCCCTGCGTGGACATCAGCGCCGGCGCGAGCACGCCGTTGAGGCTCAGCTCCAGCTGCGCGCGCTCCACCGGGTCGTCGATGGCGTCCAGCCACGACAGGCCCAGCCGGGCGAAGAGGATGGCCTCCAGGTAGGCGGAGCGCACCAGCGCGGCGAACGCGGCCTTCTGCGCGTACACGATGGCCTTGCGCTTCAGGTTCGCGGCCGCCCAGTGGTGCGCGAGCAGGTCCGGCCGGGACTCCACCTGCTCCGGGAAGTGGGCCTCCAGCGCCTCCGCCGTCTTCGCGTGCACCTGCTGCCGGTACCGCTTGAGCATGGAGTCGTAGGCCGCGTCCCGCACCAGCGCGTGCTTGAAGAGGTACACGGGCCCCTTCGGCCGGCGCTTGCGGTGCAGGAGCCCGGAGCCCACCAGCCGCTCCAGGTCCGCCTCCAGCGCCTCGGGCGTCAGCGGGCTCACGTGGCGCAACAGCTCATGCGTCAGCTCGCGGCCCAGCACGGAGGCGATCTGCGCCGTCTCCTTGCTCCGGCCCAGCCGGTCCAGGCGCGCGACGAGCAAATCACGCAGCGTGCCCGGCACCGCCGCGCCCGCCTTGCCCGCGTCCAGCGCGAAGCGGCCCTCGCGCTCCACCAGCGCGCCGGACTCGCGCAGCGTGCGCACCAGCTCCTCCACGAACAGCGGGATGCCGTCCGTGCGAGTGGCAATCTCCTCCAGCGCCTCCGCGGACAGCGGGCCTCCGGCGGCGGCGGTGGCCAGGCGCTCCACCTCCGCGCGAGCCAGGGCCCCCAGCTGCACCTGCGTCACGGACGACGAGGCCCAGGGCGGCTCGAACTCCGGCCGCGCGCTGAACACCGCGAGCAGGCGCGACGAGGACACCTCCTCCACCAGCGCCTTGAGCAGCTCCAGCGTGGAGGGGTCCGCCCAGTGCAGGTCCTCCATCGCCAGCACCACGGGCTGGCGCTCCGCCATCGCGGCGAGGAGCGAGAGCAGCGCGTTGCGCGTGAGCTCCCGGTGCTTCAGGGGCGACACGTCCAGCGGCGCCCACCGCTCCGGCGGCAGCGGCAGGGACAACAGCGACGCGAACAGCGGCAGCGTCTCCGGCAGATCGAAGCTGTAGCCGGACAGCAGCGCCTCCAGGCCCGTCAGCCGGCCTTCGGGCGACAGGTCGCGGTTCGGGTCCAGCATCCGCGTGAGCAGGTCCACCACGGGCATGTACGCCTGGCCCGAGCCGTCCTGCGTGCAGCGGGCCTCCAGCCACGTGTGGGGCTCCGCGCCCAGCCGGTCTCCCAGCTCGCGCGTGAGGCGCGACTTGCCGATGCCCGGCTCGCCTGAAATCAGCACCGCCTGCCCCTGCCCCGCGCGCACCTGCTCCCAGCGCGACAGCACCAGGTCCAGCTCGCGCGCGCGGCCCACCAGCGTCAGCGCGTCGTCGGTGCCGCTCCACGTCGCGTCCGCGCCCTGGAGCACGAACGTCTCCAGGCCCGGGGGCAACAGCTCGTTCGGGGACGCGGGCACGCTCTCCAGCGGGAAGTGCTTGCGCACCAGCTGCTGCGTGTCGCCCGTGACGAGGATGGCGCCCGAGGGCGCGGAGGTGGACAGCCGGAAGGCCAGCTTCGGCGTGGTGCCCACCACGAAGCCCAGGCCGGAGAGCGTGGGGTCCCGCTGCTCGCGCGACACCACGAGGCCCGTGTGCAGGCCCACGCGGATCTCCACCCGCGTGCCGCGCTCGGCTTCAATCGCGCGGCCGCGCCGCCGGACCTCCGCCACCATGTCCAGCGCCGCCTGCGCCGCTCGGCGCGCGTCGTCCTCCCGCGCCGCCGGATAACCGAAGTAGAAGAGGACGATGTCGCCCAGCGCGCTGGCGATGTGGCCGTTGTAGCGCCGGGCAATCTCGATGCAGACCTCCTGCTGGGCGCCCAGCACGTGGTCCAGCTCCTCGATGTCCACCGGCCCCGGCGACGTCTGCGTGGCGGACAGCGTGCAGCACACCACCGTGAGCTGGCGGCGCTCCCCTTCCGCCCAGCGGCGCGCGCGCGTGGACAGCGCGTTGGGCGTGCGGCTGGACAGCTCCACCGTCGCCGTCTCCGCGTTGGGAGCCGCGGGCTGGATGCGCACGGGCGCGGGCCGGCGCGGCAGGTTGGACACGTCCACCGCCTCCAGCTGGCGCAGCAGCACCTCCGCGGACACGGTGCGCTGGGACGGGTCCTTCGCGGTCGCGCGCTGGAGCAGCTTGCCCAGCGGGTGCGCCGCGATGGCCGGCGGGATGGTCACCGGCTCCGTGGAGAGCTGCTGGAAGATGACCTCCGCGACGGTGGCGCCCTCGAAGACGCGCTTGCCGGTGAGGCACTCCAGGAACACCAGCCCCCACGCGTACAGGTCCGAGCGCGGCGTGGGCGCCTGCCCGCGCAGCTGCTCCGGCGCCGCGTACGACGGCGTGCCCAGCGACTCGTTGGTGGACGTGATGCGCGGCTGCGGCTCCGCGCGCGTCAGCTCATCCGTCACCGACCCGATGCCGAAGTCCAGCACCAGCGCGTTGCGCCGGGCGCCGGTGGGCACGACCATGATGTTCGCGGGCTTCAGGTCGCGGTGCACCACGTTCTGCGCGTGCGCGCACGCCAGCGCGTCCAGCAGCTGGAGCATCAGGTGGCGCGTCTCCACCGGGTCCAGCACGCCTTCTTCCGCGAGCACCTGCGCCAGGTTCTTCCCCGGCACGAACTCGAAGATGGAGTAGACGGCGCCGCCCTGCGCCCGGCCCGAGTCGATGAGCCGCACGATGTTCGGGTGGTGCATCTGCGCGCACAGCTTCATCTCGCGCTCGAAGCGCGCGCTGCGGCGCTCCACGGACTCCGGCGTCGCGCCGTCCGTCAGCCTGAGCAGCTTCACCGCCACGTTCTGGCCGGTGGTCACCTGGCGGGCCTTGTAGACGCGACCGAAGCCGCCCTCGCCCAGCTCGGACAGGAGTTCATACCGGCCGTGGAAGGCTTCCAGCAGCTGGGGATCCATGGGGTTCTTCATCGCGTTCCCGAGCCTCGCTCCATTGATGACCGTCCCCCCCGCCTGGGCAGGGTGATGACGAACTCCGTGAACTCACCCGGCACCGTCTCCATGCGGAAGGTACCCTGGTGGCCCTGCACGATGATGTCATGGCTGAGTGACAGC
>NZ_RAVW01000343.1 GCF_003611585.1 Corallococcus exercitus | reverse complement strand
CCCCCGCCGCGTCGTCCGCCGCCCCACGCTCTCCGGCGGCGAGTCGTAGTGCGCCGACACCAGCACCGCCTCGGGCGATTGCCCCGGGAGCCGGGCGACCACGTTGCGCACGCGGTAGTCCAGGGCCCAGGACCCGAAGCGCATCCCCTGGGCCTGCTGCACTTCCACCTCGAGCCCGGGAATGCCGCGCAGCGTGCGCACCAGCGCGTCCTCGGCGCGCCGCGCGCCGCGCGTCCCCAACACCCTCAGTCCGATGTCCCCCGCGAGCTCGCGCACCACCGGCAGCGCACGCGCTTCCGAGAACGACTCGACGGGCGCATCCCTCCCAGCGGGTGCGGTTGGACGCGATGCGTGAACAACCATGAAGGTCGTCAGCCCGAAGACCAGGAGCGCGGACAGCCAGGCGCGAAGCGTGAGGGACATGGGTGCGGTGGTTTCGCTGGCCACGGACTGCGATTTGGTGAATCGTGAAACGCCATATCATGGCGCCCGGCATGAGCATCCGACGCCCTCTCCAGAACACCCGCCACCGGATCCCCTCCTGATGGACGCGCGCGTTGCCCTCGTCACCGGAGCCTCCAGCGGCATCGGGCTCTTCACCTCCCTGGAGCTGGCGCGCAACGGGTTCCAGGTCTGGGCCTCCATGCGGGACCTGTCGCGCGACTCCGGCCTGCTCACCGCGGCCCGCGAAGCAGGCGTGCAGGTGCGCACCGTGCGCCTGGACGTCACCGAGCCCGCCTCCATCGACGCGGCGATGCGCGAGGTGCTCGCCACGGGGGGCCGCCTGGACGTGCTCGTCAACAACGCGGGCTTCGCCATGGACGGCTTCTTCGAGGACCTCTCCGAGGCGGAGCTGCGCGAGCAGTTCGAGACGAACTTCTTCGGCCTCGCCGCCGTCACCCGCGCCGCGCTGCCCACCATGCGGGCACAGCGCTCGGGGCGCGTCATCAACGTCTCCTCCATCTCCGGGCGCTTCGCCGGCCCCGGCTATTCCGCCTATTGCTCGTCGAAGTGGGCCGTGGAGGGCTTCAGCGAGTCGCTGCACTACGAGCTGCGCCCGTTCGGAATCTCCGTCTCCGTCATCGAACCCGGCGGCTTCTACAAGACGAACATCCTCACCCGGAACCGCAAGCTGGCCGCGCGCGCGCTCGACCCCGCGTCGCCCTACCACGCGCTCACCCTGCGCATGGAGGCGGACGTCGCGCGCTGGCTGGAGTCCATGGGGGGAGACCTCTCCGAAGTGGCCCGCACCATCCGCCACGCCGCGTTGTCCCCCGCCCCGCGCCTGCGCTACGTCATCGGCCGCTCCGCGCGAATGAAGATCCTCCGCCGCACGTTGCTGCCGGACTGGCTCAACGAGCCCTCCACCCGCGCGGGGCTGCTCGCGCGCCTGCTCTCCAGGAAACCGTCATGACCCCTCCGCTTCCCCCCGAGCCGACCGAGGACCGGATCATCGACGCCATCCAGCCCATCCGCGCGCACGCGCTCGCGGTGGGCATCCACCACCTCTTCGACACCGGCCTGTACGCGTCGCTGGAGAAGGCGGACGGCGCCACGGCCGCGCAGCTGGCCACGGCGCACGGCTTCGACGCGACACGGCTGGCCGCGTTCCTCAAGTACCTGCGCAACGAGGGCATCCTCCGGCAGGACGCGGACCTCTTCCGCCTCACGGCCAAGGGCCGCGAGCTGCACGCCTTCCGCGGCTGGTACACGATGTTCATCGGCGGGTACGCGGGCACCTTCATGCAGCTGGGCGAGGCGCTGAAGACAGGCGCGGCCCCGGCCACGCGCGACGGCCGCAAGGTGGGCATCGGCGCGAATGAAATCAGCACCACGGACACCATCCCGCTCGCCTCCGCCATGGCGCGCCGCCACCTGGGCACCGTGCGCCACGTGCTTGATCTGGGCTGTGGCAGCGGCCAGTACCTGGTGGAGCTGTGCAAGGCCTTCCCGGAGGCCCGGGGTTGGGGCGTGGA
The DNA here is from genome assembly GCF_003611585.1 of Corallococcus exercitus. Taxonomy (GTDB): domain Bacteria; phylum Myxococcota; class Myxococcia; order Myxococcales; family Myxococcaceae; genus Corallococcus; species Corallococcus exercitus. The sequence goes on along the minus strand of NZ_RAVW01000343.1, from coordinate 8,844 downwards.
GCCGTCGCGCGGCGGATGCGACGCGGCGGCGGACAACCTGCGCCGTCACGGCCTGCAGGACCGCGTGCAGCTCACCTGCGCCCCCGCGCAGGAGTTCGTCAAGACGCCGGTGTCGTCCTTCCCCGCGGACTTCGGCGTCGTGGCGTTCGTGCTCCAGGAGATATTGGGCCAGGGCGGCGACGCGGCGGTGGAGCAGTTCCTGCGCGACACCTTCGAGCGCTTCCCGGACCTGCACCTGCTCGCCCTGGAAGTGGACTACCGGCTGGACGACCCGGCGCTCATGCACCACGGCCTGGGCCTGGCCTTCTACAACCCGTACTACCTGCTGCACCCGTTCACCGCGCAGCGGCTGGAGCCCCTGGCCTTCTGGGAGTCGCTCTTCACGCGGTGCGGCCTGGAACTGGTGGTGAAGGAGCCCATCGACCGGCGCGTGGATTCCACCGGGCTGGTGGTGGGTTTCCTTCTGCGCCGCGCCCGCTAGTCCAGCGGGCGGCCCGGTCTGGAGGCTCCCCCGGCCCGGGGCCTCCGTGTGACGGCCGTGCTACCACGGGCCCTTCCTCTTTCGCGCAGTCGTGGGTTTTTCCCTCCCAGGAGAAGTGATGAGCCGTTCATTCGACGTCATCGTGGTGGGCAATGGCGTGCTGGCGAACGCGACCGCGCGAGCGCTGACCCTCCAGGAGTCCGGGCTGCGCGTCGCCGTCGTGGGCCCCGGGGCGCGCCCCCGCGCGGCGACCGTCGCCGCGGGCGCGATGCTGGGCTGCTTCGGAGAGGTCACCACGACGCTGCTGAAGACGGACATCGGCCGCACCAAGGTGGACCTGGCCTACCAGGCCACGCGCCTGTGGCCTGACTGGGTGGAGGGCCTGAACGCGGGCCTCGCGCCCGAGGACCGCGTGTCCATCCGCAAGGGCACGTACGTCATCAACAACAACATGTCGGGCGTCATCGAGGACGCCAACTACGCCGCCATCCGCCAGACGCTGGCGAAGTACGAGGAGCCCTACGAGGAAGTGGATCCGGGGCACATCCCCGGACTGGACCCGGCGGACGACTGCCGGCCCCAGCGCGCGCTCTTCATCCCCAACGAGGGCACCGTGGACTCCGGCGCGCTGCTGCGCGCGTACACGGCCAGCGCCCAGCGCGACGAGCGCATCACCCTGGTGGACGACACCGTCACCGCGCTGAAGCTGGAGGGGAGCGCGCTGGTGGGCGTGACGACCGCGAGCGGCGCGACGCTGTCCGCGGGCAAGGTGGTGCTGGCGGCCGGAGTGGACACGCAGGCGGTGTTGGATCAGCACCCGGACCTGGCGCGCCGCATTCCCCGCGTGTTCCCGGGCGGCGGCTGCTCCATCGTGCTGGAGAGTGAGGTGGCCGCGCCCGCGGGCGTCATCCGCACGCCCAACCGCGCCTTCGCGTGCGGCCTGCACGCCGTGCACCGGGGCGACAAGCGCGTCTACGTGGGCGCGACGAACCACGTCGTCTCGCGCCCCTTCGAGAAGCCGGTGGCCAACAACGTGCTCTTCCTGCTGGAGTGCGCGCTGGATCAGCTCAACCGCGCCTACGCGTACCACTCCACGCAGATGGTCGCGATGCACGCGGGCAACCGGCCGGTGCCCATCGACGGGTGCCCCATCATCGGGGATACGTCGCTCCAGGGCCTGTTCATCGTCACGGGCACCTACCGGGACGGCCTGCACCTGTCGCCGCTCATCGCGCAGGACCTGGCGCGGCGCATGTTCGGCAAGCCGGTGCGGCACGAGCGCCTGTTCCAGCTCTTCAAGCCGGAGCGCCGCCCGCTGGCCATGCGCACGCGGGAGGAGGCGGTGGAGGACGCCGTCCTGCACTACGCGGCGGTGGGCTACGAGCACGGCATGAACATCCCGCGCGTGGGCTGGCACCGCACCTTCGCGCGGATGTACCGGAACGTCGCCAACAGCATCTACGACGCGCTGGAGTCCGAGCACGTGATGCCGCCCGAGTTCCTGCCGATGATCGACAACGACCGGGAGAAGTGGATCCCCTTCTTCCGCGAGTACCTGCGCGGGCTCACCCAGGCCTGACGCCCCGGCTCACACCCGGCGGAAGAGCTCCGCGCACAGCGCCGCGAACGCCTCCGCCTCCGAGCCCAGGGCCTGCCGGCAGTCCCCCAGCAGGCCCCGCCACGCCTCCACATCCCCCGCGGCGGTGACGTCCCGCACGCGCTCGACGCCGTCCTGGAGCGCGCGCCGCGCCTCCGGGGCGAAGGGGTTGGAGTGCTGGATCTCCCAGTAGACCTCCGGGTTGCCGGTGACCAGCCGCGCCAGCGCCGCGAGCATCAGCCGGTGCGGCGGCGTGGTGAGTTGGCGCAGCGCCTCCACGCGGAAGCCCAGGCCGTGCAGCGCCGCGCCGAAGGACACGAGGGCCGCGTGCGTGGCGACCTGAATGGCCGCCATGGCGCGGTCGTGCTCCTCCGGGGAGAGCACGGTGACGCGCGCGCCCCAGGACTCCACGAGGGCCAGCATGGCGTCCGTCCGGGGTCCCCTGCGCGCGGACACCGCCGCCACGTTCTGCCCGGTGAAGCCCACGGAGGGGCCGAACAGCGGGTTGAGCCCCAGTTGCTCCACGTCGTCGCGCGCGGACGCCACCCGCGCGGCGAGGGGGCTCTTGATGGACAGCGTGTCCACGAACAACGCCCCCGGCTTGAGCGCGGGCAGCACCGCGCCGAGCGACGCCAGGGCCACGTCCTCGTGAAGGCTCGCGAGCACCACGTCCGCGCGGGACAGGGACTCGCGAACCTGCGCGGACGGCGATGTCGCGTCGCCGGCGACGTAGCGCGCGAGCGGCGCCTGCTCCACGGCGGCGGGGGCCAGGTCCACGCCCGTCACCCGGTGCCCCCCGGCGTGGAGGAGCCCCGCCAGGGTGCGCCCGAAGGCCCCGTTGGCGCCCAGCACCACGACGTCCACGAGCAGGGGGCTGGCGCTCATGCGCGCAGGCCTCCGTCCAGCTCCAGGCAGCTGCCGTTGAAGTACTCGCACTCGACGATGAAGCGCACGGCCGCGAAGATCTCGTCCGGGTTGCCCAGGCGCTTGAGCGGGATGCGGGAGAGCCACTGGTCCAGCGTCTCCTGCTTCATGGCGTCCAGGATGGGCGTCTGGAAGAAGCCCGGTGCGATGGCCGCCGCGCGGATGCCATACGGAGCCAGCTCCTCCGCCCACACGCGCGCGTCCGCGACGACACCGGCCTTGGCGGCCGAGTAGTTCGTCTGGCCCGACACGCCCGCGCGGGAGATGGAGGAGACGTTGATGATGATGCCCGGCTGGACCTTCTTCTCGATCATCTGCGCCGCGACCTCGCGGGCCAGCAGGTAGGGCCCGGTGAGGTCCGTGTCGATGACCACCTGCCACTGGGCGCGGGGCATCTTCAGCACCCGGCCGTTGCGGTCCACCTTCACCAGCACGCCGTCGCGGTAGATGCCTGCGTTGTTCACCAGCCCGTTGAGGAACTCGAAGGCCTCGCTGGCGCGCTTCACGGCGGCGACGACCTCCTCCTCGCGCGTCACGTCCGCGCGCAGCGGGAGGAGCTGGCCCGGCAGGCCCCGGGCCTCCTCCTCGAGCTGGCCCAACCCCGCCTCGTTCAGGTCCAGCGCGGCGACCCGCGCGCCCTCGCGGCACAGCCCCAGCGCGATGGCGCGCCCCAGGCCGCTGGCCGCTCCCGTCACCAGGCACCGCAGCTCGTTCAGCTTCATGTGTCTTGGACCTCGCCTTCCCGTGGGTTGCCGTCCGCGCGCTCGAGCTCGTCGAGGATCAGCTCCTCGATGACGAGCGCCAGCCGCGCGGCGGTGGGTGCATCGTAGAGCGCGCGCAGCGACACCTCGACCCCGAACAACGCCTTGAGCCGCGCGGCGATGCGCGTCGCGAGCAGCGAGTGGCCGCCCAGCTCGAAGAAGTCGTCATCCGCGCCGATGCGCTCGACGCCCAGCAGTTCCTGCCAGAGCTCGAGGATGCGCTGCTCCGTTTCGTTCTCCGCGTCCCGGTAGGGCGTCGTGAGCCGGGGCCGCTCGTGGCGGGCGGCCTCCGCGTCCAGGGGCACCAGGGGGTTGCTCCCGGCCTGCGCGCGCAGCCGCTCACCGGGGGGCTCCGTGGCCACGAGGATGCGGGAGGGCGCGCCAGCGCGGAGGATGCGCTCCGACGCGCGCACGCCCTCCGCGTGGGTCAACGGGCGGGGCCCCGTGGCCCGGCGCGAAGGCCCATCCACCTCTTCCCACAGGTCCCACGCCACCACCGTGCAGGACGTCTCGCCGTGACGGTTCAGCTCGTGGGCCAGCGCCTCCACGAAGGCCGCCTTCGCCACCGTCACCGCCTGGCCCAGCGCGCCCACCGCCGTCGCGAGCGAGGCCTGGAGCCAGCAGTGGCGCGGCGGCTCGTCGCGCACCACCGCCGCCAGCTCCCGCAGGAAGGCCAGGCCCGGCAGGGCGCCGTCGCCCTCCCCTCCTGGCGATGGATGGCCGGCCCCGGCGGACACACTCCCACCGGCGCGGGACAGCGACTCCAGCGCGAGCGGCTCCGGCGCGGCCCCGGCGATCGGATCCAACACCAGCCCCTGAACCGGGCCGAAGCGCTCCCGGGCTTCACGCAGGGCCGCGCGCACCGCTCCGGCGCCGCTCCCCGTCTCCAGCCGGATGACGGACGCGCCCCGGGCCTCCAGCGCCCCCACCGCGCTGGCATTCGCGGGGCCCGCCACCACGAGCTTCGCGCCGGGCCGGGCCGCCAGCGCCTCCGCGAAGGACAGGAGCGGTCCGGTCAGCGGCCCCATCACGACATGGGTGCCACCCTCTGGAAGGAGCCCCCCACCTTCCGCGGACACGGGCTGGAAGTCCTCCACCCAGCGCTGCGCGCCCCGGAACGCGACGGCCCTGTGCGTGGGAACCGCCAGCACCTCCGTCGCCACCCGGGCCGCGGAGGATTCCGCCCGGACACCGCGCCACGCCTCGGGTGCCACGTCCAGCGTGCGGCAACTGACGCCGGGCTGCTCCAGCGGAAGCACCCGTGCGAAGCCGAGCGCCGTAGCGACCGCCGGCTCCACGGGCTCATCCGCGGTGACGGCATGCAGCCGCTCCGCCAGCACGTCCACGTGCAGCCCTCGGCCCCGCGCGGCCTGCGCGAGGTGCAGCAGGCCCGGGAACGCCAAAGTGCGCGCTCCACCCGCGAGCCCCAGGGCGTGCACCACCGTGCCGAACCCCGTGCCCGCCAGCGCGTCCCAGAGGGCGCGGTGGTCCTCGGCGCTGTCGGGGCGGAGCCGGTAGGTGGAGGCGTCCCGCCGTTCGAAATGCGCCCCGGGGAACACGCGGATGAGCCGCGCTCCCCGCCGCTCCAGGTGCTCCGCCACGCGGGCACCCGGACCGTCCTGCGCCGCGAGCAGGACGATGGGCGCCTGGGCGCGGACGGCGTCGGACTCCGGCGCGGGCGCCTCGCGCCACGTGGGCAGGTAGAGGCCCTCCACCGAACGGGGCCCCCGAGGCTCCGGCGCGGACGCCCCTCGTTCAATCCAGCAGCGCTCCCGTTCGAAGGGGTACGTCGGCAGCGCCACGCGCAGCCGCCGCTCGCCTTCGCGGTACGCCCGCCAGTCGATGACCGCTCCCGCCAGCCACAAGCGTCCCAGCGGCTCCAGCAGCCCCGCGCCGGACTTCGCTTCGTCCTCCCGGGGCAGCGTCGCCACGGGCGGACGCTTCGCGTCGAAGTCCGGCTGCATCCGCGCCAGCGCTCCCAGCCCCCGGCCCGGCCCCACCTCCAGCAACAGGGGCCGCTCCCGCAGCAGCGTCTGGAGCCCCTCGGAGAAGCGGACGCCCTGGCGCAGGTGCCGCGCGTAGTACTCCGGATCCGTCGCCTCCGCCTCGGTGATCCACGTCCCAGTGACGTTGGAGACGTAGGGGATGGACGGAGCCTGGAGCCGCACGCGCCGCAGCCGCTCCGCGAAGGCCGCCAGCGCGGGCTCCATCATCGCGGAATGGAACGCGTGCGAGGTGCGCAGCCGCTTGCAGCCCACGCCGCGCGCCAGGAGCCGTGCCTCCAGCGCGCCCAGGGCCTCCGTCTCCCCGGACGCGACGGACATCGCCGGGGCGTTGCTGGCGGCCAGGGACAGCGCGTCGCCCAACAGCGGACGAAGCTGCTCCGCGGGCAGCTCCACCGCGAGCATCGCCCCCCGGGGCAGGTCCTGCATGAGCCGGCCCCGCGCGGCCACCACCGCCAGCGCGTCCTCGAAGGAGAGCACGCCCGCGACACACGCGGCGACGAACTCACCGATGCTGTGCCCCAGCATGCCTCCGGGCTGGACACCCCAGGCCTGCCACTGCCGCGCCAGCGCGTACTCCACCAGGAAGAGCGCGGGCTGGGCGAGCCACGTCTCCTGCAACCGCTCCGCCGCGTCCTCCATCCCGGGCTCCGGGTACAGCACCGTGCGCAGGTCCAGGCCGCGCAGGTGGGGCCGCAGCAGCGCCGCGCCCTCGTCGATGCGGCGCCGGAACTCCGGCACATTCTCGTACAGCTCGCGCGCCATGCCGGGCCGCTGGGTGCCCTGTCCCGGGAAGAGGAAGAAGACGGGCCGCCCCTCCTCCACCACGTGGCCCTCCATCACGCGCGCCGCGTCCCGCGCCTTCAAGGCGGAGAGGACGTCCCCGGCGCTGCGTCCGCTCACGGCGCGGCGGTACGCGAAGGCACGCCGGCCCACCTGGAGCGTGTGGCAGACATCCGCGAAGGGCAACGACGGGTGCGCCTCCAGGTGCGCGACGAGCCGGTCCGTCGCGGCCTCCAGGGCCTCCGGACTCCGGGCGGAGAGCACCACCACGTCCGAGGGCCTCGCGGGAGAGCCCGCCTCCAGCGCGGGGGCCTCCTCCAGCACGACGTGCGCGTTCGTCCCGCCAATCCCCAGCGAGCTGACCGCCGCGCGGCGCACCCCCTTCGCCGCCCACGGCTGGAGCTCGCGGTTCACGTAGAACGGGCTGTGCTCGAAGTCGATGCGCGGGTTTGGCTGTTCGAAGTGCAGCGTGGGCGGCAGCTCCCGGTGCTGGAGCGCGAGCACGGCCTTGATGAAGCCCGCCACGCCCGCGGCCGCGTCGAGGTGGCCGATGTTCGTCTTCGCCGACCCCAGCGCGCACCGTCCCGCCGGGCCCGCTCCGTAGGCGCGCACCAACGCCTTGAACTCCACGGGGTCGCCCAGCGCGGTGCCCGTGCCGTGGGCTTCGATGAAGGAGACGCTCTCCGCGGGGACCTCCGCCACGGACAGCGCGGCCCGGATGACCTCCGCCTGTCCCTCCACGCCCGGCGCGGTGAAGCCCATCTTCCCCGAGCCGTCGTTGTTGACGGCCGACCCCTTCACCACCGCGAGGATGCGGTCCCCGTCCTCCTGCGCGTCCTGCAAGCGCTTGAGCACGACGACGCCCAGGCCGTTGCCGCCCACCGTGCCCGCGGCGTTCGCGTCGAACGCGCGGCAGTGGCCATCCGGTGACTGGATGCCCTCCGGCTGGAACAGGTAGCCCGACTTCTGCGGCAGGCTGAGCCCCACGCCGCCCGCGAGCGCCATGTCGCATTCCCCGTTGAGCAGCGACTGGCAGGCGAGGTGGATGGCGACGAGCGAGGTGGAACACGCCGTCTGCACGGAGAGCGCCGGACCCCGGAGGTTCAGCTTGTAGGCCACGCGCGACGCCAGGTAGTCCTTCTCGTTGCCGAGCGACAACTGGTGCGCCTCCGCGGGATCCTCCGGCACCTGGCCGTTCCACAGGTGGAGCAGCAGGTACAGGTTCATCCCCGCGCCGGCGAACACACCGACGGGCCGCGCGTACCGCGAAGGGTCGTACCCGCCGTCCTCCAGCGCCTCCCACGCGCACTCCAGGAACAGGCGCTGCTGCGGATCCAACGTCTCGGCCTCTCGCGGGTTGTAGCCGAAGAAGCGCGCGTCGAAGTCCTCGGCGCCCTCCAGTACGCCGAAGGCCCGCACGTAGTCCGGGTTCGACAGCAGCGACTCCGGCACGCCCGCCGCCCGCGCGTCGTCCACGCTGAAGAACGAGATGGACTCCACGCCCGCGCGCAGGTTCCGCCAGAAGGCGGCAACGTCGGGCGCGCCAGGAAAGCGCCCCGCCATGCCGATGACGGCGAGTTCCATCCCCGTGGTGTCATCACCGCCGCTCACGAATTCCCCCGTCGGCGCCGCTCCAGGCGCTTCTCCATGCGGGCCTTGCCTTCGCGCCGCTCGTCCTCGCGGTCGGGGCCCGTGGGCGGCTCGCTTCCGTCCGCTCCCAGGTAGGCCGCCAGCGCGCGAATCGTCGGATGGGCGAAGAGGTCCGTGAGTTGCACCTTGTCGCCCCACGTTTCGCGCAGCCGGCCCACGACGCGGATGGCCTTGAGCGAATCACCGCCCGCGTCGAAGAAGTTCTCGTCCACGCTCACGTCGCGCCCCAGCGCCTCACTCCACACCGTGGAGAGAACCTGTTCGAAGCGCGTCGAGGGCAGGGCCCCCGCGGCCGGCGCGCCCGCCTGGTCCGGCGCCGGAAGCGCGCGTCGGTCGAGCTTGCCGTTCTCCGTCAGCGGCAGCGCCCCCAGCATCACGAACTGCGCCGGCACCATGTACTCCGGCAGCCGCGTCCGCAGGTGCTCCCGCAGCTCCGATGCCGAAGGCCCACTGCCCTCCGGCACCACATACCCCACCAGCGCCGTCTCTCCGTGCGCGTCCTTGCGCGCCACCACCACCGCCGCCTTCACCCCCGCCTTGAGCCCCAGCGCCGCCTCAATCTCTCCCAGCTCAATCCGGAAGCCTCTCACCTTCACCTGCTGGTCGCTTCGCCCCAGGTACTCCAGCTCCCCGTCCTCCCTCACC
>NZ_RAVW01000342.1 GCF_003611585.1 Corallococcus exercitus | reverse complement strand
CCCCAGTTCCACCTCGCCAGGGCACACGCTACTGTCAGCCTCCCACGGGCTTCTCGTGAGCCCTGCGAGACTGGGAACTCGGGCCGCTCGCGTCCGTGAGCGGGTTGCCCCTGGTGGGCCGCATGTGCCCCCAGTGTGCCCCTCCAGCGTGGATTGAGGGGGCACACCGAGGAACAGCGTGGGACGGGGCGGGATCAGGAACCCAAGGAAAATCAAGGAGATGGGGGGTAACAGCGCATCCTGCCTGGGGGTTCCCATCTCCCTGCCCGAGGGTTCGATTCCCTCCGCCTCCACAAGAAGTAACCCACCGCCTTGAGCCGCGCCCCCTCCTGCCGAGGGGGCGCGGTTTGACTCCAGGGACCAAATCCGGTCAGTTGGGACCGAAATTGGACCAAACTGGAGTCTTTCTGCATGGGTAGCGGCAAGGTCTGGACGGGCAAATGGCAGGGCGGGCGCACGTTCACGGCGAAGGACGGTCGCCCGGTGTACGTGCTGCGCAAGATGGTCGCGGGCAAGACGTATACGGTCCACCTCGACGCCCGCAGCGAGACGGAAGCCGAAGCCGAGCTGGCCCTCTTCATGCGCGATCCCGAGGGCTACCGGACCAAGGGCGAAGCCCAGAAGCTCAAGCAAGAGTCCGCCGTCTACCTGGACGCGCCGACCGTGGGCCGCTACCTGGACTTCATGCGGCGCGCGGGCACGACGAAGCGCTACGTGAGCAGCGTTGGCTTTTACTTGGCCGCGTGGGCGGAAGCGTTTTCGGGCCGCGATTGGCGCACCGTCACCCTCCAGGACCTTCTACGCGAGTTGAACCGGCAGCCCACCGCGCGCAAGAACCGGGTGACGGCCCTCAAGGCATTCTGCGCGTGGCTGCGCGAGGAAGAGGGCACGTTGACGGTGGCGGAGGACGCCACCATTTCCCTCAAGGTGCCCGTCAGCCGTCCCGAAAAGTCGGTGCGTGAGAAGGGCTACAGCATCGAAACCATTGAACGGCTCTACCGCGCTATCACCGGCTGGGAGTTCACCAACTTCGACCGTAAGGACATGCGCCGGGTGACGGACGTTCAATGCGTGCGCGACGTGCTGTGCCTCCACGCCAAGACGGGGATGCACGGCACGGAGATTGAGCGGCTTGCCCAAGGCGAGGGCAAGGTCACGGTGTTGAAGGAGCCGGGCGAAATCGCCGCAACCCTTCGGTTCGTCCACAAGAGCGGGCGTGTTCACGTCCAGAGCATCGACCGTCAAGCGCTCGCGGCAGCGCAACGGCTCCAGGCGCGCGGTGCTGCGCCTGTGGACAGTCACATCCGGCGCGTGGTGCGACGGGCCTGCAAGTCCCTGGGCATGGAGCTGGTGCGCTTTGGGGAACTACGGCACAGCTTTGTGACGTGGGCTTCTGAATGCGGACAGGAAGTGCGGCCCAAATCGGGAGGGCTGCCACTTGCTGCCATTGCCGCCGTGGTGGGGCACACGTCGCCCGCGACCACCAAGCGCTTCTACGAAAACGTTGCGGTGCCGCCCATGATCAAGGTGCCGCTCCGGCTGGAGCATCCCGAGGATCCGGCAGTGCTGCCGCTCAAGGCTGCCGCAGCATCCTGAGAATCGCTTCCCGTGTCTCCCGCCCGGTGGAAGTGCTCCGGGCGGGTTGCCGCTTGAGCTTGGGGGTTGGCTCGCGGACGAAGCGCTCCTGGAGTGCTTCGATGCTCTCCACCGTCACCATGGCCGTCTTGCCCACCTTGGGGGCGCGGCTCAGCGCGCCCGCCTTGAGGAGTGCGAAGACCTGGGAGCGCCCGCAGCCGAGAAGGGCCCTTGCTGCGTCAACGGTGACGGCGCGGGCGGCCTGGACGGGGGCCGCTTGGGTGATGCGAGCCTGAATCACACCCACGGCCTCCCGCAGCCTGCGAAGTTCATGGTGGATCTCCCGCAGCAACGTGGATTCGGTGCCGCTGTCCATAGCGGTGAGCTGCTGCGTGTTGCTGGTGTCCTTGTTTGTGTCCTTCATGGGTGCCGACCTGATGGCGTCTGGATGCCCCGTGGGGCGTCCTGGCGGTGTCCGTAGTGAGGAGTGCCGAGCGTCGGAGTTTTCTCCGTCCGAGGGCCCGCCTTCCAAGTGGAAGGCACCCCGCAGCCTCACTGCGTCCCCTAATTTTCTCGCATAAGACAAACAATTGTCAAACACCTTCCCCAAACACTGTTCCGCCTACGTGGCGGGAGTTTCGCCGTATTGAGCATGTGTTTTCGCGCTCTGAGGGAGGCGGTTTCGCGCCGGAGTTTCGCCGTTTGGCGCGAATCATTTCGCCGTCTACAATTGCGCCGAGGGAGCGCGAAATGGAGATATGTAATTGCGCCGCACGGTGCGAAACGTTTCGCGCCGTGCGGCGATACAGCGGCGCAATTTCGCGCGTGCGCCATAGCGGGCACGTCCTCGGGCGAAATGGCGCCGCGCGGCGGGTTTCGCGCCGTTTCCGGATCCGGAAACGCGCCCACAGGGACGGCGCGTTTTCCCCCGGCCCCACTCTGCCGCGTCTCAGTCGGGCGGACCTCGCGGCGCGTAGGGGCGCACCTCCAGCCGTTTCCGGGGTTTCGCGCCGACCCGCGAGCAGCGGCGCCGATGGCGTAACGAAACGCGCCAGCCGAAGGCGCGAATTGGCCCCGTGCTGCCCTGGTGTGTCTGGTGGGGACATTTCGCCGCGTGAGCCGTCCCCACGCTGCGTTTCGCGCGCCGTGGAGGATTTCGCCAACGACTCGCCGGGGCGCGCGGGTGCCCTGCCGGATTTGCGCCGCTGGGCCAGACTCGGGCGCTCCCAAGCCGCCCGTTTCGCCTGTGTCCGTGATGCTGCCGCTTACTTCCCGGCGCTGCTGCCGCCCCCGATCCACGCCCCGAGGTGGCTCGGCGCGAAATGGATCCACGGCCCCGAGGTGGCGTGGTGCGAGTGCTGACCGCTGCGCACCGACCGCGCTCCACGCGCCCCGGAGGGGGTGCGGCATGCGGGGGCTGCGCCCTGGTGGCTTCCCGGGCCCGAGGTGGCGCTCGGCGCGAAAAGGCGGCATGCGCCCGCACGGGTACGCGGCGCGAAACGGCTCTGAGGGGGGGGCGCGGCGCGAAACGGCTTCCCATCCCCGAAGGGACGGCGCGAAACGGCTCCCTGGACTCCGAGGGAGGCGGCGCTCGGGGGCGGGGGGCTGCCGCCGTGCCCTGGCGGGAGCAATGGCCTCCGAGGTGGTGCGGTGTTCGGGTGCTGATCGTCACTGCGCACACCGGCCGCGCTCCACCCGCCCCGTGGGGGCGGCGCTGGGGTGCTGCTGCGCCCGGCCGTGGCGAGGCTCGGCGCTGGGGGCTGCTGCGCTCCGCCTGGGATGTGGGGTGCTGCTGCATACCGGCTGGGAGCTGCTGCGTCCTGGCCGTGGTGAGGCTCGGTTCCGGGGATGCTGCATCGCCCCGGCCGTGGTGAGGCTCGGCGCTGGGGTGACGCTGCGTCCCGGCCGTGGTGAGGCTCGGTTCCGGGATGCTGCTGCGTCCCGGCCGTGGTGCGGCTCGGTTCCGGGGTGCTGCTGCGTCCCAGCCGTGGTGAGGCTCGGTTCCGGGGTGCTGCTGCGTCCCAGCCGTGGTGAGGCTCGGTTCCGGGGTGCTGCTGCGTCCCGGCCGTGGTGAGACTTGGCGCTCCTGCGCACCAAGGGGGTACGGTGCTTTGGCCAGGCGCTACGCGCCCGGAGTCATGCCGCGATCAGCAGATTCGCGCTGCGCACTTCCTCAGGCTGCGTGGAATCAGCCGGTGCGCAGCAGCCAGCACCCGCGCCGAGTGCCACCTCGGAGCCGTTTCGCGCCGCGTACCCGTGCGGGCGCATGGCGCCTTTTCGCGCCGAGTGCCACCTCGGAGCCGTTTCGCGCCGACCCGTGCGGGCGCATGGCGCCTTTTCGCGCCGAGTGCCACCTCGGAGCCGTTTCGCGCCGCGTACCCGTGCGGGCGCATGCCGCCTTTTCGCGCCGAGCGCCACCTCGGGCCCGGGAAGCCACCAGGGCGCAGCCCTCGCACGCCGCGCCCCCTCCGGGGCGCGTGGAGCGCGGCCGGTGCGCAGCGGTCAGCACTCGCACCACGCCACCTCGGGGCCGTGGATCCATTTCGCGCCGAGCCACCTCGGGGCCGTGGGTCCATTTCGCGCCGAGCGCCCTCTCGGAGTCGTGGACCCATTTCGCGCCGAGCGCCCTCTCGGAGCCGTGGAGTCCTTTGGCGTTGTGCCACCTCGGAGGCCGTGGAGGGCAGCCGGTGCGCCGCGTCCAGCCCCCGCGCCGAGCACCCCCTCGGAGCCGAGGAGCCCTTTCGCGCCGCGTACTCCCTCGGACTCTGTGGAGTCCCGCCGGTGCGCCGCGTCCAGCACCCGCGCCGAGCACCACGCCACCTCGGGGCCGTGGATCGCGCCCGGTGCGCAACGGCCAGCATCCTCGCTAAGGACCACCTCGGGACCGTGGAGCCCTTTCGCATCGCATCACCTCGGGTCGGGCATCCTTTCGCGCCGAGGACCATCTCGGAGGTCGTGGAGCCTTTTCGCGCCGAGCATCCCCCAGGGCCTATGGATCCGGCGCGGTGCGCGGCAGCCCCCCGCCCCCGAGCGCCGCCTCCCTCGGAATCCTGGGAGCCGTTTTGCGCCGCCCTCGCGGGGCCGGAAAGCCGTTTCGCGCCGCGCTTCCCTCGGAGCCGTTTCGCGCCGCATCCCTCGGGGCCGGAAAGCCGTTTTGCGCAGCGCACCCGTCCGGGCGCGTGGCGCCTTTTCTCGCCGCGCGCCACCTCGGACCCGGAAGTCCACCACGGCGCAGCGGCAGCCAGCATCGGCCGCGCCGAGCGTCACCTCGGGCCATGGTGCTAGGGCACGGCGGCAGTCAGCACCGGCCGCGCCGAGCATCACCTCGGACCGTGGCCCCCGGTCGGTGCCCAGTCGCCCGCTACGATCCGAGCACCGCGCCACCTCTGGGCGCGTGGAGCCCTTTCGCACCGAGCGCCACCTCGGGGCCGTGGCGCCCGGCCGGTGCGTCCCCCTGGGGCCGGTGGAGTCCACCAGTGCGGAACCCCCGCACGCCGCACCCCTTCGGGGCGCGTGACGCGCGGACGATGAGCAGCGGCGAGCACCCGCGCAGTGCCCCCCCGGAAGCCCTGGAGTCCGACAGGGCATGGCGGCTGCCAGCAGCCGAGCACCACGCCACCTCGGAACCGCGAAGCCCTTTCGCGCCTCGCCACCTCAGAGGCCGTGGAGGATAGCCAGTGCGCAGCGGCCAGCACTCACGCCGAGCCACCCCTCGGGCCATGGAGTCCACCCAGGGCACAGCGGCAGCCAGCAACTACACCGAGCGCCCCCTCGGGGCCATGGAGTGCGGCCGGTGTGTAGCAGCCAGCAGCCGCGCCGCGCACCACCTCGGACCGTGGCTCTCTTGCGCACCGCCCCCTCGGGGCCACGAAGCCCTTTCGCGCCGTGCCGACTTGGGCGCGTGGAGGCTGACCGGTGCGCAGCATCCAACACCCACGCCGAAAGCCACCTCGGAGGCCCTGGAGTCCTCCAGAGCACGGCGGCTGTCAACACCAGCGCCGAGCCTCACCTCGGAGGCGGTGGAGTCCGCCAAGGCGCGGCAGCGGCCCGCATGCGCGCCGAGCCTCACCTCGAAGGCGGTGGAGTCCGCCAAGACGCAGCAGCGGCCACCATGCGCGCCGAGCCTCACCTCGGAGGCGCGAGGAGTCCGCCAAGGCGCAGCAGCGGCCAGCCGCCGAGCCTCACCATGGGGGCGCGGAGTCCACCAGTGCGCAGCGGCCCGCATGCGCGCCGAGCCTCACCTCGGAGGCGGTGGAGTCCGCCAAGACGCAGCGGTGATCAGTCTCCACGCCGGGCCTCACCTCGGAGGCGGCGAAGTCCGCCAAGGCGCAGCGGCAGCCCGCACGCGCGCCGAACCTCACCTCTGGGACATGGAGCCCTTTCGCGCCGAGCCTCACCTCGGAGGCCGTGAAGTCCTCTCGCGCCGCTCCCCTAAGCATCTGGCCGTAGATGTTGCGCACGCCTCGCATGCAACCGCGCTTGGCGCGACGCGCACGAATGTTCGCAACGGTCCCTGGCTGGGGGCTTGGGCATCACAGCGGAGGTCGTGGGAGTGGGACTTGCGCCCCCACGTCGCCTTCTGCGATTAAGGAAAAACACACTTTTGGAGGATTCCTCAATGCGTCTCGCAGCTACCCTCTGTGCCGCCCTTCTAGTGAGCCCCGCCGTCGTGCTCGCCGCCGCACCTGCCGCCGACGCCATTGTGCGCAAGCAGGTCACGGTGAGCGGGAAGAACGATGAGTGGACGTCGGTGGACCTGAAGGTCGCCAAAGGCGACATCCTGCTCATCAAGGCCGAGGGCCAAGTGGTGGTCGGCTCGTGGACCGGCGCGGTGGATGCGAACGGTGCCCCGGGCGACGGCTACGGCATGCTGGTCATGAAGGTGGGCGCAGAGTCGGGGAACATCAAGGTCGGCAAGAAGACCTACTTCGTAGCTGACGAGAACACCGGCTCGGTGAAGGTGAAGGTCTACGACACCAAGTATGGTGACAACAGCGGTTCCCTCACGGTTGAGGTCATCAAGATTCCTGCTGGCGCCATTCCCGAGGCGCAGGTCGTCGCGCAGGACGAGTAACGTCCAGTCGAACGACGCGTGCGGCCCACTGGCGGCCCCGAGGCGAAATCCTTCGGGCCGCTGTCGTTCGCCCTCGTGCGCCACTCCTAGGAATCATGTGGCCATAGCTGCTGCCTTTCGGGCGTGAATCCGCACCGCCCGGCATCGGAAGTGCGCAATATCTATGGCCGGGGGCTTAGGGGGCGCATGGGAGCCATTTCGCGCAGAGCCTCCCTTGGGGCCGTGACGCCATTTCGCGCCGAGCCTCACCTCGGAAGCCATGGCGCCCGGCCAGTGCGCAGCGGACAGCACACGCGCCGAGCTTCACCTCGGGGCGCGCCGAGCCCGGCCAGTGCGCAGTAGCCAGTCGCCACGCCGAGCATCACCTCGGAGCCCGTGGAGTCCGTAGAGTCCCGCCAGGGCGTAGAAGCCAGCATCCGCGCTGCGCACCCCTGGGGCCCTGGAGTCCGCCAGAGCGCGGCCCCCGCGCGTCCACTACCTCGGGGCCTACGGAGCCGGCCGGTGCGCAGCGGCCATCACCCGAGCACTGTCCCACTCGGAACTCCGTGGAGCCGTTTCGCGCCGGACTCTCTAGGGGCGCGCGAAGTCCGGCCGGTGCGCAGCGGCCAGCACGCGCGCCGAGCACCCCCTAGGGGCCGTGGAGCCCTTTCGCACCGTACCGCCTCGGGGCATGCGGAGCCCGGCCAGTACGCGCGCCGAGCACCCCTCGGAGCATGTGGAGTCCGTTCGGTGTGCAATCGCCAGCACTCACGCCGAGCACCACGGAGGCCGTGGAGCGCGGAGCACGGCCGGTGTGCAGCCACCAGCCGCCGCGCCGAACGCCACCTCGGGGCCGTGGAGTCCATCCGGTGTGCAGCCGCCAGCACCCGCGCCGAGCCCCCTCGGAGCCGTACATCCTTTTCGCGCCGCCCCCTCGGGTGCGTAGGAGTCTGGCCGGTGCGCAGCCGTCTGCACCCGCGCCGGGCCCCCCTCAGGGCCGTGGAGCCATTTTGCGCCGCACCCCATCGGGGCACGTGGAGTCGGCCAGTGCGCAGCCTCCAACAGACGCGCCGAGCACCACTCGGAGGCCGTGGAGTCGGCCAGGGCACGATGGCCGCCAGCTCCGGCCGCGCCGAGCATCCCCTCGGTCCGTGGAGCCCAGTCCGTGCGCAGCCGCCCGCACCCAAGCACCGCGCCACCTCGGGGCTCGTGGGAGCCGTTTCGCGCCCTCCCTCGGAGTCCGTGGAGCCGTTTCGCGCCCTCCCTCGGAGTCCGTGGAGCCGTTTCGCGCCCCCCTCGGAGGCCGTGGAGCCGTTTCGCGCCGAGCCTCACCTCGGGGCGCGTGGAGTCTGGCCGGTGCGCAGTGGCGAGCACGCGCGCCGAGCCTCACCATGGGGGCGTGGAGTCCTCTCGCGCCGAGCGCCACCTCGGAGGCCGTGGCGCCCGGCCGGTGCGTTCCCCCTCGGGGCCGGTAGAGTCCACCAGGGCGCAGCCCCCGCACGCAATTCCCCTTCGGGACGCCTGGAGCACGGACGATGCGCAGCGGCCAGCAACCGCGCCGAGCCCCCTCGGAAGCCCTGGAATGCGCCAGGGCATGGCGGCTGTCAGCAGCCGAGCACCACGCCACGTCGAAGCCGTGAAGCCCTTTCGCGCCGAGCCACCTCGGAGCCCGTGGAGGGTAGCGGGTGCGCAGCGGCCAGCACTCACGCCGAGCACCAGTTCGGGCCGTGGAGCCCACCCGGGGCACATCGGCAGCCAGCAACTACACCGAGCGCCACGTTGGGCCGTGAAGCCCTTTCGCGCCGCGCACCGCCTCGGAGGCCGTTGAGCCCGGCCGGTGCGGCGGACCAGCACCCGCACCTAGAATCACCTCGGGACGGTGGAGTCCGGCCGGTGCGCAGCCACCAGCGTCCACGCCGCGCACCACCTCGGAGGCCGTGGAGCCCCTTCGCACCGAGCCACCTCGGGGCGCGTGGAGCCCGCCAAGACGCAGCAGCCACCCACACCGAGCCGCCTTGGACCGTCACAGAAGGGGGGCCAATGACTCGCACCCGCCAGGCATCCGCCAGGCGCACCTTCAAACCCGGCCCCGACCCCTCACGTTGCCAGGGCCTGCATTGGGAGCGCTCTCGGGGGGAAATCGGTCTGTTAGGGTCAACGCATGAGGTTTCGTCCCTTGCCACAACTTCCCGGGCTTTTGGTGGTGCTCTTGTCCTTCGTGACGTGGACAGCGGCTGCGGAAGAGTCCTCCTCACCCAAGGCCCGGGTGAGGAGCGTTGCACTCACCGCGAAAGCCGAGGGCGTGCGCGTCTCCACCCGCATTCCCACCACGCTCACTTTCGACACGCCGATCAACGCGCAGGCCGTGAAGCTGGACGATAAAGCGCCTGTTGAGATCCTGGGCGTTGGAGAACGCTCCGTTACCCTCCGGGCGCTGGAGGAATTGAGCGAAGCGGTGACGTTGCGCGTGCCGTTTCTCAACGAGCCCAGCCTGACGGCGCCCGTCTTCAAGCTCACCACGGCTGCCGACGTGGTGGACGCGCAAGTCATGGTGTTCCGCGACGCCAGCGCGCCGGAGTTGATGCAGGGCCGGCTGGCCGCATTGGAGGCCCGCTGCTCCGCCTGTGAGGCGGCACTCACCGCGCAGCGCGAGCGCGGCAATGCCATGAACCCCTCCGGATGGATTCTCTCGGGGCAGGTGAGCGAATCCGGCCTCATCGTTAAACAACTCCGCACGCCACCCGGCAGTGCGGCGGCGGGCATGAAGGTAGTGTCCGTCTACCGCTTCAAGGCGGATGCGTGGGTGGTGCTCGCTGTGGATGTCTCGAACCGCACCGGGCAACCGTGGAGGCCGGGCAAGTCATGGTTGGAAAATCCGTCCACCGGCCGCCGCGTGGAGGCGCGCACGGTGGCCATGACTCCGGACGTGCTGCCGCCCACCGGCACGGGCCGCTTGGCGGTGGAGTTCGCGTGGAAGATGGGGGAATCCGGACCGGACGGGGAAGCTTTCCGGTTGGTGATACAGGAGGCGGCGGACGGCGCCCGGCCCCTGGCCATTCCGGGCGTGGTGCTTGAGGACGGGACTCCAGCGCAGGAGAAGAGCGGACCATGACGACGGCGGAAGTCTTCAGCTACCTCAAGCCCGGCTCCCGCCTGGGGGCCTACCGCGTCCGCGAGTGGAAGGGCGGGGGCGCCTATGGTGACGTCTACCGGGGCGTGAAGGACGGCAAGCCCGTGGCCCTCAAGCTCTCCAAGCACCGGCAGCACAGCGCGGACCCGGGAAAGACGGATGAACGCCTGCTGCGCGAACTGGTGTGCCTTGTCCACGTGGACCACCCCCATATCGCCAAGGTGCAGGGCTGGGCGCGCACGCCGCAGGGACGCGGGTATCTGGTGCTGGAGTACGTGGACGGCTGGACTCTGGCGCACTGGCTCCAGAACGCGCAGCCCACCTTCCAGCAAGTGGTACGCCTCTTCGCGAAGCTGGCCCATGCCCTGGAGCACATGCACGGCCGAAGGGTGCGCCACCGGGACTTGTCGCTCTCCAACGTCATGGTGCGCAAGGTGGACGGTGAGCCCGTCCTCATCGACCTGGGCGCGGGGGAATACTCGGGAGCGCAGGAGTTGACGGACGCGCCCCTGCCCCCAGGCACCAACCGCTACCGCTCTCCGGAAGCGGCGCGCTTCTTCAAGGAGAACCAGAACAACCCCGACGCGCGTTACTCCTTCCCGCCCGAGGATGACCTCTACTCGCTGGCGGTGTGCCTGTATGACGCGCTGACCGACGCGGAGCCCGCGCGCGGCGGGGGGGAGGCGCGCAAGGCGCCCCGCATCGACGTCAACAGCCCCATGTGGGCGCCCCCGTCCGCACGCACCGCCAACCCTCGCGTGCCCGAGGCGTTGAGCGAGTGGGTGGAAAAGTGGATGGCGCGCGACTTCGAGAAGCGGCGTCCCTCGCTGGCCTCCATGCGGGAGGCGCTAGAAGCGCTGGCGGCGCAGGAGGGCGCGGAGTGGCTGGCCCTCGTGCAAGCGCCTCCGGAAGCGGGCTCCGATGTCCCGGAGGCCACGGGCCGCCCTCCCGCGAAGGCACTGCGGCGCGTGCTGGCGGGGACCGTGGCCGCCGTCGTGCTCGGCGCCTTCGCCTTCGCCTTGCTGCGCGAAGCCCCCACGCGGGAAGCGCCCCCCGTCCCCGTCGTGCCGGAATCCTCCAGCGGCCCCCGTG
>NZ_RAVW01000341.1 GCF_003611585.1 Corallococcus exercitus | reverse complement strand
CGCGCATGACGCCCGCGCTGTCGCCGCGCGACCTCATCGACGTGGACGAGGACGACGTGACGCAGGACGCTGGCGCGGAGCCGCCTCCCCCGCCGATGCCGCGCATGGCCCCGGTCGCGCGCGCGACGCCGCCCTCCGCGCCCCCGGCTCCCCTGGCTCCGGTGACCCGTCCGTCCACGCCTGCGCCCTCGCAGGCCAAGGGGCAGGCCCTGACGCTGGACGCCAAGGCGTTCCCGATGCTCACGTCGCTGGGACGCAACCTGAGCCAGGCGGCCCGCGAGGGGAAGCTGGACCCGGTGGTGGGCCGCGCGCGGGAGGTCGAGGAGGTCATCGACATCCTGGGCAAGCGCCGCACCAACAACCCGTGCCTCCTGGGCGAGCCCGGCGTGGGCAAGACGGCGGTGGTGGAGGGCGTGGCGCAGCGCCTGCTGGGCCTGCGCGGCACGCTGGCGGAGAAGATCCTCGTGGAGCTGGACATGGCCACGCTGGTGGCGGGCACGCAGCTGCGCGGCTCGTTCTCCGAGAAGCTCAACGCCCTGAAGGAAGAGGTCCGGCGCGCCGAGGGGCGCGTGGTCGTCTTCATCGACGAGATCCACACGCTGGTGGGCGCGGGCTCCACGGGCGAGGGCCCGCAGGACGCGGCCAACGAGCTGAAGACGGCGATGGCTCGCGGCGAGTTCCCCTGCATCGGGGCGACGACGCACGACGAGTACCGCAAGTTCATCGCGGCGGACCCGGCGCTGGAGCGGCGCTTCACGCCGGTGGTGGTGAACGAGCCGTCGGTGCCGGAGACGGTGCAGATCCTCCAGGGCATCATCGGGCGCTACGAGGAGCACCACGCGCTGCGCTACCTGCCGGAGGCGCTGGAGGCGGCCGCGTCGCTGGCGAGCCGCTACGTGACGGACCGGTTCATGCCGGACAAGGCCATCAGCGTGGTGGACCTGGCGGGCAGCCGCTGCCACCGCGAGGGCAAGCACCGGGTGGACGCGGCGGACGTGGCGCGCGTGGTGGCGAAGCTGGCGGGCGTGCCGGAAGAGCGGCTCCTGATGAAGGACTCCGCTCGGCTCTTGCGGCTGGAGAACGACCTGGCGGAGCGCGTGATTGGCCACGGCGACGCGGTGGTGCGCATCGCGCGGGTCATCCGCCGCAACTACGCGGGCTTCGCGTCGCGCCGTCCCATGGGCAGCTTCCTCTTCCTGGGCCCCACGGGCGTGGGCAAGACGGAGATGGCGCGGGCGCTGGCGGAGGTGCTGTTCGGCAACCGGGACGCGCTGGTGCGCCTGGACATGAGTGAGATGTCCGAGTCCCACGGCGTGTCGCGCCTCATCGGTTCGCCCGCGGGCTACGTGGGCTTCGGTGAGGGCGGGCAGCTCACGGAGCCGGTGCGCCGCCGCCCGTCGTCGGTGGTGGTGCTGGACGAGATCGAGAAGGCGCACCGCGAGGTGCAGATGCTGCTGCTCCAGGTGCTGGAGGAGGGACGGCTGACGGACGGCAAGGGCCGGCACATCGACTTCTCCAACACGGTCATCGTGATGACCACGAACCTGGGCGCGGAGGCGTTCAACCGCACGGGCCGCGCGGTGGGCTTCGGCGCGGCGGACGCGGCCGAGGGCAAGGCGCTGGACCTGGCGTCGGACACGGCGCGCAAGGCGCTGCCGCCGGAGCTGTGGAACCGCATCGATGAACGGCTGCCGTTCCGTCCGCTGGCGGAGCAGGAGGTGGCGAAGATCGCCACGCTCATCCTGGCGGAGAGCAGCAAGCGGCTCGCGACGGAGCGCGGCATCGTCTACACGGCGGGCACGGACGTGGTGGGTCACCTGCTCAAGTCCGGCGGCTTCGACCCGATGCTGGGCGCGCGGCCGATGCGCCAGGTGGTGCAGCGGCTGGTGGAAGGTCCCCTGGCGGAGCGCATCCTCTCCGGCGAGTTCGGCGCGGGAGACCGCGTGCGGGTGGCCGTCCAGGCCGGGCAGCTCCAGTTCGCGCGGGACGCAGCCTGACGGTGGCGCGGCAAGGTCGGAGCGCGCGAAGCGGCACCGTTCGCTCCGAGCCCGAGAATCCGGCTCGCGCGCGTCCGACGGCCTCTGGTGGCCGGCGCGCGATTGAGGCACCGGCTCCCGCTCCCGCGGCACGCACTGCTCGGAAGGCCGCATCACGAGGCCGGCCTGCGCAGGACTCGCGTACGCCCGTGACGTCAAAGGCGAAGCGCGTTCCCGTGATCATCGTCGGCGCGGGGCGGTTGGGGGGTGCGCTCGCGCTGGCGCTGCAGGCGAAGCGCTGGCCCGTGCGCGTGCACTCTCGCGACGACGCAGGCCGTGAGCGCACACGGGCCCTGGGCCTGAAACCCGCGACCCCGGCGGACCTGAAGAAGGCACGCGTCTGTGTGCTGTGCGTTCCGGACGCGGCGGTGCCTTCCGTGTCCGAAGCCCTCTCACGCGAGCTGCCTCGCACGGTGGCGCTGGTTCACACGGCGGGCGCCCTGCCCCTCTCCGTGCTGGGGACGCAGCGGGGCCGCGCGGTGGGCTCCTTCCATCCGCTCTGCGCCGTGTCCTCCGCTCGGGATTCACTCGCGGGCCACACCGCCGCCATCAGCACGCGCTCCCCTGCCCTGCGCGCCCTGCTCCAGCGCATGGCCGAGGACGTGGGCTTCGCGATGTTCGACGTGCCGGAGGCGCACCGGGCCGCGTACCACGCGGGCGCGGTGCTGAGCGCGGGTGGACTCGTGTCCCTGGCGGACGCGGCCGTGGGCGCCCTGGGCGCGGCTGGCATTGAACCGGAGGCGGCCCTGAAGGCCCTGCTGCCGCTGATGCGCTCGGCGCTGCGAGGCATCGAAGCGCGAGGACTTTCGGGCGGACTCACCGGTCCCATCGTCCGGGGCGACGCGGGCGTTGTCGCGGCGCACCTCGCGGCGCTGCCCTCGGACATCGCTCCGCTCTACGCACAGCTCTCGCGGCGGGCCCTGCGGCTGGCCTCGGGGCGGATCCAGCCGGAACCGCGCGACGCGCTGGAAGCCCTGCTCGCGAAGAAGTGACGGCGCGCGTCCCGGTGGCCCCGGACGCGCGCCCTTCCCACTGAACTAGGTGAGGATGATGCGCGGGCTCTGCAGCGCGCGGCGCACGATGGCCAGGGCCTGCTCGGAGGCGGCCTCGGCCTCGGTGAGGCGGCGCAGGCAGACGTCGCCCGGCACTGACACGGAGCGCTTCAGGTCCGCCAGCAGCGTCAGCGCCGCCTGGAGCATCTCCTTGCCCTGCGCGGACTCCGCGGCCGGCTGGCCCGCGGCCTTCGACACGTGCGCCGTGAAGCGCTGCACCGCGTCCATGGTCGCGTTCGGGTCGTACTTCTCCAGCAGCGGCTTCAGCCGGTCCGGGTTGATGCGGATGAGGCGCAGCGCGCCGACCTTCTGGAAGGCCGGGTGCACCAGGCCGATCTCCGACATCTCGAACGCGCCCAGCAGGCCCTCGTCCGGCGCGCGGTGCGAGTGCGGCACCACGTCCACGAAGAGCGCCAGCGGATCCGCGCCCTGCTTGAACGCTTCCAGCTCCTCGTCATCCAGCGGCGGGAAGCTCGCGGGCGTGCCGATGAACAGCAGCGGCAGCACCACGTCGTGCCAGAACTCCTCCGGCGCGGAGCCCGTGCCGCCCACCGTCGCCACCAGGTGCGTCATCAGCTCCGCCAGGCGGGGGGCGCGCTCGGCCTGCTCCGCCAGCGTCTTGCCCTGCTCCATGCGCTGCAGCGACGTGACGATCTGCCCCTCGAACTGCTGGCGGGCCTCCGGCGGCAGCGGCGGCTGGGTGCGGCCCAGCGCGTCCCGCACGTCGCGCGCCAGCGCGTCCGTCTTCGCCTCCAGCGTCTGCTTCGCCTTGGCCTGATCCACCACGATGAACTGGAGGAAGCCCGGGTCGAACAGGCGCTGGTAGTCCTGGGGCGCCAGCTTCTGGGGCTGACCGCCGCCCAGGGCCTGCGCGGGGTTGGCGCCAAAGCGCACCTGCCCCAGCGAACGGCGGATGTCGCTGGCCAGGTCGTCCAGGCGCGTCAACTTGCCCTGCGCCAGCGCGTCCATCACCGCCCCGAACGGGGACAGCATGATGATGGCCTCGGGGAAGCCCAGCGAGGCGCCCTCGGGCGAGTCGCGGTTGGGGAACCAGAAGGCCTGGTGCTCGGAGATGAGGCGCAGCGCGAAGCCGCCCGCCAGGCCCAGCGCCGCGCCCTGGTGGTTCGGGTTGTTCGGGTCGAACCGGCCGCCCAGCAGTTGGATGACCGACTTCTCCACGTCCGCCCACGGCGCCTTCGTCAGGTCGACCGGCGCGCCGCTGGCCTTCTCCAGCGCCGCGGAAATCTGGAGCTGCGCATTGTGGACGTGCTGCGGAACAGGGAGCCCCTGGGGCTCGGCGGGGTCGGTCATGGAAAGATTCCTGTGAGGAAGGCGACGCGTTCCCTTACCGTGAAAAACGCGTTCGTGACTACGAATTGTGGTCGGTAGGATGCCCACCATGTCAGCTTCTCGCGGGCCTGCCCGCCAGCCCGCCATCCTCGCGTGTCTCCTCCTGCTGGCATCGGGGTGTGCTTTCGTCGCACCCCGTTTTCCGCAAAACGTCCAGGCGTCGTTCGCCCGGGACGAGATGCACAAGCTGACCACGCGCTCCCTGGAGCTGTACTACCCGGTGCACCTGCGCGCGACCGCGCTGCGGGTGGCCGCCCGGATGGAAGGCTGCGTGGATCGGCTGCGCACCGACGCGTGGAGCAAGGCCGAGCGCAAGCGGGTGCTCGTCTACCTGACGAGCGCGGACTTCAACAACGCGTACGTCCAGTCGGAGTTCGCCAGCACGCCGCAGCAGATGGTGCTGCCGCAGCACATGACGCTGGAGCAGTTCAACCTGCTGGGCCTGGGTGAGACGGAGATCGGCGACGTGGCCTGCCACGAGTCCGTCCACTACGTGCAGATGCAGCAGGTGGGCGGCATCTGGAACGTCCTCAACAAGGTCACGGGCGGCCTCTTCCAGCCCAACATCTTCACCGAGTCCTGGTTCCTGGAGGGCCTGGCCACCTACTACGAGGGCCGGCTGGGCAAGGACACGGGACGGCCCCACAGCCCGGTGTGGAGCGGCTGGTGGGAGGGCGCGGTGCAGGCCCGGAAGGGCGAGCTCAACCCGGGCTACCTGTCCCCTGAGAACCGCGCGCTGGATCCGTTCGGCGGCAACTACCTGACCGGCATGAACTTCGTGGAGTACCTGGCGAAGACCTACGGCGAGAAGCGCCTGTGGAAGCTGGTGGACGAACAGGGCAGCTCGCTGTTCCCGCCCCTCGCGGTGACGCTGCGGTTCAAGCGCGTGTACGGCAAGGACATCGGGTCGCTGTTCAGCGAGTTCGAGGAGAGCCTCCAGAAGCACCTCGCGAACCGCGAGCGCCCCGCGACCCAGCAGGTGCTGGTGCCGGAGGCGGGCTACTTCTCGCGGCTCGCCGCGAACCCGCTCGACGGCAGCACCGCGCTCCTGAGCGTGGGCCGCGAGGAGATCACCCACCTCACCGTGCGCGAGCGCGACGGCCGCGAGCGCTTCAGCCGCGCGCTGGTGCAGCTCCTGCCCGGACGCAGGTGGGTGGTGGCCAGCCCGTCGCTCGTGAGCGGCATGACGTTCAGCCGTGACGGCCAGTGGCTCTACCTGGTCAGCGCGGACGTGGACTCGGTGGGCAGCTACATCGGGAAGCTGTGGCGGGTGGACGCGCGCACGGGCGACGTGGTGCGGCTGTGGGACGACCTGGAGGGCATGGGCGGCGACGTCACGGTGGACGGCAGGTCATACGTGTTCGTGGAGGTGCGCGGCGACGCGGCGAACCTCGTGCGGCTGGACCTGGAGACGGGCCAGCGCGAGCGGCTGACGGACTTCAAGGCGCATACGGCGCTGGGCACGCCCGTCACGTCCCCGGACGGTGGGCGGTACGTGTTCCCCCTGGAGGGCGCGGAGGGTTGGGACCTGGTGCTGCGCGAGCCGGACGGTTCGCTGCGCTGGCTCACGCGCGACGGGCTGTTCAACTACTCGCCGCGGTGGCTGGACGACGATCACCTCGTGTTCCTGCGTGAGCACGAGGGCCGGCTCCAGGCACACGTCATGACGGTGTCCACCCGTCGCATCGCCCGCGTCACCGACGCGCCGATCCTGGTGCTCGACGTAGCGCCCGTGAGTGGGGACGCGGTCGTGTTCCTCAACCGCGACGGCACGAACTTCACCGTGGATCGCGCGCCCCTCACCGAGGCCCTCGCGGAGCTGCGCGCGACACCGGAGTCTCCGTCCCAGAGCGTCGCGACCGCGTCGGCTTCCGCGCCGACCGCGTCCCAAACGTCGGAGAGTGCCTCCGCTCCGACCGCGTCCCAGGCATCGGAGGCAGCCGCTTCCGCGCGGTCCACGCCTTCGCCCGAAGCGGGCGCTGTCACGGGTGGCACGGACGCACAGGACGGCTTCGTCACCTTCCCCGGGCAGCCCGCTGTCCCGACGGACGCCCCCACGCAGGCCCCTTCCGATGCCCCCGTCGCGCAGGTGGCGCCGCCTCCGCCGCCGGTGGATCCCGCGCATGACGTGGAAGCTCCCGTGACGCCTCCAGCCGTCGTGGGCCGCGCGGTGGACGTGCTGACCGACGAGCCCTACTCGCCGCTCGAGGGCTTCTTCATCCCGAACTACCGGGTCCCCTACTTCTACACGGTCCCCAACGACGTCGACGGCGAGGACCCGTACCTCGCGGCGGGCATCTCCATCGCGGGTCAGGACCGGCTGGGCTTCAACGCCTACGCGCTCACGCTCACCTACGACACGAAGGAGGAGCAGCCTGGCGTGTCGTTCGCGTACGGCAACGCGCTGCTGTCGCCCTTCTACATCCAGGTCTCCGCGTCGCGTCTGCGCGAGAACGATCGCACGGACCTGCAGGCCACCGCGTTCGCATCCCGCACGTTCTGGACGACGCCGGTGAGCTTCGGCGTGCTCGCGCTCGACCGCCGCTTCGACGCCACGGATCGCCGGCCGGCCATCACCACGCGCCTCATTGGCCCGGAGGTCGCCGCGTCGTACTTCGCCGGCGAGGGCACGTCCTACGGCGGCACGCAGCGCGGCCTGGGGCTGTCCGTGAGCGGCGGCCTCTTCCCGAAGGCGTTCACGCTCGACTCCACCGTGGGCGACGTGCGCCTGGGCGTGGACGGCTACCTGGGCGGCCTGCCCTTCACCGGCAAGGACAACCTCCAGCTCTCCGTCGCGGGCCGCGCCCTGCCCGGCGCGCCCGACGGCCTCCTGGAGGTCGGCGGCATCCTCCCGGGCGAGGCCTTCTTCATCAACCGCGACAGCACCGACGAAGGTGGCCTGCCGCTCCAGCTCCAGCCAGGGCTCGCCTTCAGCGAATACCTGCGCGGCTACGAGGACCACACCTTCCGCGCGCGCAACGTGCTGCTCGCCAACGCGCGCTACCGCTACCGCTTCATCATCGACTACGGCTGGGCCTCCACGCTGTGGGTGCTGCCGTCCCTCTTCGTCAGTCAGGTGGAGCTGGACGGCTTCGGCTCCATCGCGCGCACGGACAACCGGGACAACCACGCGGCGGTGGGCGGCATGGCCACGCTGCGGCTCACCATGGGCCAAGCCTACGCACTGGCCTTCTTCTACCAGTACGCCCACCGCTTCGATGACGGCTTCGGCGACCTGCACCTCATCGGCCTGACCTTCTAGCCGGGCCTGCCGCGCAGGCCGAACAGCCCCTCCTCGCGCGCCACCTGGAGCACCGCGGACGGCACCAGCTCCGACGGCTCCAGGCCGCGCGCCAGCAGGTCGCGCACCTGCGTGGAGGACACCTCCGCCAGGGGCGGCCCTACCGTGTCAGGCGCCGGGTAGCCCGCGCGGTAGAGCACCAGCACGTGGGCCATCCGCTGGATGCGGTCGAAGTCCTTCCAGTTCGGCAGGTCCCGCAGGATGTCGCTGCCGATGATCAACGAGAACCGCGTGTCCGGGTAGCGCTCCACCAGGAACGCCAGCGTGTCCACCGTGCGCCCGCCGCCCCCCAGCTCGCGCTCCACCAGGCTCGTCTGGAGCCAGCCGGACGTCTCGCGGCAGAGCGCCTCGCACATGCGCACGCGCGCCTCGAAGGGCTCCAGCTGCTTGCCGAACGGATGGTGGAACGTGGGCATCAGCCACACCGCGTCCACGCCCTGCGTCGCGTGGACGTAGGAGGCCGCCATCAGGTGGCCCACGTGCGGCGGGTTGAACGAGCCTCCGAGCAGCGCGACCTTCACGGCGGGCCTCTTATTTGACGGTGAGCTTCGTCGAGCGCGAATCGACCTGCAGCACCCGGGGCGGCAGCACCAGGTGCCCATCCAACCGGAACGCGGAGAAGCTCAGGTTGCGCTCCGCCTTCTCCAGGAGGCCGCACGTCTGCTCCGCGGCCCCCACCAGCCGGCCCGGCGTCACGAAGTAGCGCGGGCCAATCTGCACCACCGCGGGCTCCGGCTCCTTGCCGTGGATGAACACCTGCGCGTTGAGCAGGTCGTCCCGCACCAGGTCGTTCTTGTCGTGCACCACGCAGCAGAGCGTGTCCCCCACCAGGTCCATGGCCTTGTTGGCCACGGCGGGGTCCCGGTACGCCAGCGAGTCGCGCTCCGGCACGCGCACGAAGCGCTCCATCACCAGCCGCCGGTCGTCCTCGGAGGCCAGGTCCGCGGGGGCCTCGCGGGACGCGGGCGTGCGCGCCAGCCCGTCCTGGGGCGGCGCCACCAGCCACTGCGTCACATCCGCCAGGAAGTCCGCGTCCGAGTACTCGCGCCCGCCCCGGCTCTTCTGCCGGCGCCACAGCACCCACTCATCCAGGTCCGTGTAGCGTCCGCCGGTGAAGAGGAAGCGCCGGGCGCCCTTCGCCCGCAGCAGCTCGTAGGCCGCGTCGAAGGCGCCCAGGTCGCCGTGCGTATCGGAGAAGACGCCAATCACGTGGAGGTCACCGCGCGGAAGCGTACAGCAGGGCGGGCTCGCGGTGCTTGCGGAAGGCCTCCGTCTGCAGCTCGAAGCCCTCCAGCATCCGGTCCAGGCTCCAGCCCTCCTCGATGCCGCGACGCACCTGGTCGGTGCCGCACAGCAGGTCGAACGCGGGCACGTCCTCCACGAACTCGTACGCGTCCGCCCGCCAGTCGAAGTGGCCCGGGCCGATGTCGTGCAGCGCCTGGGCGATGGCGATGCCCGTGCGCAGCGGCTTGAACGCCTTGCGGTCCGTGACGTGGATGAACGCCCCGCTGCACGACTGGCCCTGGAACTTGTCGAACGTGGGGGTGAAGCCCACCGGACGGAAGGCCACGCCCGGCAGCCGCTCCTTGTCCAGCCGGGCCATCAGCTGATCCGTGTCCACCCACGGCGCGCCGAACTGCTCGAAGGGCCGGCAGGTGCCGCGGCCTTCGGACACGTTGGTGCCCTCGAGCTGGCACATGCCCGGGTACACCAGCGCCGTGTCCGCGGTGGGCATGTTGGGCGACGGCGGCAGGAACGGCAGGCCCGTGTCGCTCCAGTACATGTCGCGCGTCCAGCCCTCGCACGGCACCACCGTGAGGTCGCAGCCGAAGCCCTCCTGCGCGTTGAACAGCCGCGCCAGTTCCCCCGCCGTCATGCCGTGGCGGTTGGGCAGCGCGTACAGCCCCACGAAGGAGCGGAACTTCTCCCCCACGAGGTTGCCCTCCAGCGTCACCCCGTCCAGCGGGTTGGGCCGGTCCAGCACGTAGAACGCCACGCGGGCCTGGGCCGCGGCCTTCATCGCCAGGGCCATGGTGTAGACGTAGGTGTAGTAGCGGCTGCCCACGTCCTGGATGTCGAACACCAGCGCGTCCAGCCCCTTCAGCCACTCCTGGCGCGGGGAGAGCGACTCGAAGGTGGAGCCGTAGAGGCTGTGCACCGGCACGCCCGTCCTGCGGTCGCGCGCCTCGTCCACGGCCACCATGTACTGGGCTTCACCGCGGATGCCGTGCTCCGGCCCGAAGAGCGCCGCCAGCGTCACGCCCTCCGTGCCGGCCAGCAGGTCCGCCAGGTGGCGGAAGCGCGAGTCCACGCTCGTGGGGTTGACGATGGCGCCCACGCGCTTGCCCTTGAGCGCGGAGAAGCCCTGCGCGGCCCATACATCCAGTCCCGTCTTCACCTTCGTCACGTTCGGTCGCCTCGTCCCGCCGCCCACGGCATGCGCGGGCAAGGCACAGGTCAGGTTCGCAGGTCAGTTCGCGGCCAGGCGCTTGAGCGCGCTCTGTGCCGCCTTCTTCGAGTCACAGGTGCTCAGCCCCAGGAAGCCTCCGGACGCGCCGTCGTTCGGGCCCCCGTCGTCGGCCAGCGTCTCCAGCGGCCCTCGCGCGGACTCCAGGTGCAGGCCGGCCAGGACCTCCGCCGCCCCGGAGCGCACGCCGCACTGCTCGTGCTTCAGGAACGAGATGAGCCGGGACTCCGCGCGGCCATTGCCGTCCTTGCGCACCGCCTGCGCGTAGAGAGCCATCGCGGGGCCCCAGTTGCCCTGCGCCTCCTCCAGCCGCCCGTTGAGGTAGACGCGCTGATCCGGCTCCTCCTGCTTGATGAGCCGCCGCGCCTCGCTCACGCGCGCGGCCCGCTCCGCGCCGGAGGTGCCCTCCACGTCGCGGATGGCCCGCAGGGTGGCGCCGCCCTCGCCCAGCAGCAGCCCCCCGCCCAGCAGCACCACCGCCAGCAGCGCCACGCACACGCACCAGCCGGCCACCGTCGATGACACCTTGGACGTGATGGCGAGCGGCAGCCTCGCGTACACGCGCGCCCAGAGCGCATCCGTCGCGGTGCGCGCCTGCTTGCCCAGCACCGTGGCCCGCTGGCCCACCACCGCCGCGCGCTGCCCCACCGC
>NZ_RAVW01000340.1 GCF_003611585.1 Corallococcus exercitus | reverse complement strand
CCCTTCCCCTCCTCCCGAACCGCCCTCCGACGTCGCGCGCACCGTGGCGCTGGAGCCCGCGGATCCGCTCTCCGTGCTCAACCAGGCCTTCCGCGACGCGTACGCCGCGCGCCGTGAGGCGGTGCTGTCCCGCATGGGCCCCGTCATCGCGCAGATCGACGACGTGCTCATCCTGCGCAAGGGCGGCCAGCGCTTCGAGGCCCCCGCGCGCACGCGCCGCTACCACGAGTACAAGGCCGTCACCCACGTCCCCCTCGCGCTCCACGTCCTGCTCGCCAGCCAGCAGGACGCGCTCGACGACGAGACGCGCACGCGCCTGAACATGATGCGCGGCCTCATCACCGCGTCGGCCACCAGCCTGGACGCTCGCGGCCTTCCGGCCGAAGCGCTGGCGCGGCAGCACCGGATGCTCGACGCGTCGCTCGCGCTCGTGGACTCCGTGCTGGCCACGAACCGCGTGACGCGGGCGCAGCTCTCCACGTTCATCCACGCCCAGGTGCCGGACCTGATGAAGAACGCGGAGGACTCGGCGAGGGATCAAATCGACACGATGCACGCGTCGGTGGAAGCCTGGAAGCGCCAGATGACCGCCGAGGAGCGCGGCCAGCTTCGCGCGGTGGTGGCCGCCTCGCACATGTCGCGGCCCGGCAACGTGGCGGCGCAGTACTTCTCCATCACCCTGGGCGACACCTGGGAGGGGCGCTTCCACGAGGAGGATCAACAGCCCGGCAAGCGCGTCCTCTCCTCGGAGGCGACCTTCGACGAGCCCGCGGCGTTCTCGCTGCTCGCCACGCACGTGCTGGACGCGCGCACGTCGCGCGGCATCTTCGGCGAGGAGACGCGCATGGCGCGGGACCTGCTCGCGGACGCGGCCGAGCGCATCCTCGCGGACATGTTCCACACGTCGCCCCAGCCGCCCGGCACGAGCACGCCGTAGCGCGGCTCAGGGACGCGTGAGCGGCAGCTCCACCGTGAACGTCGCGCCCTCGCCCAGGCGGCTGTCCACGGACACGCTCCCGCCCTCGGCCTCCACGATGGTGCGGGTGAGGTACAGCCCCAGCCCCAGGCCGCCGTAGTGGCGCTCGGACACCGCGCGGCCGTAGCGCTCGAAGAGGCGGGGCCGCTGCTCCGGGGAGATGCCGATGCCACCGTCGCGCACCGTGATGCGCGCCATGGCCCCATCCACCGCGAGCCCCACGGACACCGGTGTGCCGGCGCCGTACTTGAGGGCGTTGTCCAGCAGGTGATCCAACACCTGCGCCAGCCGGGCCCGGTCGAAGTGGCCGTGCACCGGCTCCGGCGCCTCCACGCGGAAGTCGCAGCGCTCCACCGTGAACCTGGGCGCGAACCGCGCGGCCGCTTCGCGCACCACCTCCGCGACGTCCACGGCCTCGCGCTGCAGGCGGAAGGTGCCGGCGCTGATGCGCGACACGTCCAGCAGGTCGTTCATCAGCTCCGTGAGCCGGCGGACCTGGCGGTGCCCCATCTCCACGTGCGCCTCGATGACGGGCGCGAGCGGCGAGTCCGGGTGCGCCTTCACCGCGCGCGAGAGCGCCTGGAGCTTCAGGCTCAGCGGCGTCAGCGGCGTCTTCAATTCATGGCTCGCGACGGACAGGAACTCGTCGCGCAGGCGGACGGCATCGCGCGCGCCCTGGAGCAGCCGCGCGTTGTCCACCGCGAGCGCGGCCAGGTTCGCCAGCTCCTGGGCGAACCGGAGGTCGTCGTCGCCATAGCGGCGGCCGGAGGTGGTGACCAGGAAGGTCAGCGCCCCCAGGATGTGGCCCCGGGCCAGCAGCGGCACCGTGAGCAGCGACCGGATGCCGACGGTGCGCATGGCCGTCAGGTGGTTCGGGTCCTGCGCCACGGCCTGCATCAGCGCCTCGGTGACCTCCGGCACGACCGTGGACCGGCCGGTGGCCAGCGCCACCGCGGGAGGATAGACGGGCCGCTCGCGGGGCACCGGCGGCAGCTGTTGCACGGCGGCCGCGAGCGAAGCCAGGACCGGATCCGCCGCCACCACCTGGACGCGCTCGAAGTGCCCGTCCGAGTGCAGCACGTCCACGATGCACCAGTCCGCGAGCGTCCCCACCGACAGGTTCGCGAGCGACGCGAGCGTGGCGGCCGGGTCCAGCGACGACGAGAACAGCTCACTGGCCCGCGCCAGGAACGCGGCGCGCTCCTCGCCCAGGGCCTGCGCCTGGATGTCGATGCAGGTGCCCACCCACTCGCGCACGGCGCCGTCCGGCCCCAGCACCGGCATGCCCCGGACGAGCATCCACACGTAGACGCCGTCCGCGCGCCGCAGCCGGTAGCGCGTGGAGAAGAGCTGCTGTGTGGCCTTGGCCTGCTCCCACGCCGCCAGCGCCCCTTCCCGGTCGTCCGGATGCAGGGCCTGGAGCCAGCCCCGGTCGCGCAGCTGCTCCGGAGGCTGCCCGGTGAAGGCCGTCCACGAGGGCGAGAGGGGCGATCTCGCGTCGCCCATGCGACTCGTCCAGGTGACGGTCGCCGCGGTCTCGAGCAGCCGGCGGAGGCGCTCGGCCTCCAGCCGCAGCAAGGCCACTTCCTCTCGCAACACGGCCTCCGCGCTGGCGGCGGGAACCGGGGGACCGTCTGGCTTGACGAGGGGGGACGTCATCGGCGGGCCTCAGTACACGTTGTACTTGGCCCGCAGTGCTTCGTGTTCCTGCGCGTTGCGGGACGGGTGCAGGACCTTCTGCGCGTCATGCAGGTAGTACCAGAAGTCGCTCTTCACCGGCCGCAGCGCGGCGACGAGCGAGTCCACCGTGGGCGCGCCAATGGGGCCCGGCGGCAGGCCCGCGCGGGTGCGCGAGTTCCACGGATCCGAGTTGTCCCGCAGCCGCTTGAGGAACGCCTTGCGGTCGTTCCACTCCGCGAGCTCGTAGCGGCTGGTGGCATCCACGCCCAGCGGGAAGCCCTTGTCCACGCGCTTCCAGAGGATGCCCGCGACGAGCGCGCGCTGGGACGGCACCGGCTCCTCGCGCTCCAGCATGGAGGCCATCACGACGATGTCGTGCAGCGACCGGCCGCTCTTGGCGATCTCCTCCTGGTGCGCGTCGTAGAAGCGGGCGCGGAAGGTGTCGATCTGCCGCTGGATGAACGCCTCCACCTTGAAGTTCTCCGCGACGATGCCGTACGTCTCCGGGTACAGGTAGCCCTCCAGGCTGCGCGTGGGCAGCGGGAACGGCGCGGTGAAGCGGTCCGGGCGGCTGGCCGCGGCGATGTACTCGCCCGGCTTGATGAGACCCTGGGCGGCGAGCACTTGGTCGGTGTCGCGCAGGCGCCAGCCTTCAATCATCGCGAAGGGCACGTCCTCCGGCAGCGGCTGGCCCTCCAGCGCGGTGGCCAGCTCCGCCACGGAGGCGGTGGGGCTCAGCATGAAGCGGCCGGCCTTCACGTTGAGGCTGCCCCGGCGCCACAGGTGGAAGCGCCACACGGTGGGGTCGTCCAGGAAGCCCTGGGCCTGGAGCTGCTGGCCCAGCGAGCGCGCGGACGCGCCCTTCTTCACGATGAACTCCTTGGGCGCCGGGTCCGCCGCGGCGTGCGGCGCGGTGGTGGCGTTCTGGAAGTGCATGAACGCTCCGCCCACCCCCGCGACCGCCAGGACGATGAGCACGAGGAGCGCGACCAGGATCTTCTTCATGGGGCGCCAACCTATCAAAGGCCCTGACGCTTCCAACGAGAACCACCTGTCACGCGGCCGGGCAGGCGGACGCAAGCGCCCCTTTCTCAACACCCACCGATGAGGGGGCCCCTTCCTCCAGGCGTCGTCTAGGATGGCCGCCTTGTTCGTCGATCCCCGCCGGCTCGAAACCTTCCGTGTCGTCGCAACGACCGGGCAGATCTCCGCAGCCTCGCGCCTGCTCCACCTGTCGCAGCCCGCGGTGACGGCGCAGATCCGTCAGCTGGAAGCGGACTGCGGCCAGCCGCTCCTCGTGCGCACCGCGAGGGGCGTGCGGCTGAACGCGGCGGGGCGGGTGCTCTTCGATTACGCCCAGCGCATCCACGGCTTGCTGGACGAGGCGGCGCTCGCCGTCGCGGCGGAGGAGACGCTCACGGGCGAGCTGGCGTTGGCGGCCAGCACCACGCTCGCCAACGCCATCGTGCCTGGACTCCTGGCGTCGTTCCTGCGCACCCACCGGGATCTCCAGGTCCGTCTGGAAGTGGGCAATACGCGCGACGTGCTGGCGTGGCTCGCGGAGGGCCGGGTGCCGCTGGGGCTCGTGGAGGGGCACGCGCGGGCGCCGGGCATCCGGCTGGAGCGCTACCTTGACGACGAGCTGGTGCCGGTCGTCGCGTCACAGGGGCCGCCGGAGTGGTTGCGCATCCGCACGATGGCCGCGCTGCGGGAGGTGCCACTGCTCTGGAGGGAGCAGGGTTCCGGCACCCGCGCCGTCCTGGACCGGGCCCTGCGCAAGGCGGGCGTGCGCAAGGGCCCCCAGCGCGGCGACCTCCAGTTGGGCAGCACGGAGGCCATCAAGAAGGCCGTGTCCCTGGGCCTGGGCGTGGCGCTGTTGTCCCGCTGGAGCATCCACGGCGAGCTGTCCCTGGGCCGCTTCCAGGTGCTGCCCGTGCCCGGGCTGCGCATTCCGCGCGCGTTCTCCTGGGCCCTCCCCGTGGATGAACCGTCCGGAGCCGCGGGGCGCTTCCTGCGCCACGCCCGCGCCGCGCCGCCCGTGCTGTTGCCCTGAAACCCTCGCGGTGCGACTGGCCGTGGCCCCGGCGCCACCGGGCCTGAGCGCACGGGCTTCAGCCGACCCAGCCCAGGCGCAGTGCCCCCAGGCACAGCCCCGCCATGAGCAGCCACAGGACCACCGCCTGCGCGAGCGGCCGGAGCCCCACGGCGCGCAGCGTGTCGCGCGTCAGCCCCGCGCCCAGCAGGAACAGCGTCACGACGAGCACCTGCCGCGCGACGGCGGCCACGCCCTGTCCCACCGGCTTGAGCGCCGGAAACACCGTCACCACCGCGGCCGCGCCCAGGAACCCGGCGATGAACCACGGCCGGCGCACCTTGCCCGTCACCGCATCGCCTTCACGGCGCTTCCACGCCGCCAGACCCACCGTCAGTGGGAGGATCCACAGGGCGCGCGCCAGCTTCACGGGGGTGGCCACCGCGAGGGCCTCGGGGCCATAGCGCAGCGCCGCGCCCACCACGGAGCTGGTGTCGTGGATGGCCATCGCGCACCACAGCCCGAACTGGTGCGGCGTCAGCCCCAACGCGTGGCCCACGACGGGGAAGACGAACAGCGCCACCGCGTTGAGCAGGAACACCGTGCCCAGCGCCACGGACGTCTCGTGCTCCTGGGGCCGCAGCACCGGCACCACCGCCGCGATGGCGCTCCCGCCGCAGATGGCCGTTCCCACGCTGATGAGCAGCCCCGTCACCC
Organism: Corallococcus exercitus; assembly: GCF_003611585.1. Lineage (GTDB taxonomy): Bacteria > Myxococcota > Myxococcia > Myxococcales > Myxococcaceae > Corallococcus > Corallococcus exercitus. The sequence goes on along the minus strand of NZ_RAVW01000340.1, from coordinate 5,533 downwards.
GGGGGACGCCCAGCAGCCGGGCAAGGCCCACTCCCAGCACCAGGCACAGCGCGATGCCCACCACCGTGTAGCCCAGCCCCTCGCGCCCCGCGGAGAGGACGGCGCCCAGGTCCATGCCCGCGCCCAGCCCCACCACCGCCAGGGACAGCAACCGGGGCGTCAGCTTGCGCGTCGTCCCGGCGAACGGATTGCCCACCGTCATGGCGACGCCCAGCCCCGCGAGCAGCGCCAGCCCCGTGGAGACAACGGGAAGCAGGCACACCGCCGCGCCCAGAGGCAGGAGGACGTGCCCGGGCGTCCACGGCCGGGACCGGGTGGCGGGGACCAGGGGAGGCGTTTCCATGCGCGAAGTGATGCGCGCGGCGGGCCCCCGGCACCAGATGGCAGAAGCGATGGGCTATCAGCTTTCTGGATGTCTCACGGGGATGTGCAGCGACAGCTCGCTCGGCGTGAGGACTTCACAGCCTTCGCGGGTGACGAGCACCGTGTGCTCGAACTGGGCGGACAGGCTGCCGTCCGCGGTCACGATGGTCCACCCGTCCGGCATCATCCGGATGTCCGGGCGCCCCAGGTTCACCATGGGCTCGATGGTGATGACCATCCCCGAGCGCAGCGTGATGCCCGTGCCCGCCTTCCCCACGTGCGGCACGTGCGGCTCCCCGTGCATCTGCCGGCCGATGCCGTGGCCGCCGAACTCCTCCACGATGCTGCACCCTTCCGCCCTGGCCAGCGCCATCACCGCCGCGCCAATGTCCCCCAGCCGCGCGCCGTGCCGCACCACCGACACGCCCACGTCCCGGCACCGCCGCGCCACATCCACGACGTGCCTGGCATCGGCGGAGACCTCGCCAATCATGAACGTGGCGGACGTGTCGCCGTGGAAGCCATCCAGGTGCGTCGTCACGTCCACGTTGATGATGTCCCCGGGCTCGAGGACCTCATCCGAGCGCGGCATGCCGTGGCACACCACGTGGTTGCGGCTGGTGCACACCGTGGCGGGATAGCCCTTGTAGCCCAGCTGGCTCGGGGTGCCCCCGCGCCGCGCCGTGTCCTCGCGAACCCACGCGTCGATGTCCGCCGTCGTCACGCCCGGCTGGAGCCGCGTGGCCACGTGCTCCAGCGTGCCCGCCGCCGCGCGGCCCGCCAGCCGCAGCCGTTCCACATCACTGCCCTTGAAGAGGGGAATGCCCATGCCGGGCAAGGTGGCACCCGCCCTTCCGGAACGTCCAATGCTGTTCTGGCATCACGGGGCGGCGTGCACGGTGCGCCCGACTCGCGCTACCCTCGCGCGCGTGAGCATCACGCACCTCCAGTCCTTCGTCGCGGTGGCGGAAGAGGGCCACGTGGGCCGGGCCGCGCGCCGGCTGCACCTCACCCAGCCGCCGCTCAGCCGTCACATCCTCGCGCTGGAGGACGAGTTGGGCACGCCCCTCTTCGAGCGCGTCCCCAGGGGCATGCGCCTGCTGCCCACCGGCGAGGCCCTGCTCCACCACGCGCGCCGCATCCTCGAAGAGGTGGAGGTCGCCGCCCGCACCGTGCGCGAGGCGGCCCAAGGCTCCGGAGCCTCCAAGCCGCCTCCCGCCTGACACGCTCTACGACCAGGCGGCCATGCCGCCAATGCGGCGCAGCATCAGGATGGGGCCGTCGTCCATGCGCCGGCCGCGCAGGTCGATCTCGCAGTCGATGACCCAGTCCCCATGGCCCTCGGGGTCCATGATGCGCTGCTGGGCCTCCCACTGGCGCGTGCCCGTCTCCTTGAGCTGCGTGTTCGCCGGCTTGCGCGCCTGGGGCGTGAGCACCACCAGCTTGTGCTCCTCGAAGTACGGCGCCATGGCCTGCTCCAGCTTCGGCGCGGTCCACTCCCCCAGCGCGTTGTCCAGCATGCCCAGCGCGTCCAGGTAGCGGCGCTGGCCCAGTGCGCGCAGCAGCCGGTGCAGCTCCTCGCGCACGCGCGCGGCGAAGGCCTTGGGGTCCTCCGTGAGTTCCTTGGGCTTGAGGTCCACCACCGGCTTCACTTCGACCGGGGCCTCCGGGTTGCGCATCCGCTCCCACTCATCCAGGAGGCTGGAGTCCACCTGCCGCAGCGTCGCGCGCAGGTGGTCGATGATGTCGTCCAGGTCCTCGTTGCGGAACTTCTCCGGCACCGTCTGCACCAGCGACTTGTAGACGTCTCCCACGTAGCGCAGCAGCACGCCCTCGCTGCGCTGCAGGCCGTACTCACGCACGTAGTCGTGGAAGGACATGAAGCGCTCGAACATGTCCCGGACGATGGACTTGGGCCGGATGTTCTCCTCGCCCACCCACGGGTGCTTCTTCGCGAAGGCGTTGAAGGTGCCGTAGACGAACTCGCGGTTCGGCTTGGGCCACTCCAGCTTCTCCAGCTCCTCCATGCGGTCGTCGTACTCCACGCCCCGCGCCTTCATCTCCTGGATCTTCTCCCCCTTCAGCTGGTGCAGCTGCGCGTACAGCACCACGTCCGGGTTCTCCAGGATGGACTCCACCAGCGTGACGACGTCCAGCGCGTACGTCTCCAGCGTGGGGTCCAACAGCTCCAGCGTCTCGTGCAGGTACAGGGACAGCGTGTGGTTGAGGCTGAAGTCGCGCTGCAGGTCCTCGGACACCTCCACCGTGGCGGAGTGCTTCTCCCACTGGACGACCTTGACGATGCCCGCGTCGCGCAGCGTGCGGAAGTACATCGCCGCGTCCTTGAGCAGCTTCTTCTTCGTGTAGTCGGAGCTGTGCGAGCGCATCACCAGCTGCACCAGCCGCTTGTAGCCGCCGCTGCCCTCCGTCTTGTCGCTCTGGAGCAGGTTGAGCAGGAGGCCGTGGCTCACGTCGAAGCGCGACTCCAGCGGCTCCGGCAGCCCGTTCTGGAGCCGCTCGAAGGTGCTCTTGTCGTACTGCACGAAGCCCTTCTGCGGCGGCTTCGCCTTGGGCGTCTTCTTCTTGCCTGCGGCCTCCTTCGCCGCCTGGCGGATGTTTTCAATCATGTACTCCGGGGCCTGCGCCACCACGCTGCCCTCGGTGTCGAAGCCCTTGCGGCCCGCGCGGCCGGCGATCTGCTTGAAGTCGCGCACGCTCAACGTGGCCAACTTCTCGCCGTTGAACTTGAACAGCTGCGTGAAGAGCACCGTGCGGATGGGGATGTTCACGCCCACGCCCAGCGTGTCCGTGCCGCTGATGACCTTGAGCAGGCCCTGCTGCGCCAGCTTCTCCACCAGCAGCCGGTACTTCGGCAACAGGCCCGCGTGGTGCATACCGATGCCGTGGCGCAGGTAGCGCTGGAAGTCCTTGCCGTAGGGCGTGTCGAAGGGGGCGTCCAGGAGGGCCTGGCGGATCTCCTCCTTCTCCTCCTTGGTGTTGAAGTCCACGGACATCAGGTTCTGCGCCTGCTCGGCCGCGGCCCGCTGCGTGAAGTTCACCAGGTACACGGGGTACTTCCCGCGCGCGATGAGGTCCTGGATGGTCTCGTGCAGCGGCACCTCGCGGTAGTCGAAGTCCAGCGGCACGGGGCGCTCGGAGCTGCGCACCGTGGCCACCTCGCGGCCGGTGAGCTTCTCCAGGCTCTGCTCGATGACGTGCGTGTCGCCCAGCGTGGCGGACATCAGGAGGAACTGCGTCCTGGGCAGCGCCAGCAGGGGAATCTGCCAGGCCACGCCGCGGTCCTTGTCGGAGTAGTAGTGGAACTCGTCCATCACCACCGCGTCCACGCGCGCGGAGGCGTCACGCAGCGCGAGGTTCGACAAGATCTCCGCCGTGCAGCAGAGGATGGGCGCCTCGCGGTTGATGGACGCGTCGCCCGTGAGCATGCCCACGTTCTCCGGGCCGAAGGCCTTGGAGAGCGCGAAGAACTTCTCGTTCACCAGCGCCTTGATGGGGCACGTGTAGAACGACACCTTGCCCTCGGCCATGGCCTTGAAGTGGAGCGCCATGGCCACCAGCGACTTGCCGGAGCCGGTGGGCGTCTTGAGGAACAGGTGCTTGTCGCTCAGGAGCTCCAGGATGGCCTCCTCCTGGGCGGAGTACAGGCTCAGGCCGTTCGTGGCCACGTAGCTCACGAAGCGGTTGAGGATCTCGTCGGCATCGAGAGGGGGCTCGCCGGGCTTGGGCAGCAGGGCGGCGAGCGGGGCGCGGGTGTCGGCGGAGGCACTCATCGCCCCCGACTCTAGGGGGTGCCGCCCGGTCCCCGGGAAAAATCACGCGGCGGCGGACCCAAGGTGTTCGGACGCGACCACGGTCCTGGCGTTCAGGGGCCGTGCCTACCGGGAGACGTAGAGGCCCACGGCGATGCGGCCCTCCCGCAAGGGCCCTCCAGCCGCGGGGCGCTGCCAGCACACCCGCCCGGCCTGCTCCGGCGACAGGCAGGGCACGTCCGTCACCTCCAGCGAGGCGCCGGCCGAGCGCGCCCTGCGCACGGCGGCACTCCGCGTCAGCCCCAGCAGCTCCGGCGCGGGAGGTGGCGCCGCCTCGGGGCCCGCCTGGACGAAGAGGGCCCGCACCTCGCCGGAGCCTCCGGGCGTGAACTGCATTCCCGTCCCATCCGCGGTGACCCGGCCGCGCAGCTCCAGCTCCACCGGCCCCAGCACGAAGGGGCCGGCGCCGAGCCGCGCGTGGACCCGCGCGAGCGACTCACGCAGCTCCACCAGCAGGGCCTCCAGGTCGATGGCGTCGCTCATCGCGCTGGAGGGCTCCTCCGCGGCGGGGAACACCGGCTCACTTCAACGTCCCAGCCGTCGAGGGCTCCAGGACGGGCGAGCGGATGGGCGTGCTGGTGGGGGGCAGCTTCCCGCCCCCGGTGGCCTGCACGGTGAGCACCAGCTCGGTGCCGCGCGGAAGCAGCGCCCCCGGCGCGACCGAAGCCGAGATGACCCGCGAGGCGTCCGCCGCGCCGTCGGGGAAGCGGTGCGGGACACCGATGGCGGACAGCAGCGCCCGCGCATCGGCCACCGTCTTGCCCACGACCGCCGGCACCACCACCAGCGCCTCCGCCTGGGGCGAGGGCGGCACCGGCACCACGCGGAACTTCAGCCGCGACTGCGCCGTCAGGCTGTAGGCGAAGCGGTTGGTGTAGCTGGCGTCCAGGGGCGCGCCGTACATCTTCAGCCGCGTCCTCCCCTCCGAGCGCTCCTCCGACGTGATGGACAGCGCCACGGCGATCTCCGCCTCGGCCTCGGGGATGTGGTACCAGGTCGGCCGGTAGCCGATGCGCTGCAGCTCCACCGCCAGGTCCTCGTCCGAGGCGTAGAGTTCGCGGATCCGCTCAATGGTCTCCGCATCCAGCTCCCGCTGGGCCTCCGCCACCCCGCGGCCCACCGCGGAGATCAACGCGCCCAGCGGTGCGCTCAGTGCCTCCAACTGGGGGACGTCATTCGAATCCGCCATGGTTCAGCCCTCCATTGCCTGGCCGATGAACAACTGCACGGAAGCCGAGGCCTGAATGGCGCCGGACTCCGGCACCTGCCGCAGCACGCGGCCGTACTGGCCGGCCTCCTTGACGAAGACGGGCGCCAGCCCCACCCGGACCCCCGCCTCC
>NZ_RAVW01000033.1 GCF_003611585.1 Corallococcus exercitus | reverse complement strand
GTGTATAAGAGACAGTTCCGTGGCCGCACCCGCGCAGCCGCCTGGCACGCCCGCGCCGAACGCTCCGCCTCCGAACGCGCGGCAGGCTCCCGCCTCGCGAAGTTCCCGGCCGCCCGCGTCCCAGAACCCGGACGACGTTCCGGAGGTGCCACCGCCCTTCCAGGCGAACGTGTCGGATCCGCTGCTCACGCCCGCGCCTCCCGCGCCCCAGCAGCTCCAGTCCTGGAACGAAGCGCTCACGCTCCTGCGCCAGCGCTCCACCGACCTCCAGGCCGCCCTGGGCCAGATTGAGGTCGCCGCGGGCACGTGGCGCATCGCGCTCGCCAACCTGCTGCCCTCCGTCGGGGGCGAGCTGTCCGCCCAGTACAACATCCTCAACCCGAACATCCCCGCCGTGGGCGGTGGCGTCGGCGGCGGCGTGGGCGGTGGCGTCAGCGGCGCCGAAGGCTTCACGCCCACGCAGCTGCTGGGCATCGGCGTGCTCACCGCGAACGTGCCCGTGGTGGACCTGGCCAGCCTCTACGCCCTGGGCAGCGCGAAGGAGTCGCGGCGCACCGCCGACCTGTCGCTCGCGGAGACGCGCCGGCAGCTCACCCGCGGCCTCGCGCAGGCCCTGGTCTCCGTCTCCTCCAACGAGCGGCTGGCGGAGGTCAACCGCGTCAACCTGCGCACCGCGCTGGAGCGGCTGGCCCTCGCGCAGCGCCGCTACGAGCTGGGCGCCGGCACCCGCCTGGACGTCGTCCGCGTGGAACAGGACGCGCAGTCCGCACGCCGCAACGTCGTCACCGGCGATGAGAACCTGCGCCAGGCGCGCGAGGCCCTCGGCCTGGCCCTGGGCACCCCGTCCCCCGTGGGCATCAAGCCGGGCCTGGATCTGAACACGTTCCTCGAGGGCGCCAACGCGGCCTGCCGCACGCTGGAGTCGCTGGAGAACCGTCCGGACATCGCCGCCGCGCGCTCACGGCAGGTGGTGGCCGAGCGCGCCATCGGCGAGGTGCAGCGCCAGTACGCGCCCACCCTGGACATCACCAGCACCACCACCGGGCTCACCGTCAACCCGGGCTTCGCGCAGGTGCCCATCTGGAACGTCGGCGCCAGCCTGGTGCTGCCCTTCTGGGACGGCGGCGCGCGCGAGGGCCGCCTGCGCCAGGCGCGCGGACAGCTGGAGCAGGCCCGCGCGGACGTCACCAACCGCGAACGCAACATCACCGTGGAGGTCACCCAGGCCAAGCGCGCCGTGCAGGTGACCCAGGCGACGCGGGAACTGGCGGACCGCGAGCGCAAGCTCGCCGAAGAGAACGACCGGCTCACCCGCCGCAGCTTCGAGGTGGGCACCGGAACGAGCCTCGAACTGGTGCAGTCAGCCGGGGCCCTGCGGCAGGCCGAACTGGAGCTCGTCCTCCGTGACTTCCAGTTCCGCCAGGCCCTGGTGGATGCATTCCTGTCGGAGGCCGCATGCGATTGGTGAGGGGTGGTTGGGGCGCATGGGGGCTCGTGCTCGCGCTGGCGGGCGGGTGCAGTGGCGGCAAGGACGCCCCTGGAGGCGGCCCCCAGGCGGGCCAGCAGAGCCAGGGCGGCGGCAAGCCCACGCCGGTGCAGGTGCTGGCCGTGAAGCCCGGCCCGGTGCGCGACACCCGCGAGTACGTGGGCACGCTCATCTCCCGCAGCAGCATCACCGTCGTCCCGCAGGTCGCCGGCTACATCCAGAAGATCCCCGCCCGCCCCGGCCAGAAGGTGAAGGCCGGAGACGTGCTGCTCGTGGTGGATCCACGGCAGGAGCAGGCCACCCTGCGCGCCACCCAGGCCCAGAAGGCCTCCGCCATCGCCAGCCGCGAGTTCGCGCGCAAGACGCGCGAGCGCAGCGCCCAGCTCCTCAAGGAAGGACTCGTCAGCCGCCAGGACTACGAGCAGGCCGTGGCCCAGGCCGCGCAATCCGAGGCCCAGGCCCAGGCGGCGGAGGCGCAGATTCAAAACCAGCAGGTGCAGCTGGGCTTCTTCAACGTGAGCGCCCCCTTCGACGGCGTCGTGGGCGACATCCCGGTGAAGCTGGGCGACTACGTGACGCCGCAGACGGCGCTCACCATCCTGGACCAGAGCCGCGCGCTGGAGCTGTCCGTCCAGGTGCCGGTGGACCAGGCCGCGCGCGTGAAGGTGGGACAGACGCCGCTGGAGGTGCTCAACGAGGACGGAGAGCCCATCGTCCGCGCCCCCGCCTCCTTCGTCGCCACCACGCCCGACCCCAACACGCAGCTGGTGGAGGTGCAGGCCAACTTCGCGAACACCGTGGGCCTCAGGGCCGGCCAGCTGGTGCGCGCGCAGCTCGTCTACGACGTGCGCGACGCCTTGAAGATGCCCACCACCGCGGTGACGCGGCAGGGCAACCAGTCCTTCGCCATGGTGGTGGGCCAGGGCGACGCCGGCACCGTGGTGAAGCGCCAGCCGGTGACGCTGGGGCTGGTGGAGGGCAACGACTACGAGGTGCTCAAGGGGCTGGACGCGGGCACCCAGGTCATCATCAGCGGGGTGCAGCAACTGCGGGACGGCATGCCCATCCAGCCGAAGCCCGTGCAGCAGGCACAAGGCCAGACGGACGGCATGCCCCTGCCGCCCGCGCAGGGCATCGGCGGCGGCTCGGACGCGGGTCAGTAGGGGGCTGCCATGTTCACCGACTTCTTCATCAGGCGCCCCGTCTTCTCCAGCGTGCTGTCCATCCTCATCACGCTCGTGGGCGCCATCTCCATTCCCAGCCTCCCCATCGAGCAGTACCCGGAGCTGGCGCTGCCGCAGGTCCAAATCACGTCCACGTACACCGGCGCGTCCGCGGAGACGGTGGAGAGCGCCGTCACCACCGTGCTGGAGCGCCAGCTCAACGGCATGGAGGGCATGCGCTACATGTCCTCCACCAGCACCAACGACGGCCAGTCCACCATCACCGCCACGTTCGACCCGTCGCGCGACGTGGACCTGGCGGCGGTGGACGTGCAGAACCGCGTCGCCACCGCCACGCCGCAGCTGCCCGCGCAGGTGAACGCGCTGGGCGTCACCGTGCGCAAGGCGCAGACGCAGCTGCTCGTGTCCTTCGGCGTCTATGACAAGGAGAAGCGCTACGACACGGAGTTCATCAGCAACTACGCGGACGTCTTCATCCGCGACGCACTGTTGCGCGTGAAGGGCGTGGGTGACGTGCGCATCTTCGGCGAGCGCCGCTTCGCCATGCGACTGTGGCTGGACCCCACGGAGCTGGCCCGGCGCCGCCTCACCGCGCAGGACGTGGTCAACGCGCTTCAGGAACAGAACGTCCAGGTGGGCGCGGGCAAGGTGGGCCAGGCCCCGTCCTCCAAGGACCAGGCGTACCAGCTGTCCCTCCAGGTGAAGGGCCAGCTGACGTCCGCGGACGAGTTCGGCGCCATCGTCATCCAGCGCGGGCAGGACGGCGCCCTGGTGCGCATCCGCGACGTGGGCCAGGTGAAGCTGGGCGCGGAGAACTACCAGCAGCTGCTGCGCTTCAACGGCCAGGACGCCGTGGGTCTGGGCATCACGCAGCTGCCCGGCTCCAACGCGCTGGACGTGCGCAAGGGCGTGGAGGCGGAGCTCCAGCGGCTGTCCGCCAACTTCCCGCCGGGCCTCACCTATCAGGTGGCGTTCGACACCACGGCCGCGGTGAGCGCCTCCATCGAGGAGGTGCTCAAGGCGCTGGGCGAGGCCATCCTCCTGGTCGTCCTGGTCATCTTCATCTTCCTGCACGGCTGGCGCAGCGTGCTGGTGGCGGTGACGACACTGCCGGTGTCGCTCGTCGGCACGTTCATGTTCGTCAACGCGTTCGGCTTCTCGCTCAACACGCTGACCCTCTTCGGCCTGACGCTGGCCACGGGCCTCGTGGTGGACGACGCCATCGTCGTCATCGAGAACGTGGAGCGCGTCATCGAGCACGAGAAGGTGGACGCGAAGGAGGCCACCCACCGGGGCATGCAGCAGGTGGCGGGCGTCGTCGTCGCCACCGCGCTGGTGCTGTCCGCGGTGTTCATCCCGGTGTCCTTCTTCCCCGGCACCACGGGCGCCATCTACCGGCAGTTCGCGCTCACCATCGCGTTCTCCATCAGCCTCTCCGCGCTCGTCGCGCTGACGCTGTCCCCCGCGCTGTGCGCGCGCCTCTTGCGCCCCAACGAGGGCCAGAAGTTCGCCCTGGCGCGCAAGTTCGACCAGGGCCTGGACGCGCTCCGGCGCGGGTACGGGAAGCTGCTGGGCCGGATGCTGGGCAAGCTGCGCTGGGTCGTCGTGGCCATCTTCGCCGTGTTCCTGGTGGCCACGGGCCTGCTCTACCGGGCCACGCCCACGGGCTTCATCCCGGACGAGGACCAGGGCTATCTCATCATCGCGGTGCAGGGCCCGGAGGGCACGTCGCTGGAGTACACGCGCAACGTGCTCATCCAGGTGGAGAAGCTGATTGGCCAGCAGGAGGAGGTCACGCAGATCTTCACCGTGGGCGGCTTCTCACTGCTGGGCACGGGCGCCAACTACGGCTCGCTCTTCATCAACCTGAAGCCCTGGGAGGAGCGCACGACGAAGGAGTCGAGCGTGGCGGGCCTGGTGGAGCGGCTGCGCGGTCCGCTGGCCCAGGTGGGCGGCGCGCGCGTGCTGCCCCTGCAACCGCCCGCCATCCGCGGCGTGGGCAGCGTGGGCGGCTTCGAGTTCGTGCTGGAGGACCAACAGGGCGGCCGCACGCTGGACGAACTGGCGCAGGCCACCCAGACGCTGGTGGGCAAGGCCAGCCAGGAGCGGCGCCTGCGCGGCGTGTTCTCCGCGTTCACCGCGGGCGCGCCGCAGCTCAACATCGACGTGGACCGGGAGAAGGCCAAGGCGCTGGGCGTGCCGCTGTCCTCGCTGTTCTCCACGCTCCAGGTGTACCTGGGCAGCCAGTACGTGAACGACTTCACCTTCTCCAACCGCGTCTACCGGGTGTTCGTGCAGGCGGCGACGCCCTTCCGCGACAACCCGAAGGACATCGGCAGCTTCTACGTGCGCTCGGACACCGGGGCCATGGTGCCGCTGGAGGCGCTGGTGAAGGTGACGCCCATGACCACGGCGCCCAACATCACGCACTACAACCTCTTCCGCTCCGCCAACGTCAACGGCCAGGGCGCTCCCGGCGTCTCCACCGGCCAGGCGCTCCAGGCCATGGAGGACGTGGCGAAGCAGGCCCTGCCCCCCGGCTTCACCTACGAGTGGACGGGCCTGTCCCAGGAGCAGAAGAGCGCGGGCAACACCGTGCTCGTCATCTTCGCGCTGGGCATCGTGTTCGTGTTCCTGGTGCTGGCCGCGCAGTACGAGAGCTTCGCCCTGCCCTTCGTCGTCATGCTCGCGGTGCCCGTCGCGATGATGGGCGCGCTCCTGTTGCAGAACCTGCGCGGGCTGGTGAACGACGTGTTCTGTCAGGTGGGCCTGGTGATGCTGGTGGGCCTGGCGTCGAAGAACGCCATCCTCATCGTGGAGTTCGGCGAGCAGCTGCGCGCGCGGGGCCAGGGCGTGGTGGAGTCCGCCATCAACGCGGCGGAGACGCGCCTGCGGCCCATCCTGATGACGTCCTTCGCGTTCCTCTTCGGCGTGGTGCCGCTGATGCTGGCCAGCGGCGCGGGCGCCTCCGCGCGCAAGTCGCTGGGCACGGCCGTCTTCGGCGGCATGCTCTTCTCCACCTTCGTGAACCTCATCTTCATCCCCGTGCTCTACGCGCTGGTGGAAGGGGCGCGCACGCGGATCCTGAAAAACCGGCAACACAATCCGCCGCCCGGGGCGCCGCACAATCCGCCGCCGCCGTCCATCCCTCCCGAGGGGGAGCCGCCGCGACCCCAGCCGGCGTAGCAGCGCGTCGCGAAGGACCCGCACAGCGGGCAGGCACTCGGGTGCGCTATCCCGCGCCGGAGCGTCCTGGTTATCCTTGGGCGACGCATGGCTTCTCCCCTGACTGTCGATGAGCGGCGTCGGTGGCTGTACACGTTGAAGCAGGCTCCCGCGCTGCGCCACACGCGTGCGTCCGTCCTCCTCCGCCTGTTGGAGAGGGCTCGGCCGGTGGAGCCCCTGCCGGGCGAGGGCATCTGCCGCGAAGGCGATCCGGTGGACGGCGTCTACCTCCTGCGCTCGGGCGAGTGGCGGGTGACGGCGGGAGGGACGGTGCTCCTGCACCTGCGCTCCGGCATGTCGCTGGGCGTGGAGGCGCTCGCGCGCGGCGCGTGGCCCGTCACGGTGACGGCGGAGTCCGCGTCGTCGCACGCCCTCTTCCTTCCTCGCGCGGAGCTGGAGGCGGCGGCGGGAACGCCCCGTCACGCCGGAATCCCGCCACGGGTGGACGTGGTGACGTTCCGCACGCAGGGGCTGGAGCTGCCGCCGGCGGTGCTGTCCACGCTGGTGGAGCTGGTGGCGAAGGTGATGGTCCACGACTTCGGGGACCGCGTGCTGCTCGTGCACGCGGGGACGAAGCGCGCGGAGGGCACGGTGCGCGGCGCGGACGGCGTGTTCCGCCGCACGGTGGGCCCGCGCTCGCCGTTCTTCACGGAGGGCGAGGACTTCGACTGCGTACTGGTGGAGGGCGTGCCGGTGCCGGAGGGCCTGACGCCGCGCGAGGTGTTGCTGGTGCCGCCCGGCGGTGAGGCGGACGGCGCGGGGCCCCCCGGAGCGCCGGTGCTGCCCACCGTGCTGCTGTCGCCGTGGCGGCCGCGGGCCAGCCCGACGCTGCGCGGGCGCGCGCTGCCGGACGAGGACGGCTGGGACGAGGACGCGCCGCCGCCCGGGTGCCGGCTGCGGCTGGACTGGGAGCGGCTGATGGTGCGCCCCGGGGACTCACGTCCGCTGGCGGCGCTGGGGTTGGACGCGGGGACGCGGGACGCGCTGTCGCGGTGGGCGCGCGCCATCACCGGGCGGCGCGTGGGGCTGGCGCTCAGCGGCGGCGGCGTGTGGGGCTTCTACCACGTGCACCTGCTGCGCAGGCTGGCCGCGCTGGACGTGCCGGTGGACTTCCTCAGCGGCGCGAGCATGGGCTCGCTGGTGGGCGCGTACTACTGCGGCACCGCGCGCGACGGCCGCGAGGGATTGGACGGCCTGCGCCGGCTCCAGCACCGCGCCAGCGGCGGGCACCTGTCCGCCGCGGCGCTGTCCTCCGTGGTGACGACGCAGGCCATGGAGTGGCTGGTGCGCGGCGATTTGGGAGACCTGGCGCTGGAGGAGCTGCCCATGGGCTTCCTGCCGGTGACGACGGACCTGACCACGGGCCGCTGCGTGGTGCTGGAGAAGGGGCCGCTGGCGCTGGCGGTGCGCGCGAGTGGATCCGCTCCAGGAGTCTGGGCGCCCACGCTCCAGCCGCCCGCTCGCTACGTGGACGGGGCCTTCACCAGCATGGTGCCGGTGGAGGTGCTGCTCAACGCGGGTGCGGACCTGGTCTTCTCCAGCAACATCTTCCCCGCGGGCCACCACCACGCCGCGCGGCCGCTGCTGCCCGGGGCGGTGGGGCTGTTCCTCTCCGCGCTCAACCCGGTGGCGCGCGCGAAGGACCTGCTGGCCAGCGGCGTGCTGCTGCTGCACCGCAACGGCGACCTGGAGTCCGCGCGAGGGGACCTGCGATACGACGTGGGCACGCGCGACCATCCGCTGATGGGGTCCATGCGCTTCACGCACGTGGACGCGGTGCTGGACGAGGCCGCGCGCGACATGGGCCTGGAGCAGAAGCTGCTGGAGCTCAAGCAGGCGTGGGAGTCGCTGCGCGTGCGCAGGACGCCGTCTGGTGGAAAGAGGGCCGCGTGATTCCCGTGCGCATCCTCGGCACCGCGAGCGTGCTGCCCGGTCCGCCGGTGACGACCGCGGAGGTCTGCGCGCGCGTGGGCCGCGACGCGGCGGAGGTGGAGCGCAAGACGGGCATCCGCACGCGGCACTTCGCTCCGGCGGGGACGCGCGCGGCGGACCTGGGGGCCCAGGCCCTGCGGGAGGCCTTGCAGGCGGCGGGGCTTCCGGCGACGGCGCTCAAGCGGATCCTCTTCGTGTCGTCCATGGGCGGGGACGTCACCACGCCGGCCAACGGCAGCCGGGTGGCGGCGGCGCTGGGGCTGTCCGGCACGTGCGACGCGATGGACGTGGGCAACGCGTGCATGGGGTTCTTGAGCGCGTTCGACCTGGCGGCGCGCTCGGTGGCGACGGGGCTGGGGCCGGTGGGCGTGGTGTCCGTGGAGCTGCTGTCGCGCACCACGCGGCCGGAGGATCCGCGCCCCTACCTGGTGCTGGGCGACGCGGCGGCGGCGGTGGTGCTGGGAGAGGCGCGGCCCGGCGAGGGCGTGCTGGGAGCGGCGTTCGGCAACGACGGCACGCTGCCGCCGGACGTCGTCCTGGAGAACCCGCACCAGACAGGCCAGCGCGAAGGCATGCGCTTCCTCACGCCGTCGCGGGACATGACCCGCGTGGCGCTGGGGGCGCTGACGCGCGCGGCGTCGGCGGTGCTTCAGGGTGCGGGGCTGACGGTGGAGGACGTGGAGTGGGTGCTCACGCACCAGCCGAACGGGAGCATGTTCGCGGCCATCCTCCAGGCGCTGGAGGTGCCCGCGGACAAGAGCGTCACGGTGGTGGACACGGTGGGCAGCGTGGGCTCCGCGTCGCTGGGCACGGGGTTGGACCGGCTGTGGCGCACGCGGCCGGTGAAGCCCGGGGACCGGGTGTTGATGGTGGGCGTGGGCGCGGGCGTGGCGCACGGCGCGGTGCTGTACCGGGTGGCCGGGTGACGGCAACCGCGGTGGCGGCGAGGGCCGCGTGGCTGACGACGTTCCGCCTGCTCCAGCGCTACCACCGCTACGAGGTGGTGAACCTGGAGCCGCTGCTACGCCCCGGCGCGAAGCTGCTGGTGGGCTACCACGGGCGGCCCCTGGCGGTGGACCTGTGCATGCTGACGGTGACGCTGCACGACCGGCTGGGCTACCTGCCCCACGGCATCGCGCACGGCGCGTTCGACCGCATCCCCGGCCTGCGGCAGGTGGCGGACGGGCTGGGCTTCGTCACGGGGGACGGGCCGCTGCTGGCGCAAGCGGTGGCGAAGGGCGAGCACGTGCTGGTGCAGCCGGGAGGCACGCGCGAGGGCTGCCGCGACTTCCGGCACCGCTACCGCGTGGACTGGGGAGAGCGGCTGGGCTACCTGCGGCTGGCCGTGCGCCACGGGCTGCCCATCGTCCCCATCGCGGGCCACGGCATGGACGACGCGTACGTGGGCCTCAATGACGGCTACGCGTGGGGCAAGCGCGTGGGGATGCCCGGGCGGCTGCCGCTGTGGCTGGGCGTGGGCGCCACGGGCCTGTGGCCGCTGTCCCTGCCCTTCCCCGTGAAGATGACCCAGTGGGTAGGTGAGCCCCTGGCAACCCATCTGGCCCCGGGGTTCGACGCGGGGGACCGGGAGGCGCTCTTGACGGTGCACCGCGAGGTGACGGGCGCGGTGCAGGGGCTGCTGGACGCGGCGCGCGACTACCAGCGGACGCGGTAGGTGGCGGCGCGGCCCTGGCGGGCCTCGACCACGGTGGTGAGCCCCTTCACGCCGGTGGCCAGCGTCGCGTGGTGGCAGATGGAGCCGATGAACTCCGGGTAGGTCCCGCCCTCGCTCACCTTGATGCGGTAGTCCGTGTCCGACAGCCGCTCCACGTCCACGTGCAGGAAGTTGCTGCCGGAGGCCAGGTTGCGCGACGTGCGCTCCAGCGCGCGCGCGGGCCCCAGCAGCTTCAGCACCGTCTGGAGCGCGCGGCCCATGTTCGTCTCGAAGTAGCCCGCGATGAAGCGCTCGCCCAGCAGCCACTGCGCCTCGTTCATGGACACGTTCGGGAACAGCTCCGTCGCGACGGTCTGCAACACGCGCTGCCAGACGGCGTTGGGGTACGCGGGCTCCAGCTTCCGGTCCAGGTCCAGCCCGGCGTCCTTCAGCTTCGCGCGCAACGGGCCTTCCAGCCGGCCCTTCAGGGCCAACAGCAGTCCTTCGACCGTATGGCCGAAGACGATCTCGGACGGGTTCGACACGAGGGGCTCCTCCCGCCGCGGCTCGGGGGATGACGCGGCTGGGTGCCCCCTGGTTAGACCGGATACCAACTTGTGGACAACCCCTACATCCCCGGGGTGATGACGATTTCACGGTGAGGACAGTCGCACCTCCCTGTCGTCAGAAGCGTCCGGGCAGGCCTCACGGCAATGATTGCTCAGCTGTCCATGCGACGGCGGCATTTCACGTTTCGGGGGACCTCATGAGCTGGAGCATCCAGATTCCCGCGGTGAACACGCTGAAGCTCGCGCTGGGCAACGCCGCGCACGAGCAGGCGCTGGGTCACGCGGAGTTGAACGGCACCCCGGCCATCCCCATCCAGGGCGGCAAGGTGTCGCTGGCGGGAGCGCTCAAGGTCCCCGTGGAGCTCTTCAACGACCGGGACGACCAGGACGCGTACGGCATCATCGGCGTGCCCCCGAAGGAGCTGGACGGCTCCACGGTGGAGCCCCTCTTCTCGCCGGACGGGGCCGGGTGCTGGCTGAAGTACGCGGCGGAGCTGAGCGCGGAGGCCAACGGCCAGGGGAACTTCCCCTTCGTCGAGCTGAGCGGCGGCGGTTCGCTCCAGGTGAAGGTGGCGGACTACCGGCACCACGCCGCCACGAAGACGCTGGAGGACGCGCTGGGTTCGGACGCGAAGTCCCTGCGCCTGCCGTTCGTGCTGGGGGATGTGCAGGCGCTCCAGCCCGGAGACGCGCTGTCGTTCCAGACGCGCGTGGAGCTGAAGGCCGGGGTGAAGGTGTCCTGGTCCGCCATCAGCACGTCCCTGGTGGCGGCGCTCGCCAAGCGGCTGGCCGGACAGCTGGTGTTCGAACTGAAGGCGGAGGCGGGCGCGTCCATCGGCGGCACGGTGTCGCTCCAGGACGAGTTCCGCATCGTCTTCTCGCGGCCCCAGGACGGCGGGCCGTTCCGCGTGTCGGTCCGCAAGGCCACGTCGGACGCCGCGGCGGTGCACGTGTCCGCGGGCGTGTCGCTGGACTACTCGTCGCCGCTGCTCGCCTCCATCCTGGGCGCCGCGGACGCCAAGGTGCAGGACGCCCTGAAGATCGTCGAGGGCCTGGAGCAGGGCGCGCTCATGCCCGCGCTGCTCCAGGTGGCCGCCGCGCTGCTGAAGCAGCTGGGGTTCCTCAAGGCGGTGGAGCCCTCGCTGGCGTCGGTGAAGGCCGCGTACGAGGAGCTGAAGGACTTCGTCGAGAGCGTGGTGAGCGGAGCGCTCAAGGCGGGCTTCGAATACGAATACGCGCGGAGCACCGAGGACGCGACCCTCCTGGAGCTGGAGGTGCCCGTCGGGGAGCTGGCGGGCGCGCACGGCGCGTTCGTCTCCGGCGACCTGGCGTCCATCCAGCACCGGGTGAAGGACGCGTGGCTGCGGCGCTACTTCCACATGAAGTCCGTGGAGTCCCAGCGCGTCTGGGGCCTGGGCCTGGGCTGGCGCGACGTCAACTTCGCCTCGCAGGAGGACCGGCGGAAGCTCAAGTCCGTGGTCCAGCACGCGTCCCGCGACCACCGCCAGGGCCCGCGCCGCTACGCCTTCCTGGGCGCGCGCAGCTACACGAGCTCCGGGCTGCTGTACGGGAAGACCTCCCGCTGGGGCCTGGACTTCAACGCCCAGATGCCGCGCTTCAGCCTCACGCCCAGCGCGGACGAGTTCGACTACTCCCTCTTCGCGCAGAGCGAGGTGGAGGACGGGCTGTCGAAGGAGCTGATCCAGCGCGCGGTGGATGCCGCCACCGTCTGGGGCGCGGTCCTCCCGGCGGACGCACCGGCGCTGGTGGAGCGCCTCTTCCGCGCGGCGCCCGCCGGCACGAAGACCACCACGCGGCTGGAGCTGCGGGTGGACAGCACCAGCTTCCGCAGGCTGCTGGCGAAGCTGGGCAGCGAGCCCGTCTTCGAACGCAACGCCTTCGCGCGCGGCCTGGCGCGAGCCCTGCCCCGGGCCAGCCAGCCCGTGCGCACCAGCCTCCAGCGCCGGGAGGACCTCTACACGCCGCTCTGGGACGCGTACCTCAAGGACGGGGCGAAGGACTGGACGTTGGACAAGGCGAGGGCGACCGTGGCGTACCACCTGAAGACCCAGGCGGGCGCGGACGGCTTCGTCGCGTCGCACTGGGAGCAGAGCGGCGCCACGGGCACGTTCTCGGACGTGCTCGTGCAGGCGTCGCGCTACGGGGGCGACATCGGGAGCCGGCCGTACGGCAAGGTGTACGCGTTCTGGAAGGACCTGCTCGACAAGCTCAGCGCGCTGAACAAGGCCATCCAGCTGGAGACCGTCATCGCGGAGAACGACGCGACCTCCGCGGTGCAGCAGGTGTTCACGGCCCTGGACGACCTGGTGTGCGACGACTTCCGCGTCGCCGCGTTCGTGGCGTGGCTGGATCAGCTCTCCGTGCGGTGGAAGCTGAACTCGGGCGTGCAGCGCACGCTCCAGGTGCGCGTGGGAGACCAGGAGTTCGTCGTCTCCCACGGCTGAGGGCCCGGGCCCTTCCGCGCTACCAGCGCATCCGGTACGTCGCGGAGATCCCCTCGCGGGTCTCCACCACGGTGGTGAGGTTCTTCACCCCCGTGGTCAGCGTGCCGAAGTGGCACAGCGCGCCGAAGAACTCCGGGTGGGTGCCGGCGTCGTTCACCTTGAGCCGGTAGTCCGTGGGCGCCAGACGCTCCACGTCCACGTGGACATAGTTGCTGCCCGACGCCATGTTGCGCGTCGTGCGCTCCAGCGTGCGCGCGGGGCCCACCAGCTTCAGCACGCCCTGCAGCGCGCGGCCCATGTTGGTGGCGAAGTAGGCGGAGATGAACCGCTCCCCCAGGTGCCAGTGCGCTCGCGACACCGGCAGGTCCGGGAAGAGCGTCTCCGAGCCCAGCGCCAGCATCTGGTACCACTGCGCCTTGGGGTACGCGGGCTCCAGCTTCCGGTCCAGGTCCAGGCCCACGGCCTTGAGCTTCGCGCGCAGCGGACCGTCCAGATGCCCTTGCAGCGCCACGAGCAATCCTTCGACCGTGTGGCCGAACACGACTTCTTCCTGCGGACTCACGACGGGATGCTCCTGCGACCCGGCTCGGGGGGAAGCCGCGGATGCGCCCGCCATGGGTAGACGGTCGCGCCTCCGCGAACAAATTGATCCGCACGTCCCTGGGGGGATTGTTCCACCAGCGGACGAATCAACTCCTGGAAGCCCCGCTACCAGCGCATCCGGTACGTCGCGGAAGGTCCCTCGTGGGCCTCCACCACGGTGGTGAGCCCCTTCACGCCGGTGGTCAGCGTCCCGAAGTGACACAGGGCCCCGATGAACTCCGGATGCAGGCCCCCTTCGTTCACCTTCAGCCGGTAGTCCGTGGGCGCCAGGCGCTCCACGTCCACGTGCAGGAAGTTGCTGCCATAGGCCAGGTTGCGCGTCGTGCGCTCCAGCGTGCGCGCGGGCCCCAGGAACCGCAGCACGCTCTGTAGCGCGCGCCCCATGCGGATGGAGAAGTAGGCCGTGATGAAGCGCTGGCCCAGGTGCCAGTGCGCCTGCGCGGGGGTGTGGCTGGGGAAGAGCACCTGCGCGGCCAGGACCAACATCTGGTGCCACTGGTCCTTGGGATAGGCGGGCGCCAGCTTCTGGTCCAGGTCCAGCCCCACGGCCTTGAACCTGGAGCGGAGCGGGCCGTCCAGATGCCCCTCCAGGGCCACCAGCAGGCCTTCGACGGTGTGGCCGAACACGACCTTCTCCATGGGACGCACGATGGGAACTCCTTCTCCACGGCGCGGGGATGCGTCCTTCTTCGGTAAACGCTCCTGGACCCGGGAACAACCCACCCCTCCCTTCGTGCAGCGGGATTTCCACCAGCGGACGGAGCAACTTCACGAAGCCCGTGGACCGTGTGTCATTCGTGGCTTCATTCCACCCCTATGTTGCTCAAGGTGTGTCTCAACGGAGCCCGCGCGGCCACGGATCATCCCCGGCTGCCCGTCACCTCCGAAGCGCTGGCACGGGACGCCGCCGCCTGTCACGCCGCGGGCGCGGGTGCGTTCCACGTGCATCCGCGAGCCGCGCACGGCGGCGAGTCCCTGGACGCGGAGGACATCGGCGCGGCGGTGTCCGCCATCCGCCGCGCCTGTCCGGGCGTGCCGGTGGGTGTCAGCACCGGCGCGTGGATCCTCCCGGACGTGACGGCCCGCCTCGCGTGCGTCGCCCGCTGGAAGGCGCTGTCCGCGAGCACCCGGCCGGACTTCGCCTCCGTCAACCTGTCGGAGCCCGGCTGGGAGTCCATCGCGGACGCGCTGCTCGACGCGGGCATCGGCGTGGAGGCGGGCGTGTGGTTCCCGGAGGACGTCCCCCGGCTCATGGCGTGGCCGCGCGCGTCCGGGTGCCTGCGCATCATGGTGGAGACGCAGTCCTCCCAACCGGCGGCCGCGTGCCGGGAGGCGCGGACGCTGGTGGACCTGCTGCGCGCCACGGGCCTCGCGCGTCCCCTGCTCGTGCACGGCTCCGAGGGCGGCGCGTGGGCCGTGCTCGAATGGGCACGGCGCCACGGCTTGGATGCGCGCATCGGCCTGGAGGACACGCTCGTGCTGCCAGACGGACAGCGCGCGGCGGACAACGCCGCGCTGGTGGCCGCGGCGCTTCAGCTCCGGAACGGATGACGCGCCGGAGCGCTCACTTCTCGCACGGCCCGCTTCGCCTGGCCTCGGGCAGGTAGAGACAGGCCAGGTACCGGGCCTCCCGGACCTGGGGCGCATCCGCGGTCAGCTTCCCGAACTCCTCGAGGAACCGTGCCTTCAGGCCGCAGCCGGTGGAGCTCTTCAGCGAGCACGCCTGCCCGGCGCGCGCGAGCATCGCGTCCAGGTCGAGGGGGGCGCCTCCACGGACGCCCCGGTAGTGCTTCGCCAGCTGCACGCAGGCCTCCGCGCTGCCACCGTCACAGCCCTGCGCCGCCACGCGGATCTCCTCCGCCCGGTCCCATTCGATCTCCCGTCCTTGCTGGTACGCCTGGGCCAGCTCGCCGCAGGCATCCGGGTCTCCCGCATCGCAGGCCTCCTTCAGGCGGCGGACGCGCACGACGTCCTTTGGCATGGGCAGTCCCAATGCCGTGCATTCGTCCTTCATCCGCGCCTTGCAGCCCTGGGCCTGGTAGAGGGGAAGGGCCTTCGCCGCGTTCTCCCGCAGCGCCTCCGGGCCGTTGTTCGCGAGCTTCCGCGTGATGATCATCAGCTTGGCGCAGCTGGTGCTGTCCTCCTGCTCGAAGCAGCTGGACTGCCAGGTCTTCACGGCCCGGCCGAGGTCCTCCTTCATGTAGACGTCGCCCAGGCGCTCGCAGGCCGCTCCTCCATCCGGCCACGCGCAGCCCAGCTCCAGCATGGCCAGCCCCTTGCGCTCATCCTTCGGCACGTTCACGAAGTCGTGGCCCAGGGACCAAGCCCGCCAGAGCTGCAAGCAGGCATCCACGCCGCGCCGGTTGCAGGCCTGCTCCAGCAGGAGCAGGGCCTTCGCGACGTCAGGCTTCTGTCCAGAGCTCCCCCACAGCAACACCTCGCCCAGGCGGCCGCAGGCATCCGCCTTGCCTCTTCCACCCTGGCACTCCTGGGTCCAGCGCTCGATGGGGTCGCGCGGCGGCGTCGCGTGGCCCGCCACCTTCGCCGGGTCCAGTTGGAGCGACTCCAGCACGGACTGCTTCGGCTTCTCCGGAGCGACCTTCGCAGGGTCCAGCTGGAGCGACTCCAGCACGGACCGCTTCGGCCCTTCGGCCTTCGCGCCGTCCACCGTGAGCCCCAGCATGCGCCGCACGTCGCCGCACGCCTCCGGCACCTCGTGGTCGCACGCGCGCTGGTAGTACATCGTGGCGCGGCCGGGGTTCACCGCCACGCTCGCGCCCTTCTCGTACGCGGTGCCCATCACGTAGCACGCCATGCCCAGGGCCACGCCCGAGCCCGTCTCACACATGGCGCGGATCTTCTCCAGCTTCGCGCCCTCCTCTGGCGTGACGGCCGGGGCCGGCTCCGGCTTCGCCGCCACCGCCGCGCTCGCGGCCGCGCACGCCTCCTGCTCCCCCATGCCGCACGCGGTGCGGAAGTAGCTGGCCGCGAGCCGCGCGTCCTTGCGCGTGCGCACGCCCTGGTCGAACTCGCGCGCCACCGTGAGACAGGCGACGCCGACGTTCCGGTTGCACGCCTGCACCAGCATCCCCATCCCCGCCGCCACGTCCTGCGTGACGCCGAAGCCGCCCATCAGCTTCAGCACGCCCAGGTTGTTGCACGACAGGCCATCATCCCCCTCGCAGCCGCGCTCGTAGAAGCGCACCGCTTGCGCGAGGTCCTTCGCCACGCCCCGGCCCTCGCCGTACAGCAGCGCCAGGTGTCCGCAGCCCTCCGGCAGGCCCTGCTCACAGCCCCGCGCGTACAGCCGCGCAGCCTCGGCCTCGTCCTTCGCGACGCCCCGGCCCTCCTCCTTCAGCACGCCCAGCGCCACGCACGCCCGCCGCTCGCCGCCGTTGCAGCCCAGCTCGTGGAGCGTCGCCGCGCGCGCCTCGTCCTTCGCGACGCCGTCGCCCACGCGCAGGCGCTCGGCCTGCTCGAAGCACGCTTGCGCGGTCCTCCCACCACAGGTGCGCTGGTACAGCGTGGAGAGCTGCTCGGCCTCCGACATCGGTTCATCCGAGGAGCCATGGGCACACGCCGCGAGCAGCGCGAGGACGGGCAGCACCCGCCACGCGAAGAGGAATTTCACTGAGGGCATGAGTGGATCCTTCCACCCCTCCCCCTTTCCGTCGAGGACCCCCTCCGTCTTCCAAGCCCTGCCTCGCGTGGCTTTCTATGATTGGCACACCATGCACGTGCCACCAGGAGCAGTCGGATCCCCTCCATCATCCCCGGAGGGTGTTCCAGACCCGGCGTGGGCACTCATCCTCGGCGTCTCCTCCGGCACGGGGGCGGCCATCGCGGAGGCCGTCGCTCGCAAGCCGGGCCTGAACGTCTTCGGCGTGCACCGGGGCCGCTACCTGGACACCGCGCGGGAGCTGGAGGCCCGCGTGCGAGAGCTGGGCAGGGACGTGCACCTGCGGCAGGCGGATGCCTCCACGCCGGAAGCCGCCGAGGCCGGCGCGGACGAGCTGCTCCAGCGTGCGGGCCCTCGCAGCGTGAAGCTGTTCGTGCACGCCATCGCCGGCGCGTCCGTGGGCCACTTCCTCTCCGACGGCCCGGACCGGCTGCACCCGCGCCGCATCCAGCGCACGTTCGACTGCATGGCGCACTCGTTCGTGTACTGGGCGCAGGCGCTGGTGAAGCGCGACCTGCTGGCCCCGGGCGCGCGCCTGCTGGGCCTGCAGAACCCGCTGGATGAGACGCACCTGGGCAACACCGGCCTCATCAGCGCCGCCAAGGCCGCGCTGGAGATGTACGTGCAGCACCTGGCCATCGAGCTGGGCCCCAAGGGCCACCGCGTGAACCTGCTCAAGTTCGGCACCGTGATGACGCCCGCGCTGCGCCACGTCTACTCGCCGGAGGCGCTGGCCCAACTGGAGGCGCGCCACGCGGCCATGAACCCCGCGGGGCGCATGGGCACGCTGGACGAGGTGGCCCGCTTCGTCACCGTGCTCGTGGGGGAGGACGCCGCCTGGTTCAACGGCGCCACCATCGACTTCACGGGCGGCATGACGCTGCGCCTGCTGGACCTGGTGCTCAACCCGTGACTGCCGGAACGCGGAACGTGAGGCAGTAGTAGAACGGTGACACCTGTTCCTCGATGACGTCTTCGGCGCCCTGGGGCAGCAGGTCGCGGGGGCTCTTCGCCTCGCGCGTGTAGAACGTGAGGGCGCGGAAGGCGGCGCGCTGGAAGAGCGACGGACGGAAGGCCGCGTCCAGCTGCTCGTCCACCACCACCAGCGGCGTGCCGGGTCGCGCCACGCGCGCCATCTCCCGCAGCGCCACCGCGGGCTGGCGGTAGCTCCCCATCGCTCCGACGTGGAAGACGCGGTCGAACGTCGCGTCGCGGAACGGCAGCGCGTGCGCGTCCGCCACCAAGAGCCGCGTGTCCTTCACGCCCCGGCCCTTCTTCAGCCGCTTCTCGCACTGCGCCAGCATGCCGGTGCTCAGGTCCAGGCCCCACACCTCCACGGGCAGGCCCGGCGGCAGCGAGCCCCGGATGCGCGGCAGGTTCGCGCCCGCGCCCACGCCCACCTCCAGCACGCGCACGGGCTGGCCGTCGTCGCGCGGCCTCAGCGCGCCCAGCTCCAGCCTGCGCATGTACCCGTCGCGCATCCGCGACTCGGAGACGGACTGGAACAGCGGCGTCAGCACGGCCGTCAGCGGATCATGCAGCACGGGCAGCCCGTCATAGATGTGGCGCATGAGGCGGTCCGTGCCCTGGACGCGGTCCTCGCGGTACAGCCGGGCGAGCCCGTCCTCCACCGCCCACGTCTCGCCGCAGCCTCCGCAGAGCAGTCGTCCCTCGTCCAGCCGGCCGTCCTCGCTCTGCCCGTGCCACACCAGCTGGCCCCGGCAATCCGGGCACGCCAGCAACGCCACGTCCCGCACCCACATCATCGCTTCGTCACCCTGCCGTCCCCTGTTCGGCCAGGGCCCGCGCCAGGTCTTCGCGCGCCCCCAGCCGGGTGAAGTCCTCCACCGCCCGCCGCAGCAGCTCCGCGCGCTCCGGGTCCTCCGGGGGCAGGTGCCGCGCCCACTCCAGCCGCGCGCGCGCCGCCTCGTAGGGCATGCCCCGCGCGGCGGACGCCTCGATGCAGCGCTTCCACGCGCGGAAGGCCTGGCTGTGCTTCCCCGCGAGCCACGCCTCGCAGCCGCGCCACAGCCACGCGGCCGGCTCGCCGAAGGGGAACACCCGCGCGAAGTCCTCGACCGACCGGAGCGCGGCCCGCGCGCTGTGCGTGAGCGCCTGCAGGCCCGGCCCCGGCGTCTCGCGCGCCAGCAGCGTGAGCAGCACCTCCGCCACCGTCGTCGCGCCGAAGTAGACGAAGTGCGCCACCGGCTTGCCCGCGGACAGCCGCACCAGCGCCTTCTCCGCCGCGGCGCGCGCGCCCGCCGTGTCGCCCTCGCGCAGGCACAGGAGCGCCAGCGTGCCGTCCACGATGATGCGGTCGGTGGCGCCGCCGTGCGCCTCCGTCCACGCGAGCGCCGGCTCCAGCGCCACGCGGGCCCGCGCATGCTCCCCCAGCCGCAGGAGGATGTACGCGCGGTAGTGCATGGCCCAGTGCTGCGTCTGCACCGCGCCCCGGCGCACCGCGGACGCCTCCAGCCAGTCCATCAGCGGCAGGCCCCGCGCGAACTGCCCCCGGTAGAGCGCGGACACGGTGAGCAGCGCGCGGCACTCCTCCGCCAGCCGCAGATCCCCCACCGAGTCCACGATGGCCGTCGCCCGCGCGAGCCACGCCTCCACGTCGTGCCAGCGCGCCTGGTACACCGCGCACACCGCGTTGCGGTTGAGCACGTAGGCCAGGTCCGCCGGGCGGCCCACGCGCTCCGCCACCTCCTGCGCCCGCTTCACCCACGCGTCCGCCACGCGGTGCACCGGCACCGTGCCCGCCACCACCGCCATCACCGTGTAGCCGCGCGCCAGCTCCGGCGTGGGCCCCGCGGGCTCGCACAGGTTGAGCATGCGCAGGCCGCTCCAGAGCACCGGCAGCGCTTCCTGCGCGTAGATGAACGCGTCCGTCAGCCGCATGAGCAGCCGGCCCGCCACCCGCCGCGCCTCGCGCCGCCGCCGGGAGTCATCCACGTACGCGTCCGGCCGGGCGCTCTGCGCCAGCCGCGACAGCACCTGCCCCAGCGTGCCCAGCACCCACGCCACGCGCGACGTGGGCACGCGCCAGCCGAAGTGCGCGAGCGCGGCCTCCGCGTGCACCCGGAAGGCCTCCAGGTCGCCCAGCTGGAAGCGGGCCTCCGCCAGCAGCGCCTCCACGCGGCCCCGCTCCAACGGCGTGGCCTTCGGCACGACCGCCAGCGCCCGCGTGAGCAGCGGCAGCGCCTCACGGCACGCGCCCACCGCCAGCGCCTCCTCCCCCGCGAGCCGCGCGTAGTGCGCCTCGCGGGCCGGGTCCCGCGCCTGTCCCCAGTGGTACGACAGCGCCGACGCGTGGCCCGTGGGGTGCGCCGCCTCCAGCGCCTCCGCCACGCGCTGGTGGAGCGCGGGCCGGGCCGCCGGGGACAGGTCCTCCAGCAGGCGCTCCCGCAGCTTGTCGTGCGCGAAGCGCCAGCGGTCGTCGCCCACGTCCAGCACCGCCGCCGCCGCGCAGTCGGTGAGCCACGCCTCCACGTCCACGCCGGGCGCGGCCCGCGCCAGCACCGCCAGGTCCAGCTCCCGGCCGAGCAGCGCCGCCAGCTCCAGCAGCCCCCGCGCCTCCCGGGGCACCTTCTCCAGCCGGCGCTGCACCAGCGCGCGCATGCCGCCCGCCCACACGCGCTGGGGCAGCGCGACGGCGCCCAGCCGGTCCAGGCCGCCCGCGTCCTCCGCCAGCGCGCGCACCACCTCCACCAGCAGGAAGGGGTTGCCCTCCGACTCGCGGCGCAGCAGGTCCACCACGTCGGGCCGGCGGCCGACGGCGCCCAGCATGGACTCGCCCAGCTGGGCGATCTCCTCCGCGTTCAGCCGGTGCAGCTTCAGCATGCGGGTGCCGGACAGGCGCTCCGGCAGCTGCGGGGACTCGTCGTCGCGGAAGCTGGCGAGCAGCAGCAGCGGCAGCCCCGGCGCCCTCGCCGCCAGCTGCGCGAGGAGCTGGAGGGATTCGGCGTGCGCCTGGTGCAGGTCCTCCAGGATGACCACCGTGGGCTGCGGCAGGCGGGCGAAGAGGTCCTCCACCGTCTGGTGCAGGCGCAGCTGCGCCATGTCCGCGTCCAGCTGAGGGGCGGCCGGCACCTCGCGGCCCAGCAGCGCCTCCAGGTCCGGCACCAGCGACCGGAGCACGCGCGCCTCGCGGTCGGAGAGCTCCGTGAGCATGGGCAGCCAGCGCAGCACCGCGCGCCACTCCTG
The DNA here is from genome assembly GCF_003611585.1 of Corallococcus exercitus. GTDB lineage: Bacteria > Myxococcota > Myxococcia > Myxococcales > Myxococcaceae > Corallococcus > Corallococcus exercitus. The sequence goes on along the minus strand of NZ_RAVW01000033.1, from coordinate 17,283 downwards.
GTACGGCACGCCGCCGGTGTCCACCGCCTGGCCGCGCAGCACCACCGCGCCGCGCACCAGCGCCAGCGAGCGCACCTCCTCCAGCAGGCGCGACTTGCCCACGCCGCTCTCCCCGCCGATGAGCCACGCGCCGCCCTGCCCCGCGAGCGCCGCGTCGAGCACGTCCGTCAGGTGCTCGCGCTCCGCCGCGCGGCCCACGAAGCGCGCGGACTGGAGGAAGCTCTCGCGCGTGGCGGCGGACTCGGAGGGCCGGGGCTGGTCCACGGCGGCGCACAGCGCGGTGATGACGGCCTCCGCGTCGCGCGGCCGGCGGTGGGCCTCCGGCGCCACCAGCTGCTCCAGCACGGCCTTGAGCGCGGGCGGGAAGCCCGGCGTCGCGAACACCTGCCCCGCGTGCGGCAACCGGCCGAAGAACATCTGGCACGCCATGGCGCCGAAGCCGAAGAGGTCCGTCAGCTCCGAAGGGGGCTGGTCCTCGAAGAGCTCCGGGGCCAGGTAGCCCGGCGTGCCCGCGGGCTGCGCGCGGCGGGCCTGCTGGTCGCGGCCCACGGCCAGGCCGAAGTCCAGCACCTTCACCTGCCCCCGCACCACCAGCACGTTCCCGGGCTTCAGGTCGCGGTGGATGATGCCGCGCCGGTGCAGGTACGCGAGCGCCTGGAGCGTCTGGATGAGCAGCCCCACCTGCGTCATCAGGGGCGCGTCCGTGCCGGCCTCCACCAGCGTGCGCGCGTCCTCCAGCAGGTCCATGGCCAGGTAGGGCCGGCCCTCCGCGTCGAACCCGTAGTCGAGCACGCGGATGACGTTCGGGTGGCGCAGCGACACCAGCGTCTGGAACTCGTGGGCCAGCGACAGCGCCATGCCCTGCGTGGCGAAGGCGGAAGGGGTGCCCCGGCCCGGGCGCCGCGCCAGGTCCGCCACCGTCTTGTGCAGCCGCTTGAGGGCCACGGGGCCGGAAAGGCCGTCCTGTGCGCGCCACACGGTGCCCGCGCCCCCGCGTCCCAGCAGGTCGAGGATGCGGTAGCGGCGCCCCACGACCTCCGGATCCATGCCCGGAGACGTATCAGCGTCCGGAGCATCCGTCCGGGGGGAGGTCTGGCAGGAAGGAGGGTGAGACATGAGGGGGAGCCGCCCTGCGCGTGAGGATATCCCCCCTTCTCGTGCGGGAGGGGATTGAATGCGACGGGGGGCAGGCGAAGCGGGAGGCGCTTCGGACCCTGGGGAGCAGCCCGGCGGGCAGGGCCCGGCAGGGTTCCTTCCCTCTGGGTCGGTGACACACCATTTCTGATGACAGGAGGACACCGATGGCTGGCTACGACTTCGATTTGTTCACGTTGGGCGCGGGGTCGGGCGGGGTGGCGGCCAGCCGGCGCGCGGGGTCCTCCGGGGCGAAGGTGGCCATCTGCGAGGAGGGGCGCGTGGGCGGCACGTGCGTGCTGCGCGGGTGCGTGCCCAAGAAGCTGCTCGTGTACGCGGCGCACTACCGCTACGACATGGAGGACGCGGCGGGCTACGGCTGGACGGTGAATGGCCCCGCGCTGGACTGGAAGAAGCTCCAGGCGATGAAGGCGAAGGAGCTGGACCGGCTGACGGGCATCTACGGGCGGCTGTTGCGCGACGCGGGCGTGACGCTGGTGGAGGGCCGGGGCCGGGTGGTGGACGCGCACACGGTGGAGGTCGCGGGCAAGCGCTACACGGCGGAGCGCATCCTGGTGGCCACGGGCGGCCGGCCCTACCTGCCGGAGGTGCCGGGCATCGAGCACGTGCTCACGTCGGACCAGGCGCTGGAGCTGCCCTCGCTGCCGCGCCGGGTGGCGGTGGTGGGGGGCGGCTACATCGGCGTGGAGTTCGCGGGCATCTTCACGGCGCTGGGCGTGAAGGTGACGATGCTGATTCGCGGCGACACGGTGCTGCGCGGCTTCGACAACGACATCCGCGCGGCGCTGACGCAGGAGATGCGCAAGAAGGGCGTGGACATCCGCCCGGAGACGTTCGTCCAGGACATCGAGAAGCGCGGCGATGGCACGCTCAGCCTGATGACACGCACGGGGGACACGCTGGAGGTGGACGCGGTGCTGTACTCCACCGGCCGCGTGCCCAACACGCAGGGGCTGGGGCTGGAGGAGGCCGGCGTGAAGCTGGACGCGCGAGGGGCGGTGGTGGTGGACGCGCAGTCGCGCTCGTCAGTGGAGAGCATCTACGCGGTGGGCGACGTGACGGACCGGCTCAACCTCACGCCGGTGGCCATCGCGGAAGGAAGGGCGATGGTGGAGACGCTCTACCGGAACAACCCGGTGACGATGGACCACGAGAACGTCCCGTCCGCGGTGTTCAGCCAGCCGCCGGTGGGCACGGTGGGGCTCACGGAGCGCGAGGCCATGGAGCGGCACGGCAAGGTGGACGTCTACGTCTCCAGCTTCCGGCCCATGAAGCACACGCTGACGGGGCGGGATGAGCGTTCGATGATGAAGGTGGTGGTGGAGCGGGGCACGGAGCGCGTGCTGGGCTTCCACATGGTGGGCGCGGACGCGCCGGAGATCATCCAGGGGCTCGCGGTGGCGCTGAAGTGCGGCGTGACGAAGAAGCAGCTCGACGCCACGGTGGGCATCCACCCCACGGCCGCGGAGGAGTTCGTCACCCTGCGCGACAAGCGCCCCGACCCGTCCGAAAGCGCCACGATGCTGGAGCTGGGGCGCGAGGTGGTGGCCACGCCTCCGGGGGATCAGCGCAAGTAGTCAGGCCTCCTCGTCGGGCAGGATCGTGCGGAGCAGTTCGTCGTCAGGCCCGAGAGGACGCCAGCCGGGGGGGGGCGGACTCGCGCGAAGTGCCGCCCTGGCCTGCCTGACCCGCTCCTTATGAGTATCAGGGGTGTAGGCAGACCACGACCCGAGCGCCATGGCGACTTCGCCACGAATTGCGTCGTCCAACATGGCCGGCCAGCCCTTCGGGAAACGCTCGGACAGTTCGCGCACGAGCACGTCGCGAACAAAGCGTGTGACCTGCTTGCGTTGCTCCGCCTCGTACAGCAAGGCGCTCAACACCTGCACCGCGGCAACGTCATCTCCGCCAAGCTCGTCGGCCAGCGCGTACAGCGGGACAGCGGGGCGCGCATCGGCGAAGGCAGTGAGCGAGTCGTGGCCCCGCGCGCGGACTCGTTCGTACAGGCGTGCCCTGATGTTGCCCCGCCAGGCCTCTCCGCCGCTCATCGTCCTCTCCCAGGAGTGAAGCTCATCGGGATTCTATAGTCCCGCATACGCTTCGCGGCTTCCTTCAAGATCTCATTCCGCGTCAACATGCGCCCAGCTTCAACCTCCGCCTCGCGCAGGACCTCCATGATCATCCGGTTCCACTCACCGGGCCATGTGCGACCCAGCTTCCAGTTTCCCCCACCGTGAATCGCCTCGTGGTGGGACTGCTCCAACCGGACGCAGAACTGGTCGATGTCCATGGCGCCCTTGAATCCGCGCAGCTCGAACCACTCACGATGCTCTTGCGGCAGGACGTGGTGCTTGGGTGCGTCGGGCATGCCCGCCCCCGCTCTTCCAGTTTCATGCATGCCGCGAACCTCGGGGCCGTCCCCCAGCGCGTCGCGTACGCCCCTGGGCAGGTCCTGAGGCGCTTGCGCCATCATGACCTGCCCGCCATGGATGAGGACGGCCGCGCTGACGGCAGGAACGGAGATGACACCCGCATGCACGAGCCTGCGCATCATCTCCACCCACTCGGCGGAGACCACCATGCGCGAGCCCACCATGACTCCACCCGAACTCATCACGAGGCCGACGCCAAGCGTCGCGGGAGCAGAAGGAGGCACCCGTGGCAGCGACATCTTCAGCGTGGAAATCAGGGTGACCATCTCCATCGCCTGCATCGCCGCGATGACCTGCCCGCCGAGCTTCATCGTCGAGCGTGTCTCCTGATGGAGCGTGTTGAATTCATGGGTCAGCTTTCCCATCAACTCGGGCATCGCGGTCGCCGCCGCCTCCACCCGCTCGGGGTCGTGTGAGGCGAGGTCCATCAGCGTGGGCTCCATCATTCCCTGCACGCGATGAAGGTCGACGAAGAGCTTTTCGACGCTGCACATCGGACAGTGGCGCAGCACGGCGTCCGCGAGGTGGAGGAAGTCCACCCAGGTGGCCAGCAGGAGCGTCCCGAAGAGGGCCGCCTGGAGCTTCGGCCCCGCCATGCGCAGAAGGCCCAGCTCCATGTCCGTGTCGCCAATCTCCGAAGCCGCATCCGTCAGGGTGGTGGCACTCCCGAGTTCGCCATGGAGAAGCGTCAATTGCTTGGAGCCCTGGTCGAGATAGCGCGTGAAGACGCCGTTGAGGCCCCAGCCCCCAAGGGCCGGAGGGCGGGCCGCCAACTTGGAGAACGCGGTTTCAACACGGCCCAAGGAGCCCTTCACCTCCCCCATGGCATCGAGAACGGCTTGACGCGTCGGCGCGGCGCTCCGCGCTTCACCCCCAACAGCTCCCTCCAAGCTGCCGGGCCCCGCCGCCGTCGCATCGTTACGTGGCCCCTGACGACGCAACAGCCGGTGGGGCCCCGACAGGGCGGGCGAAGCGCGCGGCTGTCCATCTCTCGAAGCCTCTCCCCATGCGGACGCGTGAATCTCTCGCGGCGCATAGCCGAAGCTCCGATGCGGCGCGGAGGCGCACCCCACGGCCAGCAACACCCTGGCCAACAGCAGGGCGTCAGCGCGCATTGTCCACCCCCAGGCCCACCGAGGCGAAGGCTCCCGGCCGCAGCGCCCCTTCCATCGTGGGGAACAGCAGCGTGCCGCCTGTCCCCAACGCGTAGAGCTTTCCGTCCAGGAATCGCCAGCGGACCTCGGCGGCCCCCAGGTAGCGCGCACCGGGTTGTCCCATGCCCGCGCCCAGCCCCTTCACCGCCACTTCCAGGCTGCGCGCGAAGAACTGTGCGGCCACGCGCCCATCCACGTCGAAGCGGCCCCATGAGAAGGCTTCCACGCCCAGCGACAGCTTCAGGTGCTTGTAGAGGCCGCCGTAGCTGACGGCGTCCCAGCCCACCTCCGCCTCGCTGAAGGCGGAGTACCCGTCCGGGAAGGATGCCTCCGCCACGGGCACGTCGTCCGCGCCCGCCGCCCGGAAGCGCGCCAGCTCGTAGTCCGGGCCGAAGAAGCCCTGCCGGAAGCCACCGTGCTGCCTGCGCACCTCCAATCGCAGTCGCAGGTCCAGCGTGGGCGTCAACGCATCCGCGCCCAGGCCCACCACCGCGCCCCAGGCGCCTCCAACTCCCGGCCGTCCTCCCCAGCCGGCAAGCAGGTGCGCCTCGAAGCCAGGCGACACCTTCACCACGGCAGTGCCGTCCAGGTGCGCCAGCATCACCGAAGGAGCCCGGCCCCCGGCCCTGCCCCAGTCATGCACCGCCGACAGCGCCAGCGTGTAGCGGCCCGGATCGGGGGGCTGGCCGAAGAGGCCGTGCTGCACGTCCAGCACGACTTCCGCCCCCATGAGGCGCGCGCCCAGCACGTCGGAAGCGAAGGCCTGAGTGTAGAGAGGACCCAGCGTGCCGGTGAGGAAGCCGCCCACCGGGTGGTAGTCAGGGTTGAGGCGATTGGAGTAGCGCCGCACGAGGTGCGCGGACAAGAGGCTGTAGGACTCCAGCGCGCCGAACCAGACGCCCACGGGCGCGTTGTCCGAGCCCAGCTTGAAGGCGCGCACCACCTGCCCGAAGTCCGAGAGGCTGTCCCAGTCCTCGCGCCGGATGAGGCCTGTTCCCCCGCTTCCGCCCCACAGCCGCAACCGCAGCGGAGCGCCCAGGCTGACGCCGAACTCCGCGCCTCCGTCGAGGATGAACGTCGGCTCCACCTGCACGAAGCCTTCGTCCGTGCCCACCCCCGCGCTCGGCTGGAACGCCAGCGTCGTCGCCTCCAGACGCGCCAGGGAGTGCCACGCACGAACCGGCGCACGCTCCAGAACGTCATCCGCCCATGCGACGACCGGAAACACCAGACATAACAAGACAGCCCCACTTCGAGTCATTCGCATCCGCGTCTCCCAGGAACGCCCCAGCGAGGGCAGCAAAGGACACGCGTCTGACGTTCAGCCTGGTCTTAGCCAGCCGCGCGTCGCTGCTTGGAGGTGATGGGGATCGGGTGCCAGCCGTATCGGGCCAGTGACATCCATCCCACGGCCGCGGAGGAGTTCGTCACCCTGCGCGACAAGCGCCCCGACCCGTCGGAGAGCGCCACGATGCTGGAGCTGGGGCGCGAGGTGGTGGCCACGCCTCCGGGGGATCAGCGCAAGTAGCGCGGGCGCGTCAGTCCGTCTCTCCCAGCTCGAAGGCCGACGTGCCGGTGTGGTGCTTGCGCTTCGTGAGCTGGTGCTCGTCACGAAGCTGGTTCTCGTAGAAGGGCAGGTGCGCGTCCGTGCGCTGCTTGCGCAGCGCGCGGATGGTCTCGTGCTCCGTGGTGTTGCTGTAGCCGTGCTTCGTGTGCTCGCGCGCGTAGGCCTGGGGCTCCAGCACCATCCGCGTCGGGTAGCGGTTCTGCAGGACGTGGATGAGCTCGTGCCCGTACACGATGAACGCCGGCGCGGGGATGGGGTGCTGCTCGCGGGAGTAGTTGCGCTGCGTGCTGTCGCGCAGCCCGGAGCGCAGGCTGAGCCGGGAGCCTCGGCCGGACCCCTTGCCCGCGAGCCCCGGCGCCGGTTCGCTCAACAGGTAGTCCTCGCCGTGGCCGTCCTCGTCGTACCAGCTGAGCTCCACCTCCAGCGTCCCGATGCGCTTGCCCACGGCGTCGCGCCGCGTGCTCAGCTCCGCATAGGGCTTCGACGACGCCTCCAGGCGCTTGCGCAGCTCGCCCCAACTCTCGCTGCCCTGCCGCGCGGACTCCTCCAGGCGGGTCAGCTCCTCGCTCATCCCTTCGTATTCATCCTTCAGGCGCTGAAACTCCTCGGACGTCGCCGTCAGGCGCTGCTTGTTGACCACCACCTTCTGCCGGAAGTTGGCGGACGGGGTGAAGGCCTGGGTCAGCACCAGCGTTACCGGCCACTGAGGATCCTCCCGCGTCTCCCGGAGGATCCACCGCAGCAGTTCGCGGCCATGCTGACGCGACAGCAGCCGGGCGTGGATGGCGCGCACCTCGCGAAGGCCGCGCGCGTACTGCGCGCCGGTGGGCAGCTTCACCGCGCCCGTGCCGTTGCGCAGCGCGTTCCAGTCCGCGTCCAGCTGCTGGCGGGCCGAGGTCCCCAGCGTCGCGCGGTCCGGGGTGTAGAGCAGGAGGTTCTTCGTGTGGACGTAGTCCACCAGCTCGATGTGCTTCTCCTGGATCTCCACGGCCAGCCGCATCAACAGCAGGCGCGAGGCCTTGGAGCTCGCAAGGCGCTCGCGCTCCAGGTCGAACAGCCGGTACAGCAGGTGCTCCGCCGTATCGAGCGCCTTCAGGCGCGCGTCCACCCACGCCTGCCTGCCGGTGAAGTAGTACGTGGCCTTGCCGCCCCACCCGCTCCAGTCCGCATGGAACGCATCGAGCGCGGCGCAGAACGGCCGGACGAACTCCTCCAGCCGCGACACGATGGGCAGCAACCCCCGGGGCTCCAGGCCCAGGTCCGTCTTGAAGTCCGCCGACGTGCTCAACGCCATGTCCGCTCCCGGTGTCTCGACGGGGTGTGACGGTAGCACGCACCTTTCACCCACCTCGCCGCCCTGTGCGCACACCCACTCCGTGCGGACAGCGAACACTCGTGTTGGACCCACGGGTGACACCCCTTCCGGGGGTGCCTACCCCTGAAGGTCAGGAGGCGCGGGCAACGGACGTGGGCAAGGGCGGACGATGGTGGGGGGGAATCATGGGGGCGTTGCTGCTCGCGGGATGTCCGTCCGCGTGCAGCACGAAGGAGTCGTCTCGCCCATTCCAGCTCACGGGGCAGGTGGGTTCGCGTGGGGCGGGCTTCGCGGCGGCGCTGTACCAGACGACGGGCGTGCGGATGGAACCGCGCAACCGCATCCGGTGGGCGAACAACGGCGCTGTCTTCGACGTGATGGTGGAAGAAATCGGCCGGGCCCGCGCCTCCATCAACATCGTGATGTTCATCTGGAGGCCGGGCCGGGCCTCCGACCGGATGATTGAAGCGCTGGCCGAGCGGACCCGCGCGGGCGTGCACTGCCGCGTGCTGGTGGATCCGCTGGGCAGCGGCCCCTTCGAGAAGGAGGTGAAGCCCCGGCTGGAGGCGATTGGCTGCGAAGCGCACCTGTTCCGCCCGCTGCCCGCGGACGAGAACCTGGCGCGCAACCACCGGAAGATCGTCGTGATGGACGGCCGCGTGGGCATCACCGGCGGGCTCGCCATCCAGGACGAGTGGCTGGGCGACGCGCGCAACGAGAAGGAGTGGCGCGACACCAACGTGCGCGTCCAGGGCCCGGTGGTGGCGCAGCTCCAGCAGGCCTTCGCGGAGAACTGGCAGGAGGCGACGGGCCAGCTGCTGCCCATGACGGACTTCCCCACGCTGGCCGCGGAGCAGCCCGGCCTGGACGCCGCGGGTGAAGGCTGGGCGGCCTTCGTCAGCAGCACGGCGAACCCGGAGGTGACGCGCGCGGAGCGGCTGACGCAGCTGATGGTGAAGGCGGCGAAGAAGCGGCTGTGGATTTCGCAGGCGTACTTCACGCCCAACGACGCGCTGACCGCGCTCCTGGTGGAGAAGGCGCGCGCGGGCGTGGACGTGCGGGTGCTGGCGCCGGGGGACAAGAACGACCAGCGGGCCATCACGGTGCTCCAGCGGCAGACGTACGACACGCTGCGGGCGGCGGGCGTGCGGCTCTGGGAGTACCAGCCGTCGATGATGCACGCGAAGACGATGCTGGTGGATGACCGGCTCGTGCTGGTGGGGTCCATCAACTACGACGCGCTGTCGTTCAACCTGCTGGAGGAGGGCTCCCTGGTGCTGGAGGACGTGGAGGCGGCACGTCAGCTGGAGGCCATCTTCCTGGAGGACCTGACGCACGCGCACGAGGTCCAGGCCGAGCACGCGCGGCGCTGAGCATCCGCTGTCCGGTTTCACGCGCGGCCCCGGGAAACACTGGGCAAGCGGTGGGGCCGTGTGCTCAAGAAGCGCTCCAGGGGCCGTGCGGGTCGCGGTCCGGGAGGCATCGCCATGAGCAGCGCAGCTCCTCGTCATCTCTTCGTCGCGGGCGCCACGGGCGCGACGGGCCGCACGCTGATGCGGCAGGCCCTGGCGAAGGGCATCGCCGTGACGCCGCACGTGCGGCCCAGGAGCGCGAACACGGAGCCCGCGAACACCTGGCCGAAGAAGGCGGTGCTGGAGCTGGCGGACGGGCCCGCGCTGGTGGAGGCGATGAAGGGCAGCACGACGGTGCTCCAGCTCATCGGCACGATGCGCAAGCGCTTCGCGGCCGGGGACACCTACGAGACGAGCGACATCGGCACCACGCGGCAGCTGGTGGACGCGGCGAAGGCGGCGGGCGTGGACCACTTCGTGCTGCTCACGGCGGTGGGAGCGGGGAGCCCGGTGGGCGCGTACCTCAAGGCCAAGGCGGAAGCGGAGCGCATCGTCCGCGAGAGCGGCATCCCCTACACGATGGTGCGCCCGCCCGCGCTGGAGGGCGAATACCACGCCCCGCCCGGCATCCTGCACGCCCTGGGCAAGCTGCCGATGCTGAGCAACCTGAAGCCCATGCACCTGGATCAACTGGCCGCGGTGCTGCTGCGCATCGCTGAACGCCGCGCGCCGTTGGACACGGCGCTCGAAGGCAAGCGCCTCTGGGCGGAGGTGGATGCGGTAGGCCGGTAGCCCTCGCCTACTCCTTCACCGCGCCAGCTGTAAGCCCGGACACGATGCGCCGCTGGAACAGCACCGTGAGCACCACCAGTGGCAGCGTCGCCACCACCGACGCGGCGGCGATCTCTCCCCACGGTTCCTTGTACTCGCTGGCGAAGAGGCTGATGGCCACCGGCACCGTGCGCTTCTCCGGCGTGGACAGGAACGTCAGCGCGTAGAGGAACTCGTTCCACGCGAAGATGAAGACCAGGATGGCCGTCGTCGCCAGCCCCGGCGCCGCCAGGGGCAACAGCACCCTCCGGAACGCGCCCACCGGCGTGCACCCGTCCACCCGTGCCGCTCGATACAACTCATCCGGCAGCTGGCGGAAGAACGACGTCAGCACCCACAACGTCAGGGGCAGCGCGAACGTCGTGTACGGCAGCGCCAGCCCCACCAGACTGTCCCGGAGCCCCACCGCGTTGAGGATGAGGTACAGCGGGCTCACCGTCGCGATGGGCGGGAACATCGACACGCCCAGCGCCGCGGACAGCAGCAGCCCCCTCCCCCGGAACTCCAGCTTCGCCAACGCGAACGCCGCGGACGCGCCCACCGTGAGACAGAACACCGTCGTCAGCGTCGCCACCACCAGCGAGTTCAACACCGCCCACAGGAACGGCCGCCCGAACAACACGCTCTCGTAGTTCGCCCCTGTCAGGTGCGAAGGCCACGGCCGGGTCAGCTCGCCGTCCGGCCACAGGCTCGTCAGCACCTGCCACAGGAACGGCCCCAGGAAGAACGTGAGGAACGCCACCACGGCCAGCGCCGTGCCCAGCCCCGGCCGCTTCATCGCCGCCCCTCCTCGCGCCCCAACCAGCGCAGCCACACCACCGCCAACAGCACCACGCACAGGAACGTCGCCACCGACAGCGCACTGCCGTACCCGAAGTCCCCGGAGCGCATCAGCGTCTTGTACGCGTAGATGCTCAGCGTCTCCGTCGTGTTCGCCGGCCCGCCCTCCGTCAGGACGTAGATGGCGTCGAACACGCGGAACGCATCCAGCGACCGGAACAGCACCGCCAGCAGCAGCGCGGGCTTCAGCAACGGCAGCGTGATGGACCGGAACTGCCGCCACCCCGACGCCCCGTCCACGCGCGCCGCCTTGTAGAGGTCCTCCGGAATGCCCTGCAGCCCCGCCAGCACCAGCAGCGCCACGAAGGGCGTCGTCTTCCACACGTCCACCAGGATGGCCGCGTGCAGCGCATACCCCGGCGCCCCCAGCCAGTTCACCTCCGCGCCCCCCAGCATCCGGTTGATGAGCCCGTAGTCCGGGTTGAACATCCACGCCCACAGCCGGGCGCTCACCACCGTGGGAATCGCCCAGGGCACCAGCACCGACGCGCGCAACAACCCGCGCCCCGGAAACGCGCGGTTGAGCAGCAGCGCCAGCGGCACGGCGAGCAACAGCTCCACCGTCACCGCCACCGCCGTGAAGTACGCCGTGTTTCCCAGCGCGGACCAGAAGCGCACGTCCCCCACCAGGTAGACGTAGTTCTCCACCCCCGTGAAGCGCCGCTCGCCGAACACCAGGATGAAGCGGTGCAGGCTCAGCCACACCGCCGCCAGCACCGGGTACAGCGCCACCACCGTCAGCACCAACACGGCCGGCGCCACCAGCAGGTACGCCTGCCGCCGCTCCCGCGCCTGAGAACCCGCGCCCCTCACTCCGCCTCCTCCTTCGGCTGCTCACCCGTCAGGTGATCCACCTGCTTCTGCGCGCGCGTGAGCGACTCCTCCGGAGTCCGCAGCCCCGCCACGGCGGCGGAGAACTCGCTCTGGAGCACGTCCGCGATGAGCAGGTAGTACGGCGTCACCGGCCGGGGCCGCGCGCGCACCAGCGCCTCCTTCAGGCTCGCGATGAAGGGCTCCTCGGCGCGCAGCTGCGGGTCGTCATACAGCGCGAGCCTCGGCGGGTTGCGCGCGTAGTGCAGCGCCAGCACGCGGTTCGCCTCCGGTGACGTCAGGTGCTCGATGAGCCGGGCCGCGGCCTTGCGCCGCGCGGGCGACACGTGCGCGTTCACCGCCAGCTGCCATCCGCCCAGCGTCCCCCACCCCGGCTGTCCATCCTTCGTCGGCAGCGGCGCGATGCCCACCTTGCCCCGGATGGGAGAGCCCTCCGCCTGCGCCTCGCTCCACGCATAGGGCCAGTTGCGCATGAACACCGCGCGCCCCTCCTGGAACACGCGCCGCGACTCCTCCTCGCCGAAGCCCGTGACCGTCGGAGGCGACAGTCCGTCCGCGATGAGCCCATGCAGGTACGCCAGCGCCTCGCGCGCGGCTTCCGTCTCCAGGAGCACGCGCCCGTCCGGCCCCAGCGACTGCCCACCGTGGCCCCAGATGGCCTCGTACACGTTGCAGGTCAGGCCTTCGTATTGCCGGCCCTGCCACACGTAGCCCTGGATGCCGGGCACCTTCGCCATCGCGTCGCGGGTGAAGCGCCGCAGCTCCTCGTAGGTGCGCGGCGCGCGAGGCACCAGGTCCGTGCGGTAGTAGAGGACGCCCACGTCCACGTACCAGGGCACCGCGTACGTGCGGCCGTTCATCACGACGGCGTCCACGGGCCCGGGCAGGAACTCCTCGCGCAGGCGCGCGGGAGGGAAGTCCTCGGACAGGTCCGCCACCCAGCCCGCGCGAGCGAACTCCGGCACCCAGACGACGTCCGCCACCAGCACGTCGAAGTCCGTGGCCCCGCCCTGCAACGACGTGAGGAAGAACTGGTGCGCCAGGTCCGACGAGTTGGGCAGCGCCTCCGTCACCAGCTCCACGTCCGGATTCGCGCGCTCGTATTGCGCCAGCAGCTCACGGAACGGCTTCGGGTCCCCCCACAGCGGCTGGAACTTGAAGACGATGCGCGTGCGGCCTCCGGTGCCCGCCTCCTCGGACGAGCGCCGGCACCCTCCCACAGCGAGGCCCAGCGCGACGAGGAGGACAAGGAGGCGGCCCATGCGCCCGGATGACTCCAGCGCGAAGGCCCACCGTCAACGACAAGCCCCGCGCCCGGTCATCCAGGTGACATGCCCGGCACCGGCACGGAGACCGGCCCCGGCGAGAACAGCCGCCGGGCCGTGGCCCCCACCGCGCGGCACGCGAGCGCATCCACCGCGCCGCCCACCAGCCCACCGGCCAGCGGCACCACCTTGGACAGGTTCACGACGCCCTTCTGCGACGCCTTGCTCACCAGCCGGAAGCCCACCGCGCGGTTGATGCCGCTGAGCGCATGCTTCGGCACGGCCTCCAGCGCGCGCATGCCCAGCTGCTGGCTGACTTCGATGCCGGCCTGCTTCACCACTTCCTTGCCAATGTCCCCCACGATGGCCAGCAACGTGAGGGTCCGCACGCGGTCCTCCTCCACGTCATGCCCATGGATGCGAGCGATGGCGCCCACCAGCCGCGCCTGCACCGCCCACGACACGCCCAGGCCCGCGGGCAGCGACACCGGCAGCGTGAGCAGGCCGCCCAGCCCGGACAGGAAGCCCGTGGTGAACAGCTTCCCCGTCTCCCAGTGGATGAGCGAATCGATGCGCGCCTCGTGGTTCGCGTAGCGCGCGTCCCGCAGGTACTCGTCCGCCAGCCCCGTCGCGCTGCACAGCGGCCCCAGGCCCTCGAAGCCCGCGTCCAGGACGGCGTTCACGACTTCCAGCGGCTTCGACATGCGTCCACCTTCCACTTGATGCCACGAAACAACTGCAACCCGGCAACAACAGTTACGGCATGTCCCGCACGGGAACGCGCGGCAGGCGCACGGTGAACACCGTGCCCTCCGCCGCGGACGACTGCGCGTCCACCGTCCCACCGTGCGCCAGCACCAGCTGCCGCACGATGTAGAGCCCCAGCCCGATGCTGCGCTCGGAGCGGCCCGCCGTCGTCCCGCGCTGGAGCGGCTCGAAGATGCGCGGCAGCATCTCCGGGGGAATGGGGTCGCCCCCGTTGCGCACGTGCACCACGATGGCGTCCGGCTCGCCCCGGCTCTCCACGCGCACCGGCGTGTCCTCCGGGCTGTACTTCAGCGCGTTGCCCAGGATGTTGGACAGCACCTGCGCCATCCGGTCGGAATCCCACGACCCCTGACCGTCCCCCACCTGCTCCATCTGGATGGTGCGCTCCGGGTGCGCCGTGCGCGCCTCCTCCACCACCTGCAACATGAGCGCGTGGAAGTCGCACGGCGCCGCGTGCACCGGGATGCCTCCGCCCATGCGCGCCTGCGTGAAGTCCAGCAGGTCGCGGATCATCCGCGTGGCCCGCTCCGACGCGGACAGGATGCGCGCCGCCGCCTTCGCGTGCCAGGGCTGGATGTCGTCGCGCCGCAGCATCAGCGACGCGCCGGTGAGGATGGCGCTCAGGGGGTTGCGCAGGTCGTGGCTCACGATGCCAATGAGCTGCTGCTCGAACTCCACGCGCGCCTGCGCCTCGTGCACCAGCTTCTGCCGCTCCTCCTCCGCCCGCCGCCGCTCCGTGATGTCGCGCATGGCACCCACGATGCGCCGCGCCTTCCCGTTCGCCCCGCGCAGGATGGAGCCCTGCGCCGCCACGTACGCGTACGCCCCGTCCTTGCGCAGCACGCGGTACTCGTCCTGCCACCGGTCCTCGTCCGAATCGAATGCCTGCTGCAGGCCCGCCAGCACCCGCTCCCGGTCCTCGCCGTGGATGTGCCGGCGCCACCACGCCGCCTCCGCGCCCACCTCTTCCAGGGGGAAGCCGAAGACCTCCTCCGTCGCGTCGCCAATCCAGTGCATCGCGTCCGTCTGGAGGTCCAGGTCCCAGATGGCGTCGAAGCTCGCGTGCGCCACCAGCTGGTAGCGCTCCTCGGACTGGCGCAGCGCCTCCTCCGTGCGCTTGCGCAGCCGCACCCCTTCCGCCTCGCGCAGCGCCCGCCGCACGCTGGGGCCCAGCCGCTCCAGCCGGTCCTTGAGCACGTAGTCCGTGGCGCCGCGCTTGAGCAGCTCGATGGCGCGGTCCTCGCCCAGCGCGCCGGACACGAAGAGGAACGGCGTGTCCGGACACACGGCCTGCGCCGCCTCCAGCGCGCTCATCCCGTCGAAGCCCGGCACGTTGTAGTCCGACAGGATGAGGTCGAACCGCCCCTTCTCCAGCGCCGCGACGAAGGCCGTCCGGCCCTGCACGCACTCCAGCGTCGAAGGCAGTCCGCCCTCCTCCAGCTGCGCGGCCACCAACTGCGCGTCCAGCGGGCTGTCCTCCAGCAGGAGGATGGACAGGGGCCGCTCCGTCGAAGGCAGGGGCGTCAGGTCCCGAGCGGCATTGCCGCGTGCGTTCATTTCGGGGCTCCGGTCGCGCCGGGCGAGCCCGGCGGCGGCTGGTTCACCACCGCCCAGAACAGCCCCAATTCGCGCAGCGCGGACACGAAGTCCGGGAAGGCCACGGGCTTCACCACGTAGGCGTTCACCCCCAGGCCGTAGCTGCGCGCCAGGTCCCGCTCCTCGCGCGACGAGGTGAGCATCACCACCGGCACCGCCTTCAGCTCCGGGGCGCCCTTCACCTTCTCCAGCACCTCCAGCCCGTCCACCTTCGGCAGCTTCAGGTCCAGCAGCACCACCGCCGGGTGGCCGTCCTGCCGGTTCGCGTACTCGCCCTTGCGGAAGAGGTAGTCCAGCGCCTGCTGCCCGTCGCGCACCACCACCACCTCGTTGGCCAGGTGCACCTCTTCCAGCGCGGCCAGCGTGAGCGCCACGTCGTTGGCGCTGTCTTCCACCAGGAGGATTCGCTTCAGCTCCATCACGCGTGCGTCTCGACTTTCTTCTCCGCCGGAGAAGCGCGGGGCAGGGTGAAGGTGAAGGTCGCGCCCTGCCCCACGGCGCCCTCCGCCCAGGTCCGTCCACCATGGCGCGACACGATGCGCCGCACGTTCGCGAGCCCGATGCCGGTGCCCTCGAACTCCTCGGCCGTGTGCAGGCGCTGGAAGACGCCGAACAGCTTTTCCACGTACTGCATCTCGAAGCCCACGCCGTTGTCGCGCACCCAGACGGTGACCTCACCGTCCGCCTCGCGCGCCCCCACCTCGATGAGGGCCTCCGGCTTTGGACGCGTATACTTCAACGCATTGGCCAGCAGGTTGTGGATGACCTGCCGCAGGAGCGCCGGGTCACCCTCCACCGTGGGCAGGCTTTCCACCCGCCACTCCACCTGCCGTCCGGTGGTCTCCGGCATCAGGTCGCGCCGGGCCTCCTCCACCAGCTGGCCCAGGTCCACCCGCGACTGGCGCAGCTCCGCCCGGCCCATGCGGGAGAACGCGAGCAGGTCGTCCACCAGCGTGCCGCCCTGCTTCGCCGCGCCCGCGATGGTGGTGAGGTAGCCGCGCGCCACGTCGTCCAGCTTCGCTCCGGCCCGCCGCTCCAGCAACTGCGCGAAGCCGGTGATGTGGCGCAGGGGCGCGCGCAGGTCGTGCGACACGGAGTAGCTGAAGGACTCCAGCTCCTTGTTCGCCTCCTGGAGCTGGGCGGTGCGCTCGCGCACGCGCTTCTCCAGGCCGGTGTTGAGGTGGCGGATCTCCTCCTCCGCCTGCTTGAGGCTCTCCAGCGTGCGGCGCTCGTCGTCGATGTCCGTGTTGGTGCCGAACCAGCGGGCGATCCGCCCCTCGCCGTCCCGCACGGGCATGGCGCGCGACAGGAACCAGCGGTAGCTGCCGTCCGCGCGGCGCAGCCGGAACTGGTCCTCCCACAGCGTCCCCTCGCGCAGGGACACGTTGAAGCGCGCCTGCACGCGCTCGGCGTCCTCCGGGTCGATGAGCGCGTTCCAGTCCTTCTCCGTCACCTGCGCCGCCGTCGTCCCGGTGTAGTCGTACCAGCGCTGGTTGAACCAGAAGAGGCGTCCGTCCGGCTCCGCCATCCACGCCAGCTGCGGGATGGAGTCCGCCAGCGTGCGGAACTGCTGCTCGCGCTCCTTCAGCTCCGCGGCCAGCGCCTCGATGCGCCGGCGCGCCAGCACCTGCTCCGTCACCTCCCAGGTGACGGACACGATGCCGTCCACCTTGCCCTCCGCGTTGAGCAGCGGCTGGAAGGTGAGGTTGAAGTAGCCCTCGGGCGCCTCCTGCCCCTGGTCCCGGCCCAGGCGCATGGGGATCTCGCGGCCCTGGTAGGTCTGTCCGGTGCGGTAGACCTCCTCCAGCTGGGCAATCTGCCCCTGGTCCCTCAGCTCCGGCAGGGCTTCGCGCACGGGCAGCCCCAGCAGGGGCCGGGAGCCGGTGAGCTTCAGGCGCAGGTCGTTGGCCATCTCGAAGACGAGCTCCGGCCCGCGCAGCACGGTGATGGCGGCCGGCAGCTGCTTGAGCACCGCGAACAGGTTGCGCCGCTCCGCCTGCGCCGTCTCGTAGAGGCGCGCGTTCTCCAGCGCCACGCTGGCCATCTGCGCCAGCTGCACGGCGACCGTCTCGTCCTCCGCGTCGAAGTCGCCCTCCACCTTGTCGGACACCTGCAGCAGGCCCAGGTTGCGGCCGTCGTGTCCCACCAGCGGCACCGCCAGGAAGCCCTTCAGGGGC
>NZ_RAVW01000339.1 GCF_003611585.1 Corallococcus exercitus | reverse complement strand
CGTGAGACCGACCCGAAGCGGCTGGGCTTCGTCTACGAGGGCGTCATGGGGATGCGCGTCCCGGGTGACGGGTATGTCTACGCGGTGGACACCTCACGCGGGCTGCTCATCTTCAACGAGCTCTGAGCGAGCGAATCGAGGCCCCACCCGGCTGCCCACCTTCGCTGACTGACGGGGCAGACATTCCAGTGCCAATGACAAACGCACTGCGGTGTCAAAACAGCGCGACAAGGCACTCCGGGGCGGAAGGCGGGTGGTATCTTCCGCGCCCATGGACCTGCGAATCGTGCTCGGCGTCGCGCTGATGCTGGTGTCGCCCGCCTGGAGTCAGCCGGCGGCCTCGTCGGGCGCGGACTTCCAGGCCCGGATGTCCGCCGCATCCCAGTCCTACGAGGATCTCGACTACGAGCACGCGCTCGAGCAGCTCGACGCGGCGAAGGCCGTGGCGCGCGACGACGGGGAGCAGGGCAGGGTGGCCATCCTCCGGGGGATCGTGCTCGCGGACCTGGGGCGCCGTCAGGAGGCCCTGGCCTCCTTCAAGGAGGGCCTGTCGCTGCTGCCCGATGCGAGCCTTCCGGTGAAGGTGTCCCCCAAGGTGTCACGCGACTTCGAGGAGGTGCGCCGGAACGTGCAACGTGAGCTGGCGCGCAACCCCCGGCCACCTCCGGACGCGCCGCGTGCGATGACCGATGCGCAGCTCGCGCCCACTCCGCCGCCCGGGCTCGTTCCTCCCACGGCGCGGACGGAGGTGGGCCGCACGCGCTCCACGCCCGTGCTTCCGCTGGCCCTGCTGGGAGGGGGCGTGGTGCTTGGTGGCATTGGCGGCTACGTCGGCCTCCAGTCGCGGAGCAACGTGAACGCTGCGCGCGACGATGCCTTCTACAGCGACAGGACCGCGCACCTGGACAGCGCGCGGGGGCAGGCGCTCGCGGCCAACGTCATGCTGGGCGCGGCTGTCGCCGCTGTCGCCGGAGCCACCATCACCTGGCTCCTCACTGGCGACTCGCCGTCGCCGCGGACGGAGGTCTCGCCATGAAGCGCGCCGTGGCCGTGGGGCTCGGGCTGTTCTGCATCACCTGCACGGTGCCGGACATCGAGGAGCTCGAGGCGGAGCGCCCCAGCGGGTGTGACGCGAGCCACCCGTGTCATGTCCAGGTGCGGCTGGCCTACGACGGCTTCCGTCCGGGCTGCGTCACGCTGCGCGTGGTGGACGCGGAGGACGCCTCCAGGACCTTCGAGCTGCCCGTGGAGCCTCCCGTGCCCGGGGGCGCGGGGATGGAGGAGGTGGGCTTCGTTCGCCGGGCCGGGTGGAGTGACACCGTGAAGGTGACGGCCTTCGCCCGCGAGCGCTCGTGCGCGGGCCAGGAGGTGGCCACCGCGTCCGGGCAGGTGGCGGTCGCCGAAGAGGAGACCGCCCGCGTCGAGCTGACTTTGAGCGCACGGGATGAAGACGGGGATGGCTACGTGAGCACCGCCACCCGGGGCACGGACTGTGACGACCGTACCGTCTCCATCTCCCCGGGCGTGGAGGAGCGCTGCGACTTCCTGGACAACGATTGTGATGGCCGGGAGGACCCGGCGCCCGTCTGTGACGCCGTCGCATGGCGGGCGAACAGGATCCTCCTGGGGACGAGCTTCCGGGACGTGGCTCCCCATGCGCGCAACCAGGCCTGGTTCGTGAGCGATACCAACAGAGTGGTCGCCCACGTCCGCCAGGAGACCGACGGTGGCGTGGACATGATTGCGTTCTCCGACTGCGACGCAGCGTGGTCCACCGCGTGGGCGCGGCCGAGCGACGGGCGCGTGTTCATGGGCTCCTGGCAGGGGCAGCTCGCCACACGGACGCTGGCCGTCACGGAGTCCTGTGCGCTGACGTCCTTCGACGGGGGCGGGGCAGCCATCCAGGACCTCGTGGGCTTCGAGTCGGATGGAGGCACGACGCTCTACGCGGTGAGCGAGACCGGCGACATCCTCCGCTGGGACTACCCGGCGGAGCCCAGGCGGGTGGAGCACGTGGATGCGGATCTCCACTCCATCCACGGCCTGGACCCGCGAACGCTCATCACCGTGGGCTCCACCGGCGGCGTGCCCGTCGCCTACCACGTCAACGCGGACGGAGGCCCGTGGCTGCGGGAGGCGCTGCCGTCGTCCTCCCAGGGACAGGCCGCACTGCACACCGTGCACGTCGTGGCGCCGGGCCTTGCCTACGCCGCCGGAGACCAGGGGCTGTTCCTGGAGCGGGCGGAGGGCACCTGGAGCACGAAGCCTCCGTACCCCATCTTCGTGGATGGGGGCGTCGCGCCCGACATCCTCGACGTGGTGTCCTTCGGCCAGGGCGCCGTCTTCGCGCGCCTGGACACGGACGACCTCGTTCGCTTCGACGGCGTGGCATGGCAGGACTTCCTCTTCGGGACCCAGGGCTTCACGACCCTCGAAGGGCTGTCATCGGATGAATTGTGGAGCGCCACCGTTGATGGCACCGGCTTCCGCTGGGGACCCTTGCGACCATGAGCAACCACCTCTCCCATGACCTCTCCCGGCTCCCGGACCTGCTCGAACAGGCCCGCGCGAGCGCCCTCGAATTCCTCACCGCCCTGCCCGAGCGCCCCGCGGGCATCCGCCCCTCACCGCCCGCGCCGCTTGGATTGCCCGAGGCGGGCCTCGGCGCTGGGGAAGCGCTCGCGCTCTTCCGCCGCCGCTACGAGGCAGGGCTCTCCGGCTCGGCGGGGCCGCGCTACCTCGGCTTCGTCACGGGTGGCACCACGCCCGCGGCGCTCGTGGGGGACTGGCTCGTCTCCGCGTACGACCAGAACGTGAGCAACGACGGCGACTCGCTCGCCACCACCGTGGAGCGCGAGGCGCTGGGACTCCTGCGTTCCCTCTTCGGCCTGCCGGAGTCCTTCGAGGGCGCCTTCGTGAGCGGTGCCACGGCGGCGAACCTCGTCTCGCTGGCCACCGCGCGGCAGTGGGTGATGGAGCGGCTGGGCCACGACGTGAGCGAGGAGGGGCTGTGGGGGCTTCCGCGCCCCGTGGTGCTGGGCGGCGCGCCGCACGCGAGCGTCCTCAAGGCTCTCTCCATCCTCGGCATGGGACGGCGCTCGGTGGAGGGCATCCCCTGCCTCCCGGGCCGGCCCGTCATGGATCCGAAGGCGCTCGAGTCACGGCTCGCGGCACTTGGCGGCGCCCCGGCCATCGTGATCGCGGGCGCGGGGGAGGTGAACACCGGGGACTTCGACGACCTGGAGGCGGTGGGGCAACTGTGCCGCCGCCACGGGGCCTGGCTGCACGTGGACGGTGCCTTCGGCATCTTCGCGGCCTGCAGCCCGGCGCACGCGCATCTGCTGCGAGGGCTTGCCCACGCGGACTCGGTCGCGGCGGACGGTCACAAGTGGCTCAACGTCCCCTACGACTCCGGCATCGTCTTCACGCGCCACCTCGCGTTGCAGGAGCGCGTCTTCCGCGCGGTGGCCGCCTATCTCGGCCAGGGGCCGGATCTGCTGCACCGCACGCCGGAGAACTCGCGCCGCTTCCGGGCGCTGCCCGCGTGGATGACGCTCATGGCCTACGGCCGCGACGGGCACCGCGCACTCGTCGAGCGCAGCTGCACGCTCGCCCGTGGCCTGGGGGAGGGGATCGCGGCGTCACCGCACTACGCGCTGCTCGCCCCGGTGACGCTGAACATCGTCTGCTTCGCGCTGCGCTCGGGGGATGCCGCGCGGCGCGACCGCCTCCTCGAGGCGTTGCAGGCTGACGGGCGCGTGCACTTCACTCCCACGCAGTACGCCGGCCGCCCGGGTCTGCGCGCGGCCTTCTCCAACTGGCGGACGGACGCGGCGGACCTCCCCCTCATCCTCGCGGCACTGGAGGCCGCGGCCTCCAGGGTCTAGCGGGCCGGGCCGTGGGCGGTGCTGATCGGGTTGGGGAGTCCGTCGTCAGAACGACGGCAGGTCGGACGCCAGATGTGACGACAGCCCACCGTCCATCACCAGCGCGCTCCCGTTGACGTAGCCACCGGCGGGCCCGACGAGGAACGCCACCAGGCCCGCGACCTCTTCCGGTGTTCCGAAGCGCTTCACGGGGATCCGCTCCAGCAGCCGCTGACGTGCGGCTGCGGGCGCCTTCGCCAGCATCTCCGTCTCGATGTAGCCGGGGCAGAGCGCATTGCAGGTGATGCCGTAGGCGCCCCACTCCGCGGCGATGGCCTTCGAGTAGCCCACGAGCGCGTGCTTGGTGGCCGCGTAGGTGGACGACTGCGCGCCCCCGAAGAGGCCCATGATGGACGCGATGTTCACGATGCGCCCATACCCCTGCGCCTTCATGCGCGGCAGCGCCCACTGACACAGGTTGCGCACGCCCTCCACGTTCACGCCGAACAGCAGGTCCCACTCGGCGACGCTCACCTCGTCCGCGCGATGGAACGGTCCACCGATGCCCGCGTTGTTCACGAGCACCCTCGGCACGCCCACCTTCGCTTCCAGCTGGTCGAGCGCTGACGTCACGTCGGCCTGGCTCGCGACGTCGCAGGCCAGCGGCCACGCGCGGCCTCCGGCCTCCACCAGCTGCTTCTGGAGCTGCTCCAGCGCGGCCACGTCACGGGACAGCAGGGCCACCTCGAACCCGTTCCGGGCGAGGGCAGTGGCGATGGCCGCGCCGATCCCCCGGCTGGCTCCGGTGACGACGGCGACAGGGGCCTTGGGCTGCGTCTCCATCAGAGGACTCCTCGGGGCGGGACGAGGCGGATCTCATCGACCCGCACGTTCAGGGGCTTGATGGCGGTCTCCCAGATGCACTGGGCCACGTCCTCCACGGAGAGCATGTCCGCGGGACTGAACTCCGGCCGGGACTTCCAGAAGGCGGTGTAGACGGCACCAAGGGACAGGAGCGTGGCGCGGATGCCGAACGCCTGGCCCTCCTCGTTCAGGACGCCCGTCAGCCCACGGACGCCGTGCTTGGTCGCGGCATAGGCGCCATTCATGGGGAGCGTGAGGTGGTCGCTCACGGACCCGATGTGGATGATCCTCCCTCCGCCTGAGGACTTCATCCGCCGGAAGGCCTCGCGCGAGCACAGGAACGTCCCCGTGAGGTTCACGGCGACGCTGCGGTTCCAGTCCTCGAGGGACGTCTCGTGGATGGGCGTGAAGACGCCGAAGCCCGCGCAGTTGACCAGGACCGAGAGCGGCCCCGACCGGGCCTCCGCCTTGTCGAACATCGACAGCACGGAGTCCTCGCGGGTGACATCCACGTGCAACGCGTCCGCGGTCTCCACCGTCACGTCCTGCGCGGCGCTCACCACGCGCAGCCCTTCCGCGCGCAGCTTGCTGGCGACGGCGCGTCCGATGTCGCCGGTTCCTCCGACGACGATGACATTCCGAGTGCTCAAGCGCCGTGTCCTTCCCCTGGGCTCACGCCAACGCGGCCCGCGGGGAGGGTAGTACGGAGAACCCCTCGAGATGGAGCCTGCCTTCAGGGCCGTGCTCGCATCCTTCAACGGCACGAGGCTCGGGCGCGTCGGACGGACCGGAGCCGGGCATGCCGGGCGCACGCTGCCGGGGAGCACTCCCGGGGCCTACCCTCTGGAGTGCGCCCTGGAGGGACGGCGAGCTCCAATGGCTGGCGTCTGCCTGGCCGGCGGGTCAAGCCAGCGCACCTGCCGGGAGTCCGCATGGAGCACTTCCTCACCCACGCCGAGCAGCCCTCCGCGGCGCGACAGGCCAGACGTGCGAGCCGCACCTGGCCCCGCTGGCTCCGCTACACCTTGCCGGGGGCCTGGGTCGCGCTCCTCTTCGCATGTCTGGCTTTCACTCCGTCCCTGCTGCCGCGCAGCGGGCCCTTCCAGGGCTTCGTCAGCGGCCTCAGCGCGGCCATTGGCTATGGCTTGGGATGTCTGGGCGCATGGCTCTGGCGTGAGTTCGCGGACCGCCCCGCCAGGACCCCACGTCCGCGCGCGTGGCAGGGCTTCTTCATCACGGGCGGCGTGGCGTTGGCCGTCGCGCTGCTGCTGGGCTGGCACTGGCAGCAGCGCATCCGCGAGCTCATGGGCATGTCCGCGTCGGGTGGCGCGGGCTACCTGCTCGCCCCCTTCGTCGGGGCGGTTGTCTTCTTCCTGCTTGTCGCCGTGGGACGCGGTCTGCGCGCCGTGTCCCGCGCGTTGGCCGTGCGGCTCTCAAGGCACATCGGTCCTCGCGCGGCCCGGGCGACGAGCGGACTGGCCGTGGTGGTGCTCACCGCGCTGGTGGCCAGCGGCGTGCTGTGGGACGGGCTCATTTCGATGGCGGACCGCACCCTGGCGGTGCAGGACCTGATGACCGACGAGGGCGTGGTCCAACCCCGCACCGCGCTGCGCTCCGGGGGCGTCGGCTCACGCATCACGTGGGAGTCCCTGGGAAGGGAAGGGCGCAACTTCGTGGGGCGGGGGCCCTCCGTCGAGGACCTCTCCCGGTTCCATGGCACCACCGTGAAGGAGCCGATCCGCGCGTACGCCGGCTACGCCTCCGCGCCGGATGCGGAGGGCCGGGCCGCGCTCGCGGTCGACGACCTGGAGCGGGCAGGGGGCTTTGACCGCGCGTACCTGCTGGTGGCGACGACCACGGGCAGTGGCTGGGTGGTGCCGGAGGCCGTGGACGCCTTCGAGTACATGACCGGCGGCGACTCCGCGATCGTCTCCATGCAGTACTCGCACCTGTGGTCGTGGCTCTCCGTCCTGGTGGATCAGGAGCGGGCCCGGGAGTCGGGCCGTGCGCTCTTCGACGCCGTCTACGAGCGCTGGTCCCGGCTTCCACCCGCGCACCGTCCGAAGCTGCTGGTGTTCGGAGAGAGCCTGGGCTCCTACGGCGGAGAGACGGCCTTCAGCGGAGAGCGGGACCTGGCCAACCGCACCGACGGGGTGCTCTTCGTCGGGCCGCCGAACTTCAACACCCTGTATCGCGCGTTCACCGACCACCGGGACCCGGGCAGCCCCGAGGTGGAGCCCATCTACCGCCAGGGCCGCATCGTCCGCTTCAGCCGCAGGCCGGGCAGCGACATCCCGCCCGCGTCCGCGCCGTGGGGAGACTCGCGTGTGCTGTACCTGCTCCACCCCTCCGACCCCATCACCTGGTGGAGTCCCCACCTGTTGGTGCGGCGGCCGGACTGGCTGCGCGAGCCGCGAGGCGCCGACGTCCTGGGGGAGATGGTGTGGATCCCCTTCGTCACGTTCTGGCAGGTGACGGCGGACCTGCCGCTGGGGATGGACGTGCCCGCGGGGTACGGCCACGTCTACACCGGCGAGCACGTGGACGGCTGGGCCGCGCTCCTCCGGCCCGAAGGCTGGAGCGCGGACCAGTCGGCGAGGCTGAAGGACCTCCTGCGCGCGCGTTGAGGGCGGCGCCTACTCCGTCTTCGTCGCGGATGCGGCCGGGACGCACTTCGTCTCGAACACGGTGACGATGCGCTTGAACTCCTGGCGTGTCGCATCCGAGACCCCTTCGTGGAGCATGTCGAGCGCACGCCGCCCCATGGACACGGCCTCCGGGCAGCGCCCGGACAGGAAGAACAGCGCCGCCTGGGTGTTGAGGATGCCCGCGTTGCCCGGCATCAGCCGCACCGCGCGCTGAGCCGGAGCGAGCCCCTTCTGGGGCTGCTGCACGTTCACGTAGTACCAGGCGAGGCCGTTCTGGGCGGAGGGGCTGTCCGGCATCAGCTCCGCGGCGCGCTGGCGGGCCTGCTCCTGGGTGGCGGACAGGTCCCCTTCGGCCTCCAGCGCGGTGGCCAGCAGATCCCACGCGCGCCCATCCTCCGGATGCTTCTCCACCAGCAGCCGCGCGAGCTTCAGCCGCTCGGCCTTGTCCAGCGTCTCCGCCCGCAGCCGGTGGGTCTCCACGTGGGTCGGGTCCTCCTTCAGCGCCTGGGCCAGCTCGAGGTCCGCCTTGCGCTGGCGCTCCTCCAGCGGCACGTCCCCCGGCGCCTGTGTGAAGAGCAGGGCCCGGATGACGTGCACGTCCGCCGGCTCCAGGCCGCGTGTCTGGGTTTGCGTGGGCACTGGCGGCAGGGGCTGCGTGGAGATGGCGTAGCGGCCGAGCTGCACGTAATCAGCGAGGGCCGCCTGGTACGCGGTCTCCCCCTGGAAGGCGGCCGTGAAGGCGCGCCGGGGCTCCTCGCCCCGGGACAGCCGGTCCTGGAAGGCGCTGAAGCGATTGCCGTATGCGTTGATGAGGTAGTGCACCCACAGCCACGAGGAGGCGTAGTGGCGCTGAAGCTCCGCGGTGCTCTGCTGCGTCTTGCCGTCCCACTGCCACAGCTCTTCCAGCGTGAGCCAGCCGTGGGCGCGCACGTACTGGAGCAGCGCGGGGCTTGCCCGGCCCAGCACCACGTTGCGGTCGCTGGGCCGGATGGTGACGGTTTGCAGGTAGGACGCGAGACCTTCCGACACCCACCGGGGCTGGCGGGGCAGGGCAAAGGCGCTCAGGTAGTGCGCCAGTTCATGAGCCTGGGTCTCCTTGTCACCCGTCGTGTCCGCCAGCAGGTAGCCGCCGCCGCCCGTCATCACCATGCGCGGGCCGTCGGGCGTCTGTCCGGCGAAGCCCGCATAGCGGCCGTCAGTGAACTCCTCCAGGTCGCGGGGGTTGCTGAGCAGGATGACGTCCACCGTGCCCGGCGGGTCGAAGCCTGCCCCCCACGCCAGCAGCAGCGCCCGCCGGAACTCCTCCAGCTCCACCGCGCTCCGGGCCGCCGCCGGTTCCTCCAGGTTCGTCCGCACACGGAAGTGCGAGCTGCGCACCTCACGCCAGGGCCGCCCGCCCTCGGCCGGACACAGGGCCCGGCTCGCCGTGCAGCCTGAAAACAACGTCAACGCCAGCCCCAGGATCCCCAAACGCAAGCTCATGCCCGTGGCTTCTGCCATACCTCCGGAACGCGCAACAGATGCTCCGCGTCAGGATGGGAGACGAGGACGGGGCGAAAACAGGCCTTGGATGAACCTCCTGGCGTTTTCAAGGCGAGGGTCCTGGCGGAGGTCCTTGCGTAACACCTCCGCCAGCCAGGCGTTTCCATGTCCCCCGACAGTTTGATCGAAGCTCTCCATTTCGCCCGACTCCACGACGAAGAGACCGAGCTGCTTGAGATCAGCCAGGAGTGCCTCGGCCACCTGACGCAACTGCCCCTTGGGGACCGCGTCCAGCCCCAGCTGCTTCGCTGCATCCCAGGGTGAGGCGCGCTTGAGTACGCCCTGGATGCTCTTGGCTACATCCAACGGGAAGGTCGGCGTGCTGACCTGTTCGAGGAGTTTTTCAATCTCCTTCCGGACGTGCGCGGTCTCCAGCTCCGGCCTGAACTGCTCGACGCCTGTCTTGACCCTCTTCCAGCGCGCCTCGAACGCGTCCCAATTTCCGCCGAGTGCTTCGATGGCTTCCTTGAGAGGAGAGTGGTTGTTCAAGATGTCGAAGTCCACAATGGCGCGCGTGGGAACACCGATGCTGGCAAGGGCCGCGGCAATCGCTGGAATCTTGTGCTTGCCGCCCGTGCTCGTGAACATGACATCGGGCATCCGGGTGTTTGAGTCCGCCGACTGTATCGCATCAAGGATCGAGGCGTAGAAGCGGCAGTCCCCGTCCGCCTCGCAGAGCACGACCTGTTCGTGGAAGAGGCTGTCGAGGGTGTTGGAGAAGCGCAGGATGGGATCATCCCAGAGCGTGCGCAGCCGGTCGCTGTCCAGCACGCGCGCATGGTTGAGGTTCCCGTCACGGGTCAGCCGGATGATCTGGAGGGCTGATGGGTTGGCATCCAGGAGCCCTCGAAGCAGGTCTCCGCTGTGGGTCGAGATGATCAACTGGCGCCCGGCGGGTTTCTCCCGGGCCAGCAGCGTCCCAAGGAATCGAGCTTGGGGCGGATGAAGGAATGCCTCGGGTTCGTCAATCATGACGACGAACTTGTCGGCCGCCGTGACCTGGAGGAGGCAGTCCGCGAAGCTCCGCATCCCGTCACCCTGGTCCTGAAGCAACGGGAGCGCCTGGAGCTTCCGGGCGTAACTGGGAGAGACCCGGTCCTCACCAGGGTCCAACTGGGGAACCGGGCCGCAGTGCAGGGGCAGCGTGGAGCCAGCGGTCCGGTTCACGATGAGCGCTTGTCCGAAGGCACGCTGAAAGTAGCCGCTGAGTCGATCCGCCAACGTCTGATCCACGCACATCTTCTGGATGGGGTGGTACGGAATGTCTGACGTGAGATCGAAGGCACTGGCGGGCTCGGTGGCCTTGAAGCGCGTCGAGAGGTCAAGCAGGTGAAAGAAGATCTCGTTGAGAGAGCTGGAGAACTCCTGCTTCTCCCAGAACACACGGAGTTGGTATTCAGGTGCCTGCTCGAGGTTGACGCCAAACAGGGAGCCCGTGTCGGAGACTTTGATCTTCGAAAAGTTGTTTATCTTCTGCAGCGGCGTGAGTTGGTAGTCCTTGGAGTCCGGCAGGCGGTACGGAGCCAACCACTCCAAAAACGCGTCGGCGGTCCCGGCGCGATTCATCTTCATGCGGGTGACGACGCGGTTCTTCAGCTTGGGACGCGAGCGCCCCGCCAGGCTGAGGATGTCGCGAAGGGTCTCGCTCTTCCCAGCGTTATTGGGCCCGACGATGACGACGACGGAGGCAGGTTCGAGCTTGATGCTCGCGCCACCGCTGAACGTGAGTTGCTCAATGAAGAGGGACGGGCTCATCAATCACCTTGTGCGGCCATGCTGGCACGTCCAGGTTCCGGGCAGCGGGTGAGGGGAGCACCCTTCACCCCGGGTCCTCTCCGGCTGTGAACCGGCGTGCCGCTGTGGCTGGAACGGTGGAGCCCGAACGGCTTCCGGATCCGAGCCACCCGGGTTCGAACCCGGGGAGGAGGGAGCCCCCCTCACGCCGTGACGAATCACCAGTGAATCCAGGTACTTCGCCCCACTCAACCGTCCCTGTGGGTCGTGCCGGGCCCCCGAGGG
>NZ_RAVW01000338.1 GCF_003611585.1 Corallococcus exercitus | reverse complement strand
GACATCCCGCCCCCCGCGTACACGCGCGAGCCCCTGCGGCTGAACATGCCGGGCACGCCCGCGCGCGCCACGACTCCCGCGCAGGCACCGTCGGGTGCCGCCGCGCCGCCGACGCTCTACCCGCCGGGAGAGCGCCCTCTGCCGCCGCCGCAGACCGTGCCGGTGCTGACGCCCGTGGGTTCGGCCGGCGCGTCCGCCGCCGCATCGCAGGGCTCCGGCCAGGGCGGTCGCCCCACCGCGCCGGGTGCGTTCGCCACTCCGCCGCAGGCAGGCCGTCCTGGAACCACCGTGCAGGCCTCGTCCGCCACGGGTGCGCAGGGCTTCGGAGGACCGGGGCCCGCGACGCAAGGCTTCGGCGGACAAGGCCCCGCGACGACGGGACAAGGTTCCCGACCGGGCACCACCGCGCAGAACATCTCGCCGACCCAGAGCTTCGGAGGACCGGGGCCCACCGCGACGACGGGCCAGGGGGCTCGACCGGGAACCACCGCGCAGGCGCCGGCACAGGGGGCCCGACCGGGCACCACCGCACCGTCCGCGCAGGGCACGTCGACGGCAGGCGCACAGGGCAGCACCGCCTCCGCTCCGGGAACGCAGGGGACCACCGCCTCCGCGCAGGGCTCTGGTCGACCGGGCACCACCACGCAGGGCACCTTCCCCCCGGGCTCGCAGACCGCGCAGGGCGCGTCCGCTCCGGGCACCTTCCCTCCAGGCCAGCCCGCGCAGGGCGGATCCACGCCGGGCTTCCAGACCGCTCAGGGCGCGTCCGCTCCGGGTTCGCAGCCCGCGCAGGGCGGATCCGCCACCGCGCCTCAACCCGCGAACCGCGCCGGAGCCCCCGCCCAGCCTTCGGGAGCCCGGCCCGCCGTGTGGCCTCCCTCGCCCGAGCAGCAGGCTCGCGCGGCACAGGCCGGCACGCCGACCCCGCCGCCCGTTCCCCCGGCGCCTCGGGGCGAGCCGTCGTTCATCATCTTCAGCAACCCCGCGTCCACGCCGGGCGCGAACCGTCTCCGCACGCCGGAGCCCGCGCCCGTCCCGGGTGCCTCCAGCGCGCCGGATGCCGCCGTGCCGGAGTGGACGCTGCCCCAGGCTCGCTCCGCGCTGCGTGAGGCGACGCGGGACCTGGACCGCCTGCTGGACGTGGCGCTGCGCTTCGGCCGCCGCACGTTCGACTACGTGGCCGCCTTCGCCGTCGTGCGCGGCGCCGCCGGTGGCTGGGACGCGCGCGGCGAGGGCCTGGACGCGAACGCCCTGTCCCTCGTCTCCATCCCCCTGGACGCGAGCAGCGTCTTCCGCACCGTCGCCGTCACGCGCGGCAGCTACGCGGGCCCGCTGCCTCCGGACGCGCTCACGCGGCACTACCTGGAGCTCTTCGGCCGCCAGGCCCCGCGCACCGTCTTCCTGTACCCGGTGGAGGTGAAGGGCCGCCTCGTGGCCATCCTCTACGGCGACTGCGGCCAGAAGCCGATGAGCCAGCGCCGGCTGAGCGACTACATCCTGTTCTGCCAGGACCTCCCGGCCGCCTTCCAGGAGCTCATCCTCTTCCGCAAGCAGCGCGTGTCCGAGCTGCGCGCGCCCGAAGAGGACATCTCCATCGACGTGGACGTGCCCGGCTTCCCTGCTCCGGTCCCGCCCGCTCCCGCGCCCGCCGTGGTCGCGGGCCTCGGCTGGAACCCCGTGTTCGGCCGCGGAGGCGTGGCCAACCTGGGCCGTGCCGCCGCCCTGCCCCCGCGCGTGCTGTCGCCGGAAGAGCGCCCGCCCCCGGACTTCGCGCCCCTCTTGCGCCGGCTCACCGGCCCGGACGCGTCCCAGCGCTCCAGCGCCATCGCGGAGCTGTCGCGCTCGCCGGAGGCCAGCGCCCGCGTGCTCGCGCAGCACTTCCCCGGCCCCACCGCCTGGAGCCGCCTGCCCGTCGTGGAGCTGCCGGAGGCGGACGAACTGGGCCCCATCCCCGCCGCCCTGTCACGCCTGGGCCGTCCCGCGGCCGTCGCGCTGGCGCCGCTCCTGGACTCGAACGACGCGGATACGCGCTACCTGGCGCTGCTCACCGCGGGCAACCTGCCCTACGCGGAGCTGGTGGACGGCGTGCTGCGCGGCCTGTTCGACATGGAGCCGGACATCTCCAGCGCCGCGCGAGTCGCCGCCGCCGCCCTCAAGCACCTGCCGCGCCTGGACGCGTCCCTGAGGGACCTGCGCCAGGAGCTGGCCAGCCGGGACGCGCTGCGCCGCTCGTTGGCGGCCCGCGCCCTGGGCACGCTGCACGACCGCGACGCCATCGAGGGCCTCATCAACCTCACCGGCAGCGACGACGCGATGTGCGCGCAGGCCGCGGCGGAAGCGCTGCGCGAAGTCACCCGCGCCACGTTGGGCCTCCAGCCGCGCCAGTGGTCGGCGTGGTGGGCGGAGAATCGCAGCCGCCGCCGCGCGGACTGGCTGGTGGCCGCGCTGCGCCACCGTGAGCTGGACGTGCGGCTCGCCGCCATCGAGGAGCTCAGCCGCGCCCTGCACGACACGCTGGGCTACTACGCGGACGCGCCCGACGCGGAGCGCGAGGCTGCGGTGAGGCGCTGGGAGTCCGCGGCTGTCGACCCCGCCAACGCCCGCCGGCTGGGAATGCTCTGAGCCACGGAGGCGCGCGATGACGGGCGCCATGTGGCGGAGCCTGACATGCGCGGGGCAGCGGGCCCTCGCCGACATCTCGCTCGCCCGCCTGCTGAGCCACGAGGGCGCGCGATGACGGGCGCCATGTGGCTGAGCCTGCTGACATGCGCGGGGCAGCGGACCCTCGCCGACATCTCGCTCGCCCGCGTGCTGAGCCACGAGGGCGCGCGATGACGGGCGCCATGTGGCTGAGCCTGACATGCGAGGCGCAGCTGTCCCTCGCCGACATTGCCCCCGCCCGGCTGCTGAGCCACGGAGGCGCGCGATGACGGGTGCCATGTGGGTCAGCCTGCTGGCGTGCGCGGGGCAGCTCGCCCTCGCCGGCATCGCGCTCGCCCGCGTGGGAAAGAGTCCTCTCGCGCTGCCGCTGTCGCTCCTGTCCATCGCGCTGTCCTCCTGGAACTTCTCCGCCTTCGGGCTGGCGCGTTCAGGAGACTCCGGCTGGCGGCTGATGGGCTTCGCCGCGGCGCTGATGACGCTGCCGTGCGCGCTGCACTTCATCCTCGCGTTCGTGGGCCGACGCCGCCGTTCCGCCTGGGCCATGTACGGCACCTACGCGGTGATGGGCGCGCTCGCGCTGACGATGCTCGTCGCCATGGGCGTGCCCGCGCTGGAGGAGCGCATCAACACCTTCGGCTTCGGGCTCGCGGTCGCCGTCGGCGTCATCCCCATCCTCACCACGGGCTTCGTGCTGCTCACGCGCCACCTGCGCCGGGCGGGCTCGCAGGATGAACGGGCGCGAGCGGGCCTGGTGGTGCTGGGGCTCACGCTGCTCGTCGCGCTGCTGCTCACGGACCTGGCGGCGGACATGGCCCTGCCCGTGCCGAAGCTGGGCAACGTGGGCACGCTGCTGGGCCTGCCGGTGATGGCCATCGTGTCCCTGCGCTTCCAGCTCTTCGGCCAGGACGCACGCGCCACGAGCGCGGCGATGCACGCCGTCGTGCTCGCGCTGGTGGGCGTGCTGGCCTACCTCACCCTCTTCCGCGTCTTCGCCGCCGAGTCCGGCGCGCTCGTCGTGGGCACCACCGCCATCACCTTCGCGCTGCTCGCGGCGGCGCGGCGGGTCGTCACCGGCTTCGTCACCCAGCGCGAGCGCCTGGAGCAGCTGGCCACGCTGGGGCGCTTCTCCGCGCAGATGGCGCACGACCTGAAGAACCCCATCGCCGCGCTCAAGGGCGCCGCGCAGTACTTGAAAGAGGAGCACGCGCGCGGCCACTCCTGGGACGCGCACGGGGACTTCCTGGACCTGCTGCTGGAGCAGGTGGAGCGCCTGGACCGCGTGGCGGGCACGTACCAGCGCCTCGCGCGCGTGGAGCCGCTGCGCCGGCCGCTGGACCTGAACCGGCTGGTGGAGGGCGTGCTGTCGCTCCAGGCCTTCGCGACCCCGGGAGCGGTGCAGCTCCAGAAGGACCTCGCCCCCGCCCTGCCCGAGTGCGCCGGAGACGAGGACCTGCTCGCCAACGCACTGGAGAACCTGGTGCGCAACGCCTTCGAGGCCATGCCCTCGGGCGGCACCCTCACCGTGCGCACGCAACAGGACGGCGACGCGGTGGTGGTGGAGGTGGAGGACACCGGCAGCGGCATGGACGCGCGCACGCGCGAGCGGGCCTTCGACGACTTCTACACCACCAAGGCGACGGGCAGCGGCCTGGGCCTGGCCTTCGTGCGGCGCGTGGCGGAGGCGCACGGCGGCACTGCGTCCCTGACGAGCGGCGAGGGCCGTGGCACCATCCTCCGCCTGCGCCTGCCGGCAGCGCCCGTCCCCCAGGCCCCGGCATCCGAGGGAGAAGCCGCGTGAGCGACGCACTGAAGGGCCACGTCCTGGTGGTCGACGATGATCCCGCGCTGCTCAAGGTGCTGGGCGCGCTGCTCACCCAGGCGGGCCTCACCCCGCATCCGGCGTCCAGCGCGAAGGACGCCCTGGCCCTGCTCGCGCGCCGGCCCATCGACGTGGTGCTGAGCGACGTGCGCATGCCGGGCATGAGCGGCATGGAGCTGCTCGCGGAGGTGGGGCGCGGCTGGCCGGACGTGCCCGTGCTGCTGATGACCGCGCACGGCACCGTGCCGCTGGCCGTGGAGGCCATGAAGGCGGGCGCGGCGGACTTCGTGCTCAAGCCCTTCGACCGCGAGGAACTCCTCTTCACGCTGAAGAAGGCGCTGCTCCAGGCGAGCCACACTCCCGAGCCCGCGCGCGGCGAGGGCAAGGCGCTGGACAGCCTGCTGATGGGCTCAAGCCGCGCGATGACGGAGGTGAAGTCCCTGCTGGTGAAGGCCGCCCAGGGCACCGCGACCGTGCTGCTCCGGGGCGAGTCCGGCACGGGCAAGGAGCTGGCCGCGCGCGCCCTGCACGAGGGCAGCCCCCGGCGCGCGGGGCCGTTCGTGAAGCTGCACTGCGCGGCGCTCCCGGACACGCTCCTGGAGAGCGAGCTGTTCGGCTACGAGAAGGGCGCCTTCACCGGCGCGGCGACGCGCAAGCCCGGCCGCGTGGAGCTGGCGCACGGCGGCACGCTGTTCCTCGACGAGATTGGCGACGTGTCCCCCGCCGTGCAGGTGAAGCTCCTGCGCGTGCTCCAGGAGCGCGAGTTCGAACGGCTGGGCGGCACCCAGACCGTGAAGGTCGACGTGCGCTTCGTCGCGGCCACGCACCAGTCGCTCGAAGACGGCGTGCGCCGGGGCACCTTCCGCGAGGACCTCTTCTACCGCCTCAACGTGGTGCCCCTCTGGCTGCCCACGCTGCGCGAGCGGCCGGAGGACATCGCGCTCCTCTCCCGCCACTTCCTGGAGGTGCACGCCAGGACCAACGGCCGGCCGCCCTTCACGCTGAGCGAGGACGGCCTGCGCGCGCTCCAGACCCAGCCGTGGCCCGGCAACGTGCGCCAGCTGCAGAACTTCCTGGAGCGGCTGGTGGTGCTCTCCGACGGGCCCGTGCTCACCGGCGCGGACGTGGCGCGGGAGCTGTCACGCCAGCCGGGAATCGCGCCGCCGCCCGTCGCCGCGCCGCTGCCTGTGTCACCGTCTGACTCCGTCACGCTGGAGTCGCGGCGCAAGGACGTGGAGAAGGAAGCGCTGGTGGATGCGCTGAAGCGCGCGGGCGACAACCGCACGCTGGCGGCGCGGCTGCTCGGCGTCAGCCGGCGCACCCTCTACAACAAGCTGGAGGAGCACGGCCTGTCGTAGAGGTAGCGGGAGGCCAGCCCTCTGGAACCCGGGCCGTGTTTTCGCGGAGCGCTTCCGTGTACGAACCGGACTTCCAGGTTTATGCTGCTTCGCGCTCGTACTCCCTCGACGTGGCAACGCACCTCACCCGAGTCCCCCTCTCCCGGCCCGCAGGGGTCGGCTGACACGAAGGAGCAACGCCCCATGACCCAGACTCTCGCCAGCCGCGTGAGCGGCCCCGTCTACACCCCCAGCGATGCGGGCTATGCCCCGGAGTGCGCCGGCTTCAACGTCCTGGTCCAGCACACGCCGCAGTACGTGGTGGCGGTGAAGTCCACGCAGGACGTGGCGGAAGCCATCCGCTTCGCCCGGGAGAACAAGCTGCCCGTCGCGGTGCAGGCCACGGGGCACGGGACGTACGCGTCCGTCACCTCCGGCGTGCTCATCTCCACGAAGGCGCTGAACCAGGTGAGCATCGACGCGGCGGCGCGCACCGCCACCATCGGCGCGGGCGCGCGCTGGGAGCCGGTCATCGCGGAGGCCGCGAAGCACGGCCTGGCCCCCGTCGCCGGCTCGTCCACGAACGTGGGCGTGGTGGGCTACCTGCTGGGCGGCGGCCTGGGGCCCCTCGTCCGCAGCCACGGCGTCAGCTCCGACTACGTCGTGGGCTACACGGTCGTCACCTCCGACGGTGAGACGGTCCAGGCGAGCGCCGAGCACCACCCGGACCTGTTCTGGGCCCTGCGCGGCGGCAAGGGCGGCCTCGGCATCGTGACGGAGGTGAAGCTCAAGCTCGTGGAGATGCGCACGCTGTACGCGGGCAGCCTCTTCTTCGAGGAGCAGCACATCGAGGCCGTGCTGCGCGGCTGGGTGAAGTGGACGTCGGAGGCCGACGCGCGCGTGTCCACGAGCATCGCCGTCATGCGCTTCCCGCCGTTCGACTTCATCCCGCCCCCGCTGCGCGGCCGCACGGTCATCAACCTGCGCTTCGCGTACCCGGGCTCCACCGAGGACGGCGCGAAGTTCGCGGCGCCCCTGCGCGCGCTGGCCCCTGTGTACCTGGACATGCTGGGCGAGCTGCCCGCGTCCCAGATGGCGCGCATCCACAATGATCCGGATCAGCCCAGCCCCGTGTGGACCAACGGCATGATGCTGACCCACGTGGACCAGGACTTCGCGACCACGGTGCTGCGCCACGTGGGCGCGGGCGTGCAGACGCCGTACTTCATGATGGAGATCCGCCACCTGGGCGGCGCCAGCTGGAAGGACGTGGCGGGCGGCTCGGCGGTGGGCGGCCGTGGCGGCAACTTCATCATCGGCCTGGTGGGCATGCACCCGCCGCTGTTCGACACGGTGCTCCCCGGCGCGACGCAGGGCCTGCGCGCGGAGCTGAAGCCCTGGCTGTCGCCGGAGATGACCATCAACTTCATGGGCAAGGTCCAGTCCCCGGAGCAATTCGACAGCGCGTGGCCGGACGCCATCCGCGCGAAGCTCAAGGACGTGCGCGGCAAGTACGACCCGCACAAGCTCTTCGCGAAGTAATGCTCAGGGGACCGTCGTCTCCAGCGCGTCCAGCTCCTCCTGGAACGCGGAGACGAGGGCCCCCGGGTCCGGCACGCGGGCCGCATCCGAGGCCACGCCCACGGTCACCTGTCCCGCGTAGCTGAAGAGGCTGACCCCCAGGCCCACGTGGCCGGCCTGGGGGACCCAGAACGTGAGTCCCGCGAGCCGCGTGCCCGCGAGCGACACCGGCTGGCGGGGCCCGGGCACGTTGGTGGCGACGAGCGACGCCTTGGTGCCCATCACGTCCACGGCGGCGCGCTCCAGCGCCGCGGGCGTGCGCCCCAGCAGCTCCAGCAGCCCGGACATCACCACGGCCTCCGGCGAGCGCTTGAGGTGCTCCATCCGCTTCGCCACCTCCCGGAGCCGGCGGCGGGGCTCCGCCAGGTGCACGGGGAGCCGCAGGAACACCACGCCGAAGTGGTTGCCCAGCTCGCGGGGCACCGGCACGTCCAGCGGCCGCAGGTTCACCGGCACCAGCGCGTGCACGTCCTCCAGCGGCGCGTCGCGCGTGGCCAGGTAGCGCCGCAGCGCCCCCGTCACCGCGGTGAGCAGCACGTCGTTCACCGTGCCGCCCAGGGTGCGGCCCACGGCCTTCACCCGCTCCAGCGCGATGGGCTCCGACCACGCGGCGACCTTCCGGGGCCCCAGCGGCCCGCGCAGCGGAGAGCGCGGATCCGGAGGCAGCACCAGCAGCTTGCCCAGCGCCGCCGCGCCCCGAGCCCCGTCGCGCACGAGGTCGCCCGCGAGGATGGGCTCGCGCACCAGCTCCGCGCCCTTGCGCAGCGCCGAGCGCGCGCCCCGGGCCAGCCGCATCCAGCCCGGAGCCCGAGGCTGCCGCTCCATTTCGGAGGACAGCTCCGCGGCGAGACCTTCGCCCCGAGCCCTCGCGTCCGCAGGAGCCCGAGGTTGCCGCGCCGCCTCGGAGGACAGCCCCGGGTCAGCGTCCTCGCTCAGGGCCCCCGTGTCCGTCTGAGGCGCGGCGGCTCGTGCCCCGTCAGCGCCTGCCGCCGCGTCCACCGGATCCGTGAGCGACAGCAGCACCCGCGCGAGCGCGATGCCGTCCGCGATGCAGTGGTGCAGCCGCGCGAGCAGCACGTCCCCGCCCTCCACGCCCCGCACCAGGTGGAAGTGCCACAGCGGCCGCGAGCGCTCCAGCGGCACGCCCAGCCAGTCCCCGACCAGCGCCTCCAGTCCCGCGCGTCCCGCCGAGGCCGGCACGCGCAGCGTGGACAGGTGTTCGTTCAGGTTGAAGTCCGGCGCGTCCTCCCAGTGCTGAGCGCCCAGCGGCCCGGGCACCACGCGCTGCCGGAAGCGCGGGTAGCGCTCCACCAGCCGCTCCCGCATCACGGCGCGCAGCCGCTCCAGGTCCATGGCGCCGTCGAACCACAGCACCGCGGTGATCATCATCAGGTTCGCGGGCTCCTCCATCTGGAGCCACGCCGAGTCAATGCTCGCCATCCGCTCGCGGCCTGCCATGGCGTCCTTCTCACCCGTGCGCCCCAGTGGGGGCAAGGTCCTCCTACGGTTTGGGTTGAGGCTCCGGCGCTTCCTGCTTCTCCCGCTCGAACTGGAACGTCTGCCGGGTGGCGCCCGGCACCGTGAGCACGAGCGAGTCCTTCTCCTCGATGGCGTACGTGAACTCGCCGCCCTTGAACCTACCCCTGGCCAGGGGCACCACGCGCTCCTTGCCGCACACCGGGCCCACGGCCTGCCCGTCCTGCGTGCGCAGCGCCAGGTGCTTCTTGTCCTTCACCTCCACGCGACCCCACGCGCGCACGTCCAGCGTGCTGCCGCGCCCGAGCGTCGCGTCATCCAGCTTCGTGCGCAGCACGAAGCACCCGTCGGGCGTCAGCTGCAGCGCCCGCGCGTAGTCGGACCGGGGCTGCACGTCGAGGCGCTCCTCCTTGCCCTGGTCCACGTCCGGGATGCTCGCCGCGGACAGCACCCACGTGCCCACCAGCTCCTTGGGGACCGCGGTGCCCTTGGGGGCCTTGTCGCCCTCGCACGGGTTCGCCGCCAGCTTCTCCGGGCTCTTGGGCGCGGGCTCGAAGGACCTCTCGCAGGTGAGCCCGCACGACTTCGCCGCGCACACCGTGTCGTCCGGCGCGCAGGCCGCCTTGCTCGTGCAGGACTTCAGCCGCTTGAGCGCGTCCTCGCAGCCTTCACGCAGGCACTTGTCGACGCACTCCGCGTCGATGCACTCCGACACGCAGACCCAGTTGGTGCGGCCGCACACGCCGGCCACGGTGCGCGGAGCCTGGGCGGCGGCGGGCAGCGCGGCGGCGGAGACGAGGAGCAGGACGAGGAGCCGGAACGGTCGCATGTGGAGTGCAAGCTAGGCAGTGCGCCCACCTGCGGCGACACCCGGAGGCAGCAAGGCTGTCCACCGGGCATCACTCCGGGCTCCGGCACTGCCGTCAGGTGAACTGCCACCGCCAGGTGCGCGGGTCGGACGGATTGGGCAGCTCCAGCTCGAAGTTCAGCGTGTCGTAGCGGCTGAACTCGCGGGGCTCCACGCGCAGCAGCGTCATCGCCGTGGTGTTGCGCTCGCGCAGCGGGGACACGTCGTAGGCCAGCTCCGCGTCGAAGGCGACCTTGTAGAACAGGCAGAAGCCGTCCACCCGCCCGTCCTCCTCCACCGGCCGCCGGATGCGCACGCGCGAAGGCAGCCCGTCCGCGCGCATCGTCTCCAGGTCGAACCCGAACGCGGGCTCCGGCTCGCACAGCAGGTGGTCCACCTCGTAGGAGCGCACCAGCCGCGTGAAGTACGACGGGCTCATCGCCTCGCGCAGCGACTGGAGGCAGCGGAAGTCCACGTGGGGCAGGTGCTGCGTCCAGATGAACGGCACGCATGCCTCCTCGCGAAGCTGCACGGGCTCCACGAAGACCTCGAAGCGGTTGGGCAGGATGCGGCCCCCCGGCTTGAGCAGCCGCGAGCGCAAGTCCAGCATCCGCGGCACGAGCCCCGCGTCCAGCAGCGCATCTCCCAGAAGCTCGTGCAGCAGCACGTCCGCCTTCTCCTGCGGCTGGAAGTGCCAGGTGGGCTCGCGCACGAAGTCGATGCGGTCCAGGCCGTTGCGGCGCGCCACCCACTGCGTGGTGTCCAGCAGGCGCGAGTCATCCACCGCGTACAGCTTGCGAGGCTGCTGGTGCGCGGCCAGGAAGGTGCGCAGGCCGGTGCCGGCCTTCACGTCCACCACCACCTGGTTGGGGCGCACGTAGCGCTCCACCGCGCGGCGCCACACCTCCACCCGCTGTGGATCCGCCAGCACCGAGTCCTGTGGCGCGGGGCTGGACAGGGCCAGGCTGTTGGGCGCGTGTCGTCGGTGCAGGTGGGACACGAGCGGCAGGTGGCTGAGACGCGAGCGCAAATCCATCAACGCCTGACGCGGCAGGTCGAGCAGGTTCGACATGGATGGCTTCCCCCCGGAAGGCCGTGACGGTTCCGACAAGGACGCGGCCGGCTACCCCGCCCCCCGGAACCAGGACTCCGAACGATGCGGGAAATCCGGGGTCCGGCCCAATCCGTCCCCGGGGCCACCCACTGTCCCCAGGAAAACAAC
>NZ_RAVW01000337.1 GCF_003611585.1 Corallococcus exercitus | reverse complement strand
CCCCTGCCCTGCTGTCGTCAGCCCTGCCTACATGCTCCGTCCCACAGGGGATGACCCGTCCAGGAACTGCTGCGCCCGGCCCTCTTGTGGCATATACCCACACCATGCCTTCCGCCCTCACCGCCTCCCAGATCCGCGAGGCGTTCCTCCAGTTCTTCGAGGAGCGCGCCCACCGCCGTGTCGCCTCCTCCTCGCTGGTGCCCGTTGGCGACCAGACCCTGCTGTTCACCAACGCCGGCATGGTCCAGTTCAAGGACGTCTTCACCGGCCGCGAGCAGCGGGACTACCGCCGCGCCACCACGTCGCAGAAGTGCGTGCGCGCCGGCGGCAAGCACAACGACCTCGACAACGTGGGCTACACCGCGCGCCACCACACGTTCTTCGAGATGCTCGGCAACTTCTCCTTCGGCGACTACTTCAAGGCCGACGCCATCTCCTTCGCCTGGGAGTTCGTGACGAAGCGGCTGGGCCTGGCCATCGACCGGCTCGCCGTCACCGTGTTCAACGGCGAGAACAACATCCCCTGGGACGAAGAGGCCTTCGAGCTCTGGGCGAAGCAGGGCGTGTCCCGCGACCGCATCCTGAAGCTCGGCTACAAGGACAACTTCTGGGCCATGGGCGACACCGGCCCGTGCGGCCCCTGCTCGGAGATCCACTACCACCAGGGCGACGACATCCCCTGTGTGGAAGAGGCCGCGGGCCGCAAGTGCCAGGGCGTCGCGTGTGATTGCGACCGGTGGCTCGAAATCTGGAACCTCGTGTTCATGCAGTTCGAGCGCAAGGAGAAGGACGCGCCCCTCATCCCGCTACCCAAGCCGTCCATCGACACCGGCGCCGGCCTGGAGCGCATCGCGTCCGTCGTGCAGGGCAAGCGCTCCAACTACGACACCGACCTGTTCCAGGGCATCCTCGCCACCGTCAGCCAGCTGTGCGGCAAGCCGTACACGCAGGAGACCGGCGCCTCGCAGCGCGTGGTCGCCGACCACGCCCGCGCCACCGCGTTCCTCGTGGCCGACGGCGTCCAGCCCTCCAACGTGGCCCGCGGCTACGTCCTGCGCCGCATCATGCGCCGGGCCATCCGTCACGGGGACCAGCAGTTGGGCATCAAGGAGCCCTTCTTCTTCAAGGTCGTGGACCGCGTCATCGAGCTCATGGGCGACGCGTTCCCCGAGCTGCGCGACGGCCGCACCTTCATCCTCGAAGTGGCCAAGCACGAGGAAGAGGGCTTCCGCCGCACGCTCGACCGTGGCCTCAAGCTGATGGACGAGGAGCTGTCCAAGCTCCAGGCCTCCGGCGGCAAGATGATCTCCGGCGACGTGGTCTACCTGCTGCACGGCACCTACGGCTTCCCGTGGGACCTCACGCAGATCATCGCGCGCGAGCGCGGCTACGACGTGGACCTGGAAGGCTTCAAGGTGCTCCAGGAGAAGGAGGCCGCCAGCCAGGACTTCCACGGTGAGAAGAAGTCCACCACGGAGGTCTTCCAAACCGTCCTCGCGCGCAGCGCCCCCACCCAGTTCCTGGGCTACGAGGGCGAGGGCCACGAGGGCGAGGGCAGCGTCATCGCGCTCGTTCAGGACGGCGTGGAGGTGCCGCAGGTCTCCGCGGGCGCCACGGTGGATGTGGTGCTGGACCGCACGCCCTTCTACGGCGAGTCCGGTGGCCAGCTGGGCGACACCGGCCGCATCGTCGCGCACGGTGGCAAGACCGTGGCGCAGGTGAAGGACGCGCAGCGCCCGGTGCAGGGGCTCATCGTCCACACCGTGGAGGTGAAGGAAGGCACGCTGAAGGTCGGCGACATGGTGCAGACGTCCGTGGACGTGGAGCGCCGCAAGTCCATCCGCGCGAACCACTCCGCCACGCACCTGCTGCACAAGGCGCTCAAGCGCGTGCTGGGCGAGCACGTGAAGCAGGCGGGCTCCGTCGTCGCGCCGGACTTCCTGCGCTTCGACTTCTCCCACTTCTCCCCCGCCACCCAGGAGCAGCTGGAGCAGGTGGAGGACCTGGTCAACACCTGGGTGCGCGACAACGCGGATGCGCAGACGCGCGTCATGAACCTGGACGACGCGAAGAAGTCCGGCGCCGTGGCCATGTTCGGTGAGAAGTACGGCGACACCGTGCGCGTCGTCACCGTGCACCCGGAGTCCACGGAGCTCTGTGGCGGCACGCACGTGAAGCGCAGCGGCGACATCGGCCTGTTCAAGGTGACCAGCGAGAGCGGCGTCGCGTCCGGCGTGCGTCGCATCGTGGCCGTCACGGGCGTGGGCGCGCTCCAGTTCGTGCGCGAGCAGGAGCACGAGCTCAAGAAGGTCGCGGCGCTGCTCCGCACGAATCCGAAGGAAGTCGCCACCCGCGTGGAGGCCACCCAGAAGCGCGTGAAGGAGCTGGAGCGCAAGGTGGAGGAGGTCTCGGTGAAGGCCCAGTCGGCCTCGCAGAAGGACCTCATGGACCAGGCGCGCGAGGTCAACGGCATGAAGGTGCTGGCCACGCGCGTGGACCCCGCCGACGACAAGGTGTTTCGCGGCATGGCGGATCAGCTGCGCGACCGCATCGGCTCCGGCATCATCGCCATTGGCGGTGAGAAGGACGGCCGCGCCGTCATCCTGGTGGCGGCCACGAAGGACCTCGTCGCCAAGGGCATCAGCGCGGGCAACCTGGTGCGCGAGATGGCCAAGGAAGTGGGCGGCAAGGGCGGCGGCAAGCCGGACATGGCGCAGGCCGGTGGCCCGGACGCGGACAAGCTGCCCGTGGCGCTCGAGAAGCTCTACGAGCTGGTGAAGGGCGCGAGCCCGGCGTGAGTCCCCGCGCTTCATCCGGCTCCCTGGCGTTCCTGACGGCGGCCCTCCTCCTGGGGGGCTGCACGAAGGAGACCGCCACGTCCGAAGGCGGCCAGGAGGCCGA
The DNA here is from genome assembly GCF_003611585.1 of Corallococcus exercitus. GTDB lineage: Bacteria > Myxococcota > Myxococcia > Myxococcales > Myxococcaceae > Corallococcus > Corallococcus exercitus. Next base: position 8,037 of record NZ_RAVW01000337.1, on the reverse strand, counting down.
AGCGCGCACGCTGCAGAAGCTGCGCGCGGAGGCGGACCGGGTGAAGCAGGGTGGCGCCGTGGCCACGCGTCCGCAGCCTCCCCAGCAGGAGCCGGAGGAGTCGAAGCTCGCGGGCCTGGCCGCGGGCCTGGGCGACTCCGGGCCGCGCAAGCTGCGGCTGCCCGAGCGCAACGACACCGTGCACGTGGACACGGTGGCGTTCAAGGTGACGGGGCTGGAGGCCTCGCACTCGGTGAAGGGCGGCTCCGGCAAGGTGGGGCTGGGGCTCACGACGGAGGACCTGTTCCTGCGCGTGGAGCTCATCACCCAGAACGTGGGCGGGATGCCCGCGCCGCTGACGTTGGACGGCGCGAAGCTGACGGACGCGAAGGGGCAGACGTACCCGCTGGCGCGTGACGCGCAGGCGGTGGTCGGCACGAAGCCCCTGCCCACCACGTGGGCGCCCGAGCAGCGCACGCAGGTGGTGCTGCTGTTCGAGGTGCCGCCGGACGCCGTGCAAGACGATGGGCTGGCGCTCGTGGTGCGGGGCTCCGGCGGGGACGTGCGGATCCCCTTGCGATGACCGGGTCGGCCCCCAAGCTCCTCCCCCTGCGCATCCGACTCCCGTACACGGAGGAGGAGGAGTTCATCGAGCGGTATGGCTCGAACGTGGGGCGCGGTGGGGTCTTCGTGGCCACGAAGGCGCTCAAGCCGGAGGGCACGGGGCTGGCGTTCGAGTTCGTCCTCGCGGACGGCACGCGGCTGTTGCGCGGTGAAGGAGTGGTGGCCAAGGCGCAGCCGGACGCGGGCAGTCCCCGCACCGGGATGACGGTGCGCTTCACCAAGCTGGATGCCGTGAGCAAGGCGCTCATCGATCGCATCGTCGCGCGGCGGAGCGGGACGGAAGCGGTGGTTTCGCCGCCTGCCGCGCCAAGGACGGAGGCCGCGCCGCTGCCGCCTGGGCTCGTCCGGCGGACCGCGGCTGTGAATCCGTCACGGACTGTCGCACGCGTTGGGACGGAGGCAGTGCCTGCGGCTCCTGCCCCGCTGGCGCCTCCGGCGAAGGCACCCCGCGAAGAACCGGGGACGCGGGCCGCGACGCCGAAAGCGTCCATGACGTTGCCGGCCGTGACGGTGCCCGCCGCCGTCACAACGCCAGACCTGGCTGAACCGGATGAGCCGGTGTCGCTCTTTCCGGAGGACGCGGCCGACGAGGAGCAGGAGTTCACGCCCCTTCCGGAGGTGGGCCTTTCGAGGAAGGCGCGGAGGAATCCGCCTGGTGAAGGGACACAACGGGCGACCCAGGAGATGTTCACGGTCCAGCCGACAGTGCCGGAGTCCACCGAGGAGCGGCCTCCCGCGGCTTCCGGCACCTTCGCGGCCGTGATGCCGCCTCCGGTGGAGCCCAACGACGTGCGGACGCAGGCTGCGTCCGGCACCTTCGCGGCGGTGATGCCCCCTCCCGTGGAGGCAGGGTGGGCGCCGGAGCCTTCCGCGGATCCGACGTCGCTCGAGCCCTCGGGGGTCGTGGAAGAAGCCGGGACGGATGCGCCTTCATGGGACGCCTCCGCGACTGCCGAGGACGCAGGGACGAACGCGCTGTCCGATGCAGCGGTTGCTGATGAAGGCCGCGGAGCAGCAGCGTCCTGGGAGCAGTCTTCGGCATCGGAGTGGGATGCCCTTGCTCCGGGTGCACGCGCGGACGAAGCGCTTCCGCAGGAAACAGGGACCCCGGTCAACTTCACTCCCGCGTCCGTGGAGGCATTCGATCCGAACGCCGTGCTCGGAGCACCCCATGCTCCCGAGCATTCCGAGTGGGCCTCCGAACCCAGCCCGGAGGCGTCTGGCGAGCTGCCCTCCCCGCCTGCATTCGCGGGCCCTTCAGAAGACGAAGCGGAACCTGAGCGCGTCGAGACAGCGACCACGTCCGAAGGGTCGTTCGACTTCGACGTCGACCTCAGCATGGAATCGGAGGAGGAGCCCGCTCCGGCAGCACCGGGTTCCTTTGCTGCACCGGAGTTCAACACGGCGGACGCGACGGTTCCTCCACGGGACGAGCTTGGGGCCTGGGCTGCTCAGGACTCCAACGCAACGGAGCTGGCGGCCGAAACAACGCCTCAAGAGGCCGAGGGCGACGCCTGGGCGGCAGCGGACTCCGGCGGTGAGGAAGCCGCCACTGAAGCAGTGGTGCCGTTCGACGAGCGCAGCGACTCGGCTGCGCTGAACACCGACGTTGGTGACGTCGCCGCCGAAGCAACGCGCCCTCCGGAGGAGCCCTTCACCACCGCGCCGGACGCGGAGGCGATGGGCGGCACTCCAGGCATGGAGGAGACGCCTTCCTCCGATCCGGTTGCGACGCAGAGCCAGCGGGAGGCCGAGCGACTTCGTGCGTGGGGCATCGATCCGGATTCCCTCCCGCACGAGTTCAGCACCGCATCGGAGGAAGTGGACCCGTTCAGCGCGGCGCTTGAGCAGGCTGTCGAAGCCACGGCGCCGGCCGCGAGCGGAGACGTCTCCACGTCACTGCCCGATGAATCGGGGCGCAGGTCGAACACGGAGCCGGTGCTCGACCCGCCCGTCTCCGCGTCTCCGCGGGACGAGGAAGCGTCGTCCACGGTCGTTGTGGTCGAACTGGCGACGGAGGATGCATGGACGGCGCTTGTCGGATCCGCTGAGCCTTCGGCCAGCGACACGCATGCCACCGAAGCCGAGAGACCGCTTGCCGCGAATGCAGCGCTCGCGGACGATGCTTCGCCCGACGCCGACGTGACGCTGGACCGAGAGACAGGGCACGAAGCGGTACCAACTGCGGCGTCCCCGACTCCTTTCGCGCCCGACGAAGCACCGGCCGTCGTCACGGCTCCGGACGAGGGGGAAGCGCACTCCACGAGTGCCACGGCCCCTTCGATCGCATTCCTCGACGAAACGGTGCCTGGGTCTCCGGAATCCGCCGCCACGGGGTTCCACGGGGAGGCATCGTCCCCGCTGGCTTCCAGCACGGTGCCTTCGGACGTTCCTGCCGGGCTCGATTCCGACACAGAGCCGTTTGTCGAGAGCGCCCCGGTTGAAACAACGTCCCTCCAGGTTCCGGATGGAGCGTCCGTCAATGACGCCCAACCGACTCCGGACGAAGCCACACAGCACGCACCTGGTGGCGACGAGGCCGCCACGCCGCGCGGTGCAGATTCAGAATCACCTTTCTCTCAAGAATTTGTTGAGACGGAGCCTTCGGGCGCCAACGAAACTGCCGCTCGCATCGGTGTGGACTCGCCACAATCGCTTCCCGCGGAGCAGCTCTCCGGCACCAGTGAAGCCGCCACTTTCATCACCACGGCCGCATCACAGCAACTGCCTGCGGAGGACCTCTCCAGCGCCAGTGATTCCAAGGCGCCACTCAGCGCAACTGCGTCACAGCCGGTGGTTACGGGGCAGCCTCTTCGAACCAGTGAATCCGCGGCCTCACTCATCACAGACCCCTCAGAGTCGCTCACTGCGGAGCAATCCTCTCGCGCAAGTGAATCCACAGCCGTAAGCAACACGGCCCCGTCATCGCCGCTGGCCTCGGAACAGTTCTCTCGCACCAGTGATTCCACGGCTTCACCAAGCGCAGGCCCGTCACAGCCACTGGCGACGGAGCAGTCTTCCCGCGCCGATGCATCCACGGCTCCAATCAGCACTGCGGCGTCACAGCTGCGCACCACGGAGCAGCGCGCTCCCATCGGCGAAGCCTCAGCACCTCATGGTGTGGCCCAGTCGCAGCCAGTGGCCACGGAGCCGTCCTCCCGCGCCAGCGAAGCCACCACCCCACCCAGCACGGCTTCGTCACAGTCGCAGCCGACGGATCCGTCCTCCAGCACCAGCGGAGCCACCGCGGCAAGCAGCACAGCTTCGTCACAGTCGCTGCCGACGGATTCGTCCTCCAGCACCAGCGGAGCCACCGCGACAAGCAGCACGGCTTCGTCACAGTCGCAGCCGACGGATTCGTCCTCCAGCACCAGCGGAGCCACCGCGACAAGCAGCACAGCTTCGTCACAACCGCTGATCACGGAGGCACCCTCTCGCGCTAGCGAAGCCACCGCGACAAGCAGCACGGCTGCGTCACAGCCTCCGGCCACGGAGCCCCCTTCCCGCGCAAGCGAAGCCACTGCCCCAAGCAGCCCGGCCTCGCCACAGACCTCCGCCGCGACACCGTCCCCGCGCACCGACGAGGCCGCTCCACCGCCTTCCACTGAGGCACAGAGCAGCACCGCCACCGCGCGCAGCCGGCGCCGCACGCTCTTCGACATGGCTCCCGCCGTGCCCGTCACCACCCCCGCGGCGGCGGAGGTCGTGCTCGGCATCGACGTGGGCACCTCGCACGCTCGCGTCGCCGCGCTCATCAACGGCGTCGCCACGCCCATCCCCATCCCCGGCACCGACGGCTCGGGCATTCCCTCCGTCATCGCGGTGGCCAGCTCCGGGGAACTCCAGGTCGGCGCCGCCGCGCTCGTTGAAGCCGCACGCGCGCCCCGCCGCGCCGCGGCCGGCCTCAAGCGCCTGCTCGGCGTGCGCGCCCGCTCCCCCAACCTGCGCTGGCTCTCCCCGCAGCTCCCCTTCCCCATCGCCACCGACCTTCACGGCGACGCGGGCGTGGAACTGGGCGGCCGCGTCGTGGCGCCCACCCTCCTCACCGCGATGCTGCTGCGCGAGCTGCGCGAAGCCGCCACCACGTTCCTCGGCCGCAAGGTGACTCGCGCCGTCCTCTGCGCGCCGTCTCACTTCACCGAACGCCAGCGCGCCGCCCTGCGCGAGGCCGCCACCATGGCCGGCCTGGACGTGCCCCGCGTGCTCACCAACAGCGCCGCCGCGGCGCTCGCGTACGCACACGGCCGGGGCCTGGCCCGCAAGCGCGTCCTCGTCGTGGACCTGGGCGGCGGCGGCCTGGAGGTCTGCGTCGTGCAGGTCACCGGCGACGACCTCGAGGTCGTCACCACCGGCGGAGACCCCACCCTCGGCGGCATGGACTTCGACGGCCGCATCGCCGAGGCGCTCGCCAGCGACCTCTCCGAACAGGGCCACCCGCGCCCCGAACACCCGCTCGACTGGGGCCCCCTGCGCACCCTCGCGGAAGCCACCAAGGAGACCCTCTCCACCCGCGACACCGTGGACGTCACCCTGCCCACCGGCCCCGGCCCCACGCTCGACCGCGAGCGCGTGGAGGCCCTCACCGCCGACCTCGCCCAGCGCGTCGTCTCCGTCACCCGCGAGGTGCTGGAGTCCAACGCCCTCTCCCCTCAAGGCCTGGACGCCGTGCTCCTCGTGGGCGGCCAGTCCCGCGCGCCCCTCGTGCGCCGCCGCCTGGAGGAGAGCCTGGGCGTGCCCGTGCGCGACGACGTGGACGCCCGCACCGCCGTGGTGCGCGGCGCCGCGCTGCTCGGCCACGCGCTGCTGCTGTCGGAGACCGGCAAGCCCGCCGCCAGCGTCTCGGAGGTCCTCACCGCGCCCATCGGCGTCGCCGAGGACGCCGGCACCTTCCGCCGCGTGCTGGAGCGCAACACCCGCCTGCCCACCGCCAAGACGCTCGTCATCCCCGTCACCGCCCCCGGCCCGCTGGCGCTCGCCCTCTTCCAGGGCACCGCCGCCACCGCCGTGGAGAATGAATGGCTCGGCGCCCTCACCCTCACCGTGGAGCGCCCCGGCGAGGTGGAGGTGCACCTGGAGCTGTCCACCGACGGCACCCTCGCCTTCAGCGCCACCCTGCCCGGCGCGAAGCGGCAGCCCGTCACGCTCGCGACGGAGGACCTGGACGACGCCTCCCGCGATGCACTCATCGCCCGCTCGCCCTTCCACACCGAACCAGAAGCCCGGCCGAGCGGCCTGCTTTCCGGTTTGAAGAAGCTCTTCGGCCGGCGCTGAGGCCCTCGGCCTCCTGGCTCCACCGCGCGGGCAGGTGCCCTGTCGGGCCCCGCAGTCCCAGCTTCCAGTCCAGGTCCCACACATCCCTCAGGAGGAACCTGAACATGCGAATGACTTCGATGGTGGCAGGACTGGCGGTGGCCGGCGTCTGCGTGGCCGGCCCCGCTCTCGCGGTGGACGCGACGCAGGTGACGCGCAAGTTCAGCGCGAGCAATGAGAACCTCGCGCCCGGCCTGGACGTGGGCGTGGGCTTTGGCGGATACACCGGCAAGCTGGGCAATGAAACGGGCGTGGGCGGGCTGTTCAACATCACCGCCAACGCCCAGCCCTGGGAGTACATCGGCCTGGAGTTCGGCTACGAAGGCCAGAACATCCCCATCGATGACGCCCGCGTCCTCGGCGGCAATCACATCTGGCGCAACAACGGCTCGGGCCTGGCCAAGCTGGGGCCCTTCATCGACAACAAGTGGCACCCCTTCGTGGGCGCGGGCTTCGGCTTGAGCTTCCTGCACGCGTCCCAGGGCTCACGGCCCATCTACGGCAATGACTGGCAGGTGGAGTGGCCGCTGGCCGCGGGCATCGAATACCGCATGGGCCACCTGTCCGCCGGCGTGCGCGGCACCTACCGCCTCGTCGGTGGCGAGGACCTGACCACCATCCCCGGCACCACCGACGAGGCCAAGGGCAGCCTCTTCAACGGCAACCTCACCGTGGGCGGCCGCTTCTAGCGCCCCGTCGCGTCCGCGGCACACCGCCGCGGACGCGGCTGGCTTCACAGCCTCACAGCTCGAAGCGCGTCATCAGCACTTCCGGACGCGGGTCTTCCTTCCACGCGTCCAGCACCGCCTGCGCCGGCGACCGGCCCGACGCGGCCACCGCCTCCAACGGAGCGAGCAGCGGCGCGTCCTCGGGATCCAACCGCAGCAAGCCCCGCTTCGCGATGGCCACCATCTCCCCGGCCAGCCGGTGCAGCTCGCGCGGCCCCAGCTTGCCGGCCAGGCCCTCGCGGCGCGCGGTGTCGTGGAAGGCCAGGTGCTCGGTGAAGGTCAGCCGGGGCAAGAGCAGCTCCGCCTCCTCCAGCGCCTGCGCGTCGTAGAGGATGCCGCGCCAGAGCGCGCCCAGCGCCCCCGTCATCGCCGCGCTGGCACAGTCCGCGCCGCGCACCTCCAGCACCTTCTTGAGCCGGACCTCAGGGAAGAGCGTGGACAGGTGGTCCGTCCAGTCCCCCATGTCCGGCGGCTTGCCCTCGTAGCCCTCCGTCATCAGCTGGCGGAAGGTGAGCTTCGGGTGGCGGTACTCGCCGTCGCGGCGCAGGAACAAGAGCGGCGCGTCCAGCGCCCAGTCCACGTAGGCCTTGTAGGAGAACGAGCCGTCGAACCAGGACGGCAGGTAGCCGCACCGTGTGGGGTCCACCTCTTCCCAGACGCGGCTGCGGAAGGACATGTAGCCGGACGGCTTGCCTTCCATCAGCGGGCTGTTGGCGTACAGCGCCACGAGCAGCGGCGACAGGCGCGCCACCGCCACCGTCTTGCGCACGCAGTCCGCCTCATCCGCCCAGTCCAGCGACACCTGCCCGGTGGACGTCATCAGCATCATGTTCAGCGCCAGCCGGCCGCGCTCCGGCAGCGTGCGGCGCATCACCTGGTAGCGCGTCTTGGGCATCCAGGGCATCTCCACGCCCCCAGGCCCTGGCGTGCCCACCGGCCGGTAGCCCAGCGCCACCAGCCGCAGGCCCAACGCGGACGCCGCCGCCTTCGTCTCCTTCAGGTGCTCCAGGTTCTCCTGGTGCGCCTCCCGGGCCGTGCGGAACGGGCTGCCGGACAGCTCGAACTGCCCGCCCGGCTCCAGGGAGATGGCCGCCATCCCACGCTGCAGCGCGATGACGGGCGACTCGGGCGTCTCCCGGAAGCGGTCGTAGCCGCCCGGGGCGATGCGCTCCAGCAGGGCGCCGATCCCGTTCGGACCCTCGTAGGTCGGGGGTTGGGCGGACCCCACGGGGTAGACGAACTTTTCGTGCTCCAGCCCCAGCCGGTGCTGGGCCCGGGGCTTCTCCCCTTTGCGAAGCTCTTCCACCAGGGGGGCGGTGGAGGTGAGGGGCTCGGAGGCCACGCGCTTGAGGCTGTCACTTATACACATCTCCGAGCCCACGAGACATGCGCAGAC
>NZ_RAVW01000336.1 GCF_003611585.1 Corallococcus exercitus | reverse complement strand
CCCCCGCCCCCGGGCGCGAAGCTACGCATCCGCGCCACGGGTGACCTGATGCTCGGCACCACCGTGCCGGAGGGCTACCTGCCCCCCGAGGGCGGCGGCAGCGTCATCGCGGCCGTGCGCCCCCTGCTGGAGGACGCGGACCTCACCTTCGTGAACCTCGAGGGACCGCTCTGCGACACCGGCCGCACCACCAAGTGCCGCTCCCCCGCGAACTGCTACGCGTTCCGCTCTCCCACGTCCTTCGGCGAGTACCTCAAGCAGGCCAGCGTGGACGTCGTCTCCACCGCGAACAACCACTCCGGCGACTTCGGCGAGGAGTGCCGCCGCGCCACCGAGTCCACGCTCGACGCGCTGGGCATCGCCTGGAGCGGTCCGCCGGGCAGCGTCGCCACGCTGGAGCGCAACGGCCTGAAGATCGGCCTCGTGGCCTTCCACACGTCCGCGGGCTGCAACCACCTCAACAACCTGCCTGGCGCCACCGCGCTGGTGAAGCAGACCGCCGCCACGCACGACATCGTCATCGTCTCCTTCCACGGCGGCGCGGAGGGCGGCAAGGCCCTGCACGTCCCGCCCGGCAAGGAGATGTTCTTCGGCGAGGACCGCGGCGACCTGCGCGCCTTCACCCACGCGGTGGTGGACGCGGGCGCGCACCTGGTGCTCGGCCACGGCCCGCACGTCGCGCGCGCCATGGAGTTCTACCAGGGCCGCCTCATCGCCTACTCCATGGGCAACTTCGCCACCTACGGCCGCTTCAACCTCAAGGGCCCGCAGGGCCTGGGCATGATCCTCGAAGTGGAGCTGGACGCGAACGGCCGCTTCTCCACCGGCTGCATCCTCCCCACGAAGCAGGTCGGTGAAGGCATCACCCAGCCGGACCCGGACGCCAACGTCGTCTCGCTGGTGAAGAAGCTCACCGCCGAGGACTTCCCCGAAACGGGCGCCCGCATCGCCGACGACGGCCGCCTCTCTCCGCGCAAGTCGCCCGTCACGGCCTCCAGCGCCACGCCGTAGCGCCGCGCCTTCACGACAACGCCGTACCCACACCCACGGAGCGCCGCGCCTCCGTGGGTGTTTTGCATGTCACGCATCGCGCATCACCGTCAGGGAATGCGCGCTTTGTTGAAGCCGGGCTGCTGCCTGGGCTGCCGTGCGCTTCATTGCGCCTCCAAGCGTGCCGCGCCGTGCAAGGCGCGAGCGTACGGCGTGCGCTAAGACAGACTCCGACGTGCCTGCCCATCGACTCCCACGACTGACGTCCCTGCGCCCGTTCGACTCCCCCGGCTACTTCGCGGTGTGGCTGGGCGCGCTCATCTCCAACATCGGCACCTGGATGGAGACGGTGGCGATGGGCGTGTACGTCACGCAGACCACGGGCAAGGCCGAGTGGACGGGCGCCGTCGTCGCGCTGTCGTTCCTGCCGGCGGTAATCCTCGCACCGGTGGGCGGCGCGCTGGCGGACCGCTTCGACCGGCGCGCGTACGCGGGGCTGGGCGCGCTGCTGCAGGCGGCGCTCGCGGCGGTGCTGACGGTGCTGGCGTTCCGCGGACAGCTGTCGGTGTCCGCCATCGGCGTCATCTCGTTCCTCAACGGGTGCGTGAGCACGCTCACCTATCCGGCCTTCTCCGCGCTGCTGGCGGAGTTGGTGCCGCCGGAAGACCTGCACCTGTCCACCAGCCTCAACTCCGCGCAGTTCAACCTGGGCCGCATCCTGGGCCCCACACTGGCCGCGGTGGTGTTGCAGGCGGGCGGACCCGCGTGGGCGCTGCTCGCGAACACGCTGTCCTTCTTCGCGGTGCTGGTGGCGCTGTGGCGCGTGGTGCCGCCGGCGCGGGACCCCGCCGTGAAGCGCGAGCCGCTCTGGGACGGCATCCGGCGCGGCATCACCGTGGCGCGCGACGACGAGGACATCTCCCTGGTACTGGCGGCCACCTTCTTCGTGGCCGCGCTGGTGGCGCCCTTCATCGGCCTGGTGCCGGTGTTCGCCATCCGCGAGCTGGGCCAGGGCGCGGCGGCCACGTCGCTGCTGGTGACGTGCCAGGGCGCGGGCGCGGTGACGGCGGCGCTGGGCGTGGGCACGCTCGCGGAGCTCTTCGGACAGCGCAAGCTGCGCGGCTACTCGGCGACGACCATCGCGGTGCTGGCGGGCGTGTACTGGCTGGCGCCCACGCTCCAGGTGGCCGCGGTGTGCATCTTCTTCCTCGGCGCCAACTACCTGGTGCTGATGAGCAGCCTGAGCGCGTCCTGCCAGGGCCGCGTGCCGCGCGAACTCCAGGCGCGCATGGGCAGCCTCTACAGCATGGTGCTGGGCGCGGGCTATTCGCTGGGCGTCTGGTTCCAGGGCGCGCTCGCGGACCGCATGCACCTGCGCTTCGTGACCATCGGCTCCGCGGCCATCTTCCTCGCGCTGGTGCTCACCACGCGGCTGCTCAAGCCCGCGCGCTTCGAGAACGAGCCCCTGGCCCAGGCCGCGGACGTACAGCCGTTCTCCGACAGCGCGCACTGACGCGCGCCCCCGTCAGTCCCCCTCCAGGTCCCGCTTCAGCTTCGACAGCAGCTTCACCGCGTGGGTCGCGTAGGAGCTGATCCACCGCGCGTGGATGTCCTGGATGGGCGCCGCGTTGAGGTGGTTCCACCGCGTGCGCCCCTCCTTGTGGGACAGCACCAGCTCCGCCTTCTCCAGGACCTTGAGGTGCTGCATCACGGTGCAGCGGTCCAGGGTCTTCTCGAAGTGCTCGCACAGTTCCCCCGTGGTGCGGGGCGCGTCCTTCAACAGGTCCAGGATGGCCCGCCGGCGCGAGTCCGCCAGCGCCTTGAAGATGAGGTCGTCCCGGTCGTCACTCCTTGACATGTTATATTTCTATAACCTATTTCGGGACTGGACCAGTTCACGGCAAGGGGTGGCGAATGGAGCCGAAGTTCCAGGTACAGCTGAAGATCCGCAAGCCGGTGGCGCAGGTGTTCGAGGCGGTGGTGAACCCCGCGAAGCTGAGCGGCTACTTCGTGAAGACGAGCAGCGGTCCGCTGGCGGCGGGCACGACGGTGAAGTGGAGCTTCGCGGAGGCGCCGGGCGAGTTCGACGTCATCACGCGCGAGGTGGTCCCCAACGAGCGCATCGTCTTCGAGTGGCCCGCGGACCGCGGCGCCCTCACGCGCGTGGAGATGTCCTTCGTGCCGCTGGACGCAGGCAACACGATGGTGAAGGTGAGCGAGTCCGGGTGGAAGCCGGATGAGAAGGGCTTCGAGGCGTCCTACGGCAACGCGGGGGGCTGGATGCACATGATGCTCTGCCTCAAGGGCTACCTGGAGTTCGGCATCAACCTCCGGGAGGGCGGAGCGCTCTGAAATCCGCGACGCGGGGGAATGTCCCGGCCACACTGCCGTTCCCGCGCGTCCCGTTCCCGAAGGAGCCCCATGTCCTCCGTCCGCGTCCCCGCCCTGCTGCTCTCCGCCCTGCTGCTCTCCGCTCCGGCCGCGAACGCGCAGGAAGCGAAACGCGCGCCGGAGGCGCTGGGGCTGGGGATGGAGGGCTACCCCTACCCTGCCCCCGTGCAGTTCCTGCCCGTCAAGCTGGAGGGTCAGGACCTGCGCATGGCGTACATGGACGTGAAGCCCACGGGCAACGCCAACGGGCGCACGGTGGTGCTGCTGCACGGCAAGAACTTCTTCGGCGCGTACTGGAAGGACACGATTCGCGTCCTCACCGGCGCGGGCTACCGCGTGGTCGTGCCGGATCAGATCGGCTTCGGCAAGTCGTCCAAGCCGGCCATCGCGTACAGCTTCCACACGCTCGCGTCGCTGACGAAGCAGGTGCTGGACACGGTGGGCGTGAAGCAGGCCGTGGTGGTGGGCCACAGCATGGGCGGCATGCTCGCGACGCGCTTCGCGCTGATGTACCCGGAGGTGACGACGCAGCTGGTGCTGGAGAACCCCATCGGGCTGGAGGACTACCGCGAGAGCGTCCCGTGGAAGTCCACCGAGGACCTCTACCAGGAGAACCTCAAGGCCACGGAGGAAGGGCTGCGCAAGTACCAGCGCGGGTACTACGTGAAGTGGAAGCCCGAGTACGACGAATACGTCCAGGTCCTCTACCGCCAGACGCTCAGCGGCGAGTACCCGCGCCTGGCCTGGGTCTCCGCCGCCACGCAGACGATGATCTACGAGCAGCCCGTGGTGCATGAGTTCCCGAACGTGAAGGTGCCCACGCTGGTGGTGATTGGTCAGGAGGACCGCACGGTGGTGGGCAAGGGCAGCGTGCCGCCCGCGCTGTTGCCGAAGCTGGGGCAGTACCCCGCGCTGGGGAAGAAGACCGCCGCCGCCATCCCGGGGGCCACGCTGGTGGAGCTTCCGAACGTGGGCCACATCCCCCACTTCGAGTCGCCGGAGAAGTGGCACGCGGCCCTGCTGGACTTCCTGCGCAAGGTTTCGAAGTAGTCTTTCGCGAATGCATCGCGTCCGGGTGGTACGCCACGCGTCCGAGCGCGGCGGTTGGGAGATGGCGCTGGCCACGCCGCCGCCGGCGCTGGCGCCGCTCGTCCGGGACTACTGCGGCTATCGCGAGGCCATGCCCCAGCCGATGCGCCGGCAGGAGCTGCCCGGCGTGCAGGTGGTGCTCATCCTGGAGTTCGGTCCCCTGCTGAAGCACCTGGACGACGCGGGCCGGGTGATGCGCCACCGCTCCGGCTTCGTCGCGGGCCTGGACGAGCGCTGGAGCACCACCGAGCACGGCGGCGTGTCCCACGGGCTCCAGGTGAACCTCACGCCCCTGGGAGCCCGGAGTGTCTTCGGCGTGCCCATGCACGAGCTGTCCCACCGCGTGACGGGCCTGGAGGACCTGTGGGGCGCCGAGGCGCGGCGGCTGGTGGAGCAGCTGGAGGAGGCGCCGGACTGGGAGACGCGCTTCGCTCGCGCGGACGCCTTCCTGCTCCAGCGCGTGGAGCGCGGTCCGAAGGTGGAGGCCGGGGTGCGGTGGGCGGTGGAGCGCATCCAGCGCACGGGAGGCCAGGTGGACATCGCCACGCTGGCGGGTGAGCTGGGGCACAGCCACAAGCACCTCATCCACCAGTTCCACGAACAGGTGGGACTGCCTCCGAAGCGGCTGGCGCGCCTGCTGCGCTTCGACCGGGCGGTGGAGCGCATCAAGGCCGGGGGCCCGGTGCGCTGGGCGGAGTTCGCGCTGGAGATGGGCTACTTCGACCAGGCGCACCTGAACCGGGACTTCCGCCAGTTCACCGGGGGGCCGCCGTCCGCCCTGCTGCGCCGCTCGCTGCCCGACGCGGGGGGCTTCGAATCCGGCTCGCAGGTGAAATCCGTACAAGAAGCGCCGGAGGGGGATGGGCAGGATGCGCGGTGAAAGGAAGACACACCCATGTCCATGCCCCTGCCCAGCATCTATCCCTTCATCCACTACGCGGACCCGGAGGCCGCCCTGCGCTTCCTGAAGCAGGCCTTCGGCTGCGAGGAGCGGGTCGTCTACCGCAAGCCTGACGGCGCCATCGCCCACGTGGAGCTGACGTTGGGCCATGGGCTCGTGATGTTCGGCGGCGCGGAGGGCGGCCGGCTGAAGATGGCCGCGTCGAAGCAGGTGCCGCTGAAGAACCTGGGCATCTACGTGGTGGTGACGGACCCGGATGCGCTCTACGCGCGGGCCAAGGCCGCGGGCGCGAGCATCGCGATGGAGCTGCACGACACGGACTACGGCTCGCGGGACTTCAGCGCGCTGGACCCGGAGGGGAATGTCTGGAGCTTCGGCACGTACCAGCCGCTCGCCGCGCCTCCGCCCAAGGGGTGAGGACAGGAGGGGGCGTCCATGCAAGGCTTTCCCCATGAAGCTCTTGCTGGGACCCATCCTGTACGCCAGGGCGCAGGCCACGCCGGACCCGAAGTCCCACGACGTGTGGAGCTTCTTCGTCAACGTGTTCCTCGACAGCACGTCGGCGAAGGAGCCCCCGGCGCTGCGGTTGTGTTTCCAGGACGCGCGGGGCCAGCGGGTTGCTGTATTCGACCAGGTGACGGCCGCGGTGGACTTCACCGCGTTGCCCGAGAACACCCGGGGCGTGGTGTGGCGCTGGGAGGTCGTCCTGCCGCGAACGGACGTGGCCCAGCGGCTGTCCTATCAGTTCGAATCGCCAGACACGCCCGGCGTGCCGGTGACCTTCGAGCGTCCGCCGCCGCGAGATGACCGGCCGTGGTCCTCGCGGGTCATCCCGCCGGAGCCGCTGGTGGTGTCCGACGTGGTCGTCCCCGCGAAGGGCGTGTCGCCGAACATCGCGTTCTTCTCCTGCAACGGCGCCAGCCGTGCGAGTGATTGGAGCGACCTGGCGCAGCCCTTCGCGCTCTGGGAGCGGATGCTCCAGCACCACCTCAAGGACCCGACGGATCCAGCGAAGACGCCGGGGTTCCAGCTGCTGCTCGGGGGTGGGGATCAGCTCTACGCGGACTCGTTGCACAACACGATGGATGTGTTGAACGCGTTCATGAAGCTGCCCCGTTCGGAGCGGCTGACGCTGCCGGTTCCGGACGGGCTGTCGGAGCGTCTCCTCGTGGAATACGTCTGGCTCTACCGGGAGCGGTGGGGCGGGAGCCAGGGCATCGCGCCGTTGCTCAGGCGGGTGCCGGGCCTCTTCATGTGGGACGACCACGACATCTTCGACGGATGGGGTTCGCACGAGGAGCTCCAGCGGGCCCCCTGGTACCGGGCCCTCTACAGCGCGGCGGCGCGGACGTTCGAGGCCTTCCAGCGAGGCTCGCTGGATCAGCCGGCGACAGCGCGCGAGCCGGACGACCGGGGCGTGGTGCAGCCCGCGCAGCACTACTTCCAGACGTTCTGTTTCTCCACGGCGGACTGCGACCTGGACGTGGTGTTGCTGGACCTGAGGAGCGGGCGGACCAGCCGGGTGATTGAGACAGGGGACGCGCATCCACAGTCCGAGTTCACGGTGATGAGCCGGTCGCAGTGGGGCGCGTTCGACGCCTGGCGCGAGGAGCACCGCAAGCGGCCGGAGAACGGCAAGAAGGCGAGGCACGTGCTGGTGGTGTCATCGGTGCCGCTGGTGCACCTGCGCTTCGGGCCGGCGATGGAGCGGATGAGCGGGGGAGGCATGGGCCTGCGCGACGACCTGCTGGACCAGTGGGAGTCCGCGGTGCACCGGGGCGAGCGCACGCGGTTGTTGATGAACCTGTTCTCGCTGGCGAAGAAGTCCTACTGCGCGGTGACGGTGTTGTCCGGGGACGTGCACGTGGGAGCCAGGGCGCGAGTGCGTTCACGCAATCCGGATCACCTGGTGCCTGCATTGGGAACGGTAGGGGAGGTGTTCATCGAACAGGCGACATCCTCGCCCATCTTGCACCCGCCGCCGGGGTGGCTCGCGTTCAAGGGGATGCTGGCGTTGTCGGAGGATTCGAGGGAGGACCTGCCAGGGTTCCTGCACACGGAGCTGTTGCCGGTGGGCAAGGAGCTGTACCTGCGGGACCGCAACTGGCTGTCCATCCGGTTGGAGCGGCCCAAGCACCACGACACGACCGCGCGTCCAAAGCTCTGGGTGAAGTGGATCGCGGAGAAGGAACACCTGCCGATGGAGGTGGTGGTGGAGCCACCGCCCTTCCCCACCGTGGGTTGAACGTCAGCGGACCGGGAGCTCACGGAAGGAGATGCCCGTCCATCCGCCCTGCTCCACCGCGTCCTTGAAGCGGTCCGTGCCGATGATCATCGTGCTGAAGTTGCCCACGCGGAACAGGTCCCTGTCCGTGGGCAGCGAGCCACCGTCGAGGATGGGATCCTCCGGACGGCGGAAACCCTGCCTTCCGCAGGTGGGACAGGGCGGCTCCAGGTCTGGAGGAAGGCAGTCACGGTGAAGCAGACCGCCCGGTTCGATCTGGAGCTCAAGGATGTCTGGAGGCGTCTTCTGACGGAACCGCAGCTCCGTCTTGCAGCCCAGGAGTCCACACACCCCTGCGGCCTGGAGACCGTCGAGCGCGTCACGGCGGATGAGCATGAGGGATGTTCCCTGCCAGGTGAACGGCCCGAACTGACCGGAGGCCTGACCTGTGAGCGGACCGAAGCTTGTCCCAGGAGGGAGCGATGCATCCGGTGGCACCAGTGGGCGCGCCAGTTCCCGGAGACGGACGAACTCGTGAAACGGCTCGGGCCGGGGTTCTTCGAATTCACGATGCTCGGGGATGAGCGAAAGGTCCACGGCGGGATACTGGCGTCCCGATCCACCCCACGTCACACCGCAGCCTGGGCAATCCTTGATGCCAGGCAAGAGCCATTTGTGCGCGGCATCGAAGTCTCCGCTGAAACGGGAGGTGGCTGCTTCGTCATCGCGGAGCCAGAAGAAGGAGGGCATGGACCGGCAGGCCTCGAGTGAATGAGCGCTCAGTTGTACTGCTGGATGGGACCGCCCAGGAGCTGGAAGCGATAGATCAGCTCGCCGGCATGCTTGAAAATCTCCTGAGCGGAGGCGGGGTCGTTCGCTTCCTTGAACTCACGCCACGCCTCATTCCACAAGCCACCCTTGGGTCCTCCGCCATGGATACGCCGGTGGACGTGCACTGGGATGGGGATCGTGTACTGGTGGATGTCGATGCCCTTGATCTTGAACCACGCAGCAAGGTCCGGAGCCTGGGGGAAGATGTGGTGCTTCTCGAACCTCCCCGCCGGCAGCTGCCGCATCGGAGGCACGGGCTTCGGGTTCCCGTACCAGGGGAACACCATCACGGGTTCCGCATCGCCCGGCAGACCCATGCTGCCGCCCCAGTTGCGCCGGGGTCCGCTTCCCGGCGCGGGCGCCACCGCCGCGGGTGGCGGCCGAGGCGGCAGTCCCCGCGCCAGCACCACCTCTCCAGGCACGTCCTCGCAGCGGTAGAAGCCGCAGGCCGTGTCCCCACACACCAGGGTCACACAGGCATCCGCGCTCGCGTCAGCGCACTCCGCTTCGGCTTCGTCCCACCGCTGCTGGAGCGGCGTGCTGGACGCGCACGCCGCCATCCACAGCACCAGTGCGCAGAACGTCAGGCTCTTCCTCATGGCGGAAAAGCCTAACACCCACGCTCAGGGCAACGGCCCCTCCACCAATCGCAACACATCCGCCAACACCCCCGCCGCCGTCACCGCCGCTCCCGCGCCGTACCCTCGAATCACCAGCGGCGTCGGGCTGTAGCGCTCCGACAGGAAGCTCAGCGCGTTCTCGCCGCCCTTCACCGCCGCCAGCGGATGCTCCAAGGGCACCGGCACCAATCCCACGCGCACGCCCTCCGGTCCCACGCTGCCCACGTAGCGCAGCACCTTGCCTTCCTTCCGATGTGCGTCCACCCGCCTCTGGAAGAGCTCATCCGCCTGAGGCAGCCGCGCCAGGAACTCCGGCAGCGGTCCCTTCGCGTCGAACTCCTCCGGCAACAGCGACGCCAGCGCCACCTCCTCCAACTCCAGCGTGCGCCCCAATTCGCGCGCGAGGATGAGCACCTTGCGCGCCACGTCCGTGCCCTCCAGGTCGTCTCGCGGATCCGGCTCCGTGAAGCCCTTCTCCATCGCCGTGCCCACTGCCTTCGACAGCGGCACACCGGCCTCTGTCAGCCCCAGGATGAACGACAACGAACCCGACAGGATGCCCTCCACCCGGTGCACCGTGTCGCCCGTGCGCAGCAGGTTCTTCAACGTGTCGATGACCGGCAGCCCCGCCCCCACGTTCGTCTCGTAGAGGAACTTCCGCTGGTGCCGCGCCGCCGTCTCCCGCAGCGCCCTCCAGTGCTCCTGCCGTCCCGAGTTGGCCTTCTTGTTCGCCGTCACCACGTGCAGCCCGGACGCCATCAGCGCGGGATAGCCCAGCGCCACGTCCTCGCTGCTCGTGCAGTCCACGAAGATGGGCCGGCCCGGCCTCCGCGCCTTCGCCCACGCGCGGAATGTGTCCAGCGTGAAGCCGGACTCGCTCGCCTCCAGCCGCGCCTTCCAGCCGTCCAGCGCCACGCCCTCCGGAGCCACCAGGCTGTGTCTGCTATTGGCAATGGCACACACCCGCAAATCCAACCCATGCGCCCGCAGCTTCGGCGCCTGCTGGTGGATCTGCCGCAACAGCTCCCCGCCCACCGTGCCCACGCCCGCCACCAGCAGCTCCACCACCTCCGTGGTGCCAAAGGCCTTGCGGTGC
This sequence comes from Corallococcus exercitus, assembly GCF_003611585.1. GTDB lineage: Bacteria > Myxococcota > Myxococcia > Myxococcales > Myxococcaceae > Corallococcus > Corallococcus exercitus. Next base: position 845 of record NZ_RAVW01000336.1, on the reverse strand, counting down.
ACGTGCGCCATGGCGCGCGGCCCGTCCTCGCGCGAAATCACCGCGGAGATGCTCCGCTCGCTGGACCCCTGCGCGATGGCCGCGATGCTGCAATCCACGTCCGCCAGCGCGCTGAAGAACGTCCCCGCCACGCCCACCCGGTGCCGCATTCCGTCTCCCACGATGCTCAACACCGCGAGCCCCGGCTGGTGCTCGATGGGGTCCACCTTCCCCGCCTCGCGCTCCACCTCGAACGCTTCCTCCAGCGCCTGCACTGCCCGCGTGGCCTCCGCCTCCCCCACGCAGAAGCTGATGGAGGACTCGCTGGAGCCCTGGGTGATGAGCACCACGGAGATGGACGTCCGCGCCATCGCCTCGAAGACGCGCGCCGCCGTGCCCGGGACGCCCTTCAACCCCGCCCCCGCGATGTTGATGAGCGCGATGTCCGGCAGGAACGACAACCCGCGCACCGGGTGCCTCGACGACGGCGCCGTGGCCGTCACCCGGGTGCCCGGATGCTCCGGCCGGAAGCTGTTGCACACGCGCACCGGGATGCCGCGCTCCCTCGCGGGGGCAATCGTCTTCGGATGCAGCACCTTCGCGCCGAAGTAGGCCAGCTCCATTGCCTCCTCGAAGCTCACCTCCTCCAGCGCGAACGCCTCCGGCACCAGCCGCGGGTCCGCGCTGAAGATGCCGTCCACGTCCGTCCAGATCTCCAGCAGCCGCGCATCCAGCGCCGCCGCCGCCAGCGCCGCCGAGTAGTCCGACCCACCCCGCCCCAGCGACATCGTCTTGCCGCGCGCGTCTCCCCCCAAGCTGGCTCTTATACACATCTCCGAGCCCACGAGACATGCGCAGATCTCGTA
>NZ_RAVW01000335.1 GCF_003611585.1 Corallococcus exercitus | reverse complement strand
GCGTTGGCCTATGGGGGACGGGTGATTCGCCGTCAGTTGCTGGACCATGCCAGGGCCGTCGCCCGCTTCGCGCCCGTGCGGCCCGCGGTGAAGGCGGGCCTCCGGGCCGCGCTCGCGTTCTTCGTCCCCACCGTCGTGGGCACCGCGCTGCACCTGCCCGGCGCCCTGTGGCTCGCGGTGGGCGGCTTCAACACGTCCTTCGTGGACAAGGGCGGCTCCTACCACGCGCGCTTCCGCGCCATGGGCGGCACGGCGCTGGCGGCGGCGGTGTCCGCGGTGCTGGGCGGCCTGGCGGGAATGCACCCCATGCTGGCCATTCCCGCCACGCTCTTGTGGGTGACGGCGTGGAGCTTCGCGGGCGTGTACGGCGCCGCGGCGAACCTCACCGGCAACATCGCCGCCACCACCTTCGTCATCGCCCTGGGCCTGCCCCCGGCCACCGCGCTGGCCGCGCTGGAGTCCGGGCTGGCGGTGCTGGGCGGCTCCGCGTGGGCCATGGTGCTGTCGCTGGTGCTCTGGCCCATCCGCCCCTACCGGCCCGCGCGCAAGGCGGTGGCGGCGTGCTTCGACGCGGTGGCGGACTACGCGGAAGGGCTGTCGCGCACGGTGCAGGGCGCGCGCGAGGACGCGTGGCAGGCGCTCATCCAGGAGCAGCACGGGCGCATCCGCGAGCACCTGGAGCTGGCGCGCACCACGCTGGCCGCCACGCGCCAGGGCCGGGTCGAGCGCGGCCGGGGCGAGCGGCTGCTGGTGCTGCTGGAGTCCGCGGACGCGATGTTCATGGGGCTCATCGCCCTGGGTGAGCAGCTGGAGAGCCTGGGCCCGCCGGTGAGCGGCCCCGTGGGAGACCCTCGCGCGGCGGTGGCCGTGGCGCTGCTGGAGTGCGCGAACACGGCGCGGGACCTGGTGCGGCTGGTGGAGCAGGAGGGCCGCAGCCGCAGGCCCCAGCCGGAGTGGGACGGCCGCGCGCTGCGCGACGCGCTGGGAGACCTGGACGCGCGCGGCCTCATCACGCGCCTGGAGCGGGCGCGGCTGTCGGACATCGCGCGGCTGCTCGCGGAGCTGCGCGAGCGCGCGGACGTGGCGCTGGACACCGCGTGCCGGCTGCCCGGGCCGCTCACCCAGGCCCCGCCTCCCGCGCGTGAGCTGGCGGAGGAGTCCCACGCATCCCTGATGGACCCCGTGCGCGCGCACCTCACGCTGGGCTCGGAGGTGCTCCGGCACGCGCTGCGCGTGGGCGTCACCACCACGGCGGCGGTGTGGATCGCCAGCGTGTTCCGGCCGAACCACGGCTACTGGGTGACCATCACCGTCCTCACCATCATGCAGCCGTACACCGGGCCCACCTTCCTCAAGGCGCTCCAGCGGGTGCTGGGGACCGTGGTGGGCGGCCTGCTGGCCATCGCCGTCGCGTCGTGGCTCCAGAACCCATACGCGATGATGGGCCTGCTCTTCTGCACCGCGGCCCTGTGCGTGAGCCTCATCCCGCTCAACTACGGGCTGTTCACCATCTTCGCCACGCTCACCTTCGTGCTGCTGGCGGAGCTGGGCAGCGGGGACTGGACGCTGGCCCCGGTGCGCATCGTCAACACGCTCATCGGCGGCGCGCTGGCGCTCGCGGGCACCTTCTTCCTGTGGCAGCGCTCGGAGGAGGAGCGCTTCCCCGCGCAGCTGGCGGAAGCGCTGCGCGCGGACCGCGAGTTCTTCGACGTGCTGGCCCGCGCGTGGCGGCGGGACGAGCCCCAGGACACTGCGGCGCTTACCGCGGCCCGCCGCAAGCTGGGGCTGGCCACCATCAACGCGGAGGCGTCCTTCCAGCGGCTGCTCAACGAGCCGCGCTGGCGCACGGAGGCGGTGGAGCCGCTGATGACCCTGCTCGCCTTCACGCGGAGGTTCGCCGCCGTCTGCACCCTCCTCGCGTCGCGGCGCTCCGTGCCCTCCACCCCGGCGGTGCGGGAGGCCCTGTCCCGCTTCTCGCGGGCCGTGGACTCCAGCATGGAGGACCTGGCGGACGCGGTGCTCCACGGCCGCCGTCCCAAGCCCCTGCCCGCCTTCAACGCGCTCATCGGCTGGAATGACCCCACGCCCGACGAAGCCGGCGCCGCGCTGGGCGCGGAGGCGCCCCTGCTCCAGTCCCAGCTCGAACGGCTCGCGCGGCAGCTCATCGTGCTCCACACCGCCGCCACCCGCCGCCTGGAGGCAATGCCCCTCGCGGCGTCCACTCCGCAGCCATCCACGATTAACAGGCCATAGCAGAACAACTTGAATAGACTGCCGGGCTCCCCCTTCGCTGTCTGGAGCCCCGCATGTCCCCCTGGTGGTCCCGTATCCCCCTGCATGGCCTGCTGCTGACCGCCTCCGCCCTCCTTCCGCCCGCCGCGAGCGCGGCGAACGAGACCGTGCGGGTGTGGCTGACGACGACGTCGGGCAGCACGCTGTCGAAGAAGCTCAGCACGGAAGCGAACAAGGTCTTCGGCGCGGAGACGGGCAGCGCGACGGCCATCGACGTGAACGACGGCGTGACGTACCAGACCGTGGACGGGTTCGGCGGCGCGCTCACGGACGCGTCCGCGTGGCTCATCTTCAACTCGCCGCAGCGCACGGCCATCATGAACGACCTGTTCAGCGTGAGCGCGGGCGCGGGCCAGAGCGCCATCCGCCTGCCCATGGGCGCGTCGGACTTCTCACGCAACAGCTACACGTACGACGACACCTGCTGCGACCTGAATGACTTCTCCGTGGGCCACGACGCGGCGTACATCCTGCCGCTGCTCCAGCAGGCGCGCGCCATCAACCCGGAGGTGAAGGTGTTCGCGCTGCCGTGGAGCGCGCCCGCGTGGATGAAGTTCAACAACTCGCTCACCGGCGGCGGCTACCTGCGCAACGACCTGTACGGCCTGTACGCGAACTACTTCGTGCGCTTCGTGCAGGCCTACCAGGCCAACGGCGTGCCCATCCACGCGCTGAGCCCGCAGAACGAGCCGCACAACGCCAACGGCAGCTACCCGACGATGCAGATGGAGTCCAACGACCAGTCCGTCTTCACGGCCCAGCACCTGCGCCCCGCGCTCAACGCCGCGGGCTTCAACGGCGTGAAGCTGCTGGCGTGGGACCACAACTGGTACGACGGCACGGGCCCCGCGGGCTATCCGCATGAGGTGATGGCCTACAACGGCGGGCAGGCGCAGGGCGCCGTCGCGGGCGTGGCCTACCACTGCTACGAGAGCCCCGAGGGCAGCTACAGCGTCCAGTCCGCCTTCCACGACGCGTACCCCACCAAGGAGGTGCACTACACGGAGTGCACCGGCGGCTTCTGGGCCACCAACGCCGCCGCGAACCTGGAGTGGGCGCTGCAGAACAACCTCTTCGGGCCGCTGCGCCACTGGTCGCGCACGTCCTTCTACTGGAACCTCGCGCTGGACCCCAACCACGGGCCGCGCGTGGGCGGCTGCGCGGACTGCCGGGGCATGTTCACGGTGGACAACGCCAACGGCACGTACACGCGCAACGAGGAGTACTACGCGTGGGCGCACCTGGCGAAGGTGGTGCGGCCGGGCGCGGTGCGCGTGGGCGCGACGTCGCTGGGCAACAACAACATCGAGACGCTCGCCTTCCGCAACCCGGACGGCTCACACGCGCTGGTCGCGCTGAACTCCAACGACGGCGCCACGCTGTCCTTCAAGGTCCGCTGGGGCGGCCAGGCCTTCGAGTACACGCTGCCGCCGCGCTCGGTGGCGTCCTTCCAGTGGGGCGGGACGTCCGGCACGCAGGGCCCGTGGTACCGGCTGGTCAACAAGGCCACGGGGAAGTGCGTGGACATCGTGGGCCCGTCCGCGGCGGACGGCACCGGGCTGCACCAGTGGACGTGCCACACGGGCGCAAGCCAGCAGTGGGCCCTGGTGGCCACCGACAGCGGCTATTCGCGGCTGGTGTCGCGCTACAGCGGCAAGGTGGTGGACGTGGCGGACGTGAGCAGCGCGGACGGCGCGCGCGTGCAGGAGTGGTCCTGGGCGGGCGGCGCGAACCAGCAGTTCAAGCCGGTGGCCACCACGGGCGGCTACACCCGCTTCGAGGCCCGCCACAGCGGCAAGGTGCTGGACGTGAGCAACTGCTGGAGCAGCGGTGACGGCGCCACCGTCCAGCAGTGGGTCTGGGCCAACAACGACTGCCAGCAGTTCCGCCTGGAAGCCATGCCCTGAGCAGGGCCCCGCCGTCGGCCTGCATGGAAGAAGGCGGACGCCTCCAGCGCATGAATCGTCTGGCGGCCAACACCCGCCAGGATGCCGGGCACACTGCCACCAATCTTTTTGGATGCCAGTGGTTCCATTCGCCGCGCTCGCCCCCACTGTTCCGTTGCACGGCCCGTGAACACCTCCGATTCCCAGAACGCCCAGGGGACCCGTCCCGCCATCACGGTCCTCAACGTCAACGACGACCCGGCGACGCTGTACCTGCTGAGCCTCACGCTCCGTCAGGGCGGCTACCAGGTGCTCGAGGCCACCGGAGGACGCGAGGCACTGCGGCTTGCCCAGGGGCGGCCCGACCTGGTGCTGCTGGACGTGCACATGCCGGACATCGACGGGTACGAGGTGTGCCGCCGCCTGCGCGCGAGCGAAGCGACGCACGACCTGCTCATCGCCCACCTGTCGTCCGTGTCCGTGCGGCGCGAGGACCGCGTGCGGGGGCTCGCCCAGGGCGCGGACGCGTACTGGACGCGGCCGCTGGCGGAGGACGAGCTGCTCGCGAACATCGAGGCGCTCCTGCGCCTCCAGGCCCGCGCCCGGGACGCCGTGCGCGCGCGCGACCGGTTCCTCAGCATCGCCGCGCATGAACTGAAGACGCCCCTCACCGTGCTGCGCCTCAACCTGGAGCGCGCGGTGGAGATGGTGATGGACGACACGGAAGCGCACGGCCCCATGGAGAAGCGCCTCACCCCGGCGGTGCGCCAGCTCACGCGGCTGCAGAACCTGGTGGACAGCCTGCTGGACGTGTCGCGCCTGTCCACCCAGGACATCGCCCTGCAGGTGGAGACGGTGGACCTCTCCCAGCTGGTGCGCGAGCAGGTGGAGCGCTTCCAGGCCCCGGCCCGCAGCGCGAACGTGGACCTGGAGGCCGTCCTTCCCGACGCGCCCGTCACGCTCTTCGGCGACCCGCGCATGCTGGAGCAGGCCGTGGGCCACCTCTTGTCCAACGCCGTCAAGTTCGGCCAGGGCCGGCCCGTGAGGGCGCGCCTGTCCACGCACGACGGCCACGCGGTGCTGGAGGTGGAGGACCAGGGCGTGGGCATCGCGCCGGAGGACCACGCGCGCATCTTCCGCCGCTTCGAGCGCGTGCAGTCCGACGGCCGGTTCGAAGGACTGGGCCTGGGGCTCTACCTGGCCCGGGAGATCGCCGCCGCGCACGACGGCACGCTGAGCGTGAAGAGCGCCCTGGGCCAGGGCGCGTGTTTCGAGCTGAGGCTCCCCTTGCATCGCACGCAGCGGTACTGACGTTTCCAGAGGAGAAGGTTTCGTGAAGAGCGAAGACGCGGACGGGAGCAACAGGTCCGACGAAGGAAGGAGTCCGGCGAAGCGGCTCGTCACCAACGTGCCCCGGCTGGACTTCATCACCAAGGGCGGCCTCATCCAGGGGTCGTCCTACGCCATCATCGGTCCGCCGGGCTCCGGCAAGACGGTGCTCGCGAACCAGATTGCCTTCCAGCACGTGAAGAACGGCGGCAAGGCGCTCTACGTGACGCTGCTGTCGGAGTCGCACGGGCGCATGCTGGAGAACCTGTCGCAGATGACGTTCTACGACGCCAGCGTCATCCCGGACCGGCTCCAGTACCTGAGCGGCTACCGAGACCTGGAGCGCGACGGGCTCAAGGGGCTGCTGGAGCTCTTGCGCAAGAACGCGCAGGCGCACGGCACCACGCTGCTCATCATCGACGGCATGGACGCGGCGAGGGAGTTCGCCCGCTCGGACCTGACCTTCAAGCGCTTCCTGCAGGACCTGCAGACCTTCTGCAGCATCCTGGGCTGCACCACGCTGCTGCTCGCCCCGCACCACGAGGGGGAGATCCACCCGGAGAACACCGCGGTGGACGGCATCTTCGAATTGTCCCTCTGGCTGCACGGGCCCCGCGCGGTGCGCGAGCTCATCGCCATCAAGTTCCGCGGCGGGCCGTCCCTGCTGGGCCGCCACGAGGTGGAGATCTCCGAGCAGGGCATCGTCATCCACCCGCGCACGGAGGTGCAGTTCGCGCACCCCGCCGCGGAGGGGCGCGAGGACCGCATCCGCATGCCCTTCGGCATCCCCCGCCTGGACGAAGCCCTTCATGGGGGCGTGCTCTCCGGCTCCACCACGCTGCTCCTGGGCGCGCCCGGCACGGGCAAGACGCTGCTGGGGCTTCACTTCCTCCTCCAGGGCGCGCGCGAGGGCCAGCCGGGCGTCTACTTCGGCTTCTTCGAGACGCCCCCCCGCCTCATCGAGAAGGCGGAGGGCACCGGCATGGGGGACCTCAAGAAGTACGTGGACGAGGGCCTCATCGAAATCCAGTGGCAGCCGCCGCTGGAGCACAACCTGGACTCGCTGGCGGAGCGGCTGCTGGAGCGCATCGAGGAGCGCAAGGTGGACCGCCTGCGCCTCTTCATCGACGGCGTGTCCGGCTTCCGCTCCGCCGCCGTGTACCCGGACCGCATGGGCCGCTTCTTCTCCGCGCTCACCCACCAACTGCGGATGATGGACGTCACCACGCTGTACTCGGATGAGACGCCCCTGTTCAGCCCCGGCGTGGAGATGCCCCAGCCGGAGGCCGCGTCCACCGTGGAGAACGTCATCCTGGTGCGCTACGTGGAGCTGCGCTCGCAGCTCTACCGCCTGCTCTCCATCATGAAGATGCGCGAGAGCGCCTACGACAGCGCCATCCGCGAGTTCTCCATCAGCGAGGAGGGCATCCGGGTCGCGGACACCTTCGAGAGCGCGGAGAGCATCCTCACCGGCCACGCGCGCATCTCCGGCGGCGAGTCCTCCCGGCCCGCCAAGGTGAAGGCCCCCCTGGGCGTGCGCAAGAAGCAGGGCCGGAAGGCCTCCGCGAAGAAGAGGTCGGCCGCGAAGAAGGCCCCGGCGGGCACGTCCCGGCGGAGGCGGTCATGAAGACCGTGCTCGTCGTGGACGATGAGCAGGACATCGCGGAGGCCATCCAGGCCATCCTGGAGGAGGAGCAGCTGCGCGTCGTCACCTGCGGCAACGGCCGCGAGGCGCTGGCCAGACTCAAGGAGGAGAAGCCCGACCTGGCCATCATCGACGTGATGATGCCGGTGATGAACGGCTACGAGACCATCGACGCCATCCGCAAGGACGCAAGCCACCGCTTCCCCATCCTCGTCATGAGCGCCATCCAGCCGCCCCGGGCGAAGGCCGAGGAACAGCGCTGGGACGGCTTCCTCAAGAAGCCCTTCTCCCTGCGAGCCCTGGTGGACACCGTGAACCGGCTGACGTCGTCGTAGGTCCAGCTCTCACTTTTCAAACGCAAAGCACTCGCGCCAGGCAGGCAGCCGGCGCGGGTGCTTCCGGTTGAAATCGAAATATCGCGCGCGCACAGTGGGGTCACCTGACGCGGCGCATCCATGCACACTGAAGTCGAGACGCACTCCCAGCGAGAGCCCGGCCTGTTCCGGCTCACCTGGCCCATCTTCTTCGAGCTCTTCCTCTTCATGCTGATGGGCACGGCGGACACGCTGATGCTCAGCGGTGTGTCGGACGCCGCCGTCTCCGCGGTGGGCGTCGTCAATCAGTACGTCTTCATCTGCATCCTGGTGATGGAGGTGGTGAGCCACGGCGCGTCCATCGTCGTGTCCCAGTACCTGGGCGCGAAGCGGAGCGCGGAGGCCGCGCGCATCGCGGCGCAGGCCATCACGATGAACTTCCTCCTGGGGCTCGCGGTGAGCGGCGGGCTGCTCCTGTCCGCGGACGCCATCCTGGGGCGGATGAACCTGGAGCCCCGGACGCTCGCGTACGCGAGCACCTACTGGCACATCGCAGGCGGCTTCCTGTTCCTGCAGGCGCTCATCAACGTCTTCTCCAGCCTCATCCGCACGTACGGCTTCACGCGGCAGTCCATGTTCGTGGCCCTGGGCATGAACGTGGTGCACGTGCTGGGCAACTGGGTGCTCATCTTCGGGCACTTCGGCATGCCGGCGCACGGCGTGGCGGGCGCGGCCATGTCCACCGTCTTCAGCCGCGCGATGGCGGTGGGCGTCTTCGCGTGGATGCTCTGGCGGGTGATGGACGTGCGCATGCGGCCCGCGAACTTCGTGGCGCTCACACGTGAGTACGTGCGGAAGATATTGCGCGTGGGCGTGCCGTCCGCGGTGGAGCAGCTGACGTACCACGCGTGCCAGACGGTGTTCCTGTACTACGTGACGTACCTGGGCCCGGTGGCGCTCGCCTCGCGGCAGTACGCCAACGCCATGTCCCAGTACGTCTTCCTGTGCAGCCTGGCCATCGGCATGGGCACGTCCATCCTCGTCGGAAGGCTCGTCGGCGCGAAGCGCTCGCAGGACGCATACGCGCGCGTGCTCCAGAGCCTCAAGTGGAGCATCGGCATCACCGTCGCGGTGGACGTGACGGCCATCCTCTTCCGCGAGCCTCTCATCCGCCTGTTCACGCACGACGGCGACATCCTGCGGCTGACGTCGCAGGTGCTGGTGCTGAGCCTGCTTCTGGAGACGGGCCGCTCGTTCAACCTGGTGCTGGTGAACGCGCTGCGCGCCGCGGGTGACGCCACCTTTCCGGTGATGATGGGCGTGCTGTCCATGGCCTGCATGAGCCTGCCCCTGGGCTACTACCTCGTGTTCCACCTGGAGCTGGGCCTGGCGGGCGTGTGGCTCGCGGTGGCCGCGGACGAGTGGACGCGCGGCCTGGCCATGTGGCTGCGCTGGCGCAGCCGCGCGTGGGAGCGGCAGTCGCTGGTGTCCCCGGTGGAGGCGCCGGCGGTGCTGGCGCACTGAGCTTCACGGCCTTCTCGCTGGCGGGTGCGGGCCCTTGAACGCGCGCCCGCCTCGCACGCCTGCACGGGGCGTCCGGGCGTGCAATTTCCACAGCCGCTTCCGGTGGACGCGCCGCGTCCCATCCTTGGTGGGCCGCGTCACGGCACAACCCGGGAGAGGCCCATGCTCGCCGTCGTCTACAAGCAGAACAGCCAGGTGAAGGTGGAGGAGGTGGAGGACCCCAAGCTGGAGGCGCCCACGGACTGCGTCATCCGTGTCACCTCCGCCGGTATCTGTGGAAGCGATCTGCACATGTACGAGGGCCGCACCGCGTCCAAGGCCGGACAGGTGTTCGGCCACGAGAACATGGGCGTCGTGGAGCAGGTGGGCCCTGGCGTGGTGAGCATCAAGAAGGGCGACCGCGTGGTGCTGCCCTTCAACATCGCCTGCGGCACCTGCTTCGACTGCGTGCGAGGCCGCACGGAGGCCTGCCTCGTCGCCAACCCGGAAGCGCCGCACGCGGGCTACGGCTACGCGGGCATGGGTCCGTACCGGGGTGGACAGGCGGAGCTGCTCCGCGTGCCCTGGGCGGACTTCAACTGCCTGAAGGTGCCCGGGCAGCCGGGCGACGACCTGGAGGACGACTTCCTCCTGCTGTCCGACGTCTTCCCCACCGCCTACCACGGCACCGAGCTGGCGAACGTGCGGCCCGGGGCCACGGTGGCCGTCTTCGGCGCGGGGCCCGTGGGCCTGCTCGCCGGCTACTGCGCGCTCTTGCGCGGCGCCTCGGAGGTGTACGTGGTGGACAGCGTCCCGGAGCGCCTGGCCAAGGTGAAGGAGATGGGCGCCATCCCCATCGACTTCACGAAGGGCGACCCGGTGAAACAGATCCTGGACCTGCGCCGCGGCAACCCGCTCATCATGGGCGCGCTGCGCCCCGGTGAGGAGAAGGCCCTGGGGGTCATGTGCGGCATCGACGCCGTGGGCTACCAGTCGCGCGACATCCAGGGCGCGGACGCGCACGGCGGCCGGGAGAAGCCCACCCAGGTGCTGGAGCAGCTGGTGGAGCTGGTGAACCCCACGGGCTCCATTGGCGTCGTGGGCGTCTACATGGCCCCGGACCCCGGCGCTGCCAACGAGAACGCGAAGCAGGGCATCTACCCGCTGCCGTGGGCCAAGGTGTTCGACAAGGGCATCACCGTGGGCACCGGCCAGACGCCGGTGAAGCGCTACAACCACTTCCTGCGCGACCTCATCATCGCGGGCCGCGCCAGGCCCGGCATGATCGTCAGCCACCGCCTGCCGCTGCAGGACGCGCCGGACGCGTACCGGAAGTTCGACGCCCGCAAGGACGGCTACACCAAGGTCATCCTCAAGCCCCAGCTCAGCCCCAAGGCCCGCGCCTAGCCACGCGCGCCCCAGGCCCCGGGTGTGCACGCCCCGGGGCTTCGGGGGTATAAGGTTTGACCGTGGACGCCCTGGACAAACCCTCGACCTTGCTGGTGGTCGAGAGCTACGACGACCTGCGTGAGGCCCTGGCGGCCCTCCTGGTGCTGGAGGGTTACACGGTGCTGTCCGTGGCCACGGCCACGCAGGCGCTGGACGTGCTGGGCCGGCTCCCCCACAGCCCCGCCCTGGTGCTGCTCAGCCTGATGCTGCGCAACCCGGAGGACCAGCGCTTCCTCTCCCGGCTGCGGAACCTGGACCTGACGTCGCGGCTGCCGGTGCTGGCGCTCACCGCGGACCCGGACCTCCAGGCGCCCCCGGCCGGGACCGTGTGCCTCCTGGGCAAGCCGGTGCGCACGGAGGTGCTCCTGGCCGCCGTGGACCGCTACCGGACCCGGCACTGAGGGCCCCGCTCCAGGCGCCGATGTAGGCGTGGAAACGCCGCAACTCCGAGCGCCAAGGGTCGATAATCCATCAACGTCCACCGTCTCGGTGGTTCGAGGGGGAGACCCGACATGACCAGAATCGGCGAGTCCATTGGCGGCGCCATCGCGGCGCGAGTGAAGCAGGCCCTGAC
>NZ_RAVW01000334.1 GCF_003611585.1 Corallococcus exercitus | reverse complement strand
CCGCTGGCACTCGCCGCGTCGACTTCGCGCCAACTTACGCGCCGCCTCCCGCGCCACGCACCCCCAGGAGCGCGCGGCGTAGACCGCAGCGCTCGCCCCCTCGCTCCAAAAGAGCGAAAGTCGAGTCAGAAGCCCGGGGCGGCTTCGCCACGCGCCCCTGGTTCCAGCAGGTGCTCGCGCGCCAGACGTCGGTGGTGGACGCCATCGCGCCAGGCGCCTCCCTCTTCGTCGTCGCGGTGCCGGTGGTGCGCGCGGGCCAGACGACCGCGGTGCTCGCGGGCCTGCTGGACACGGAGATGGCGCTGCCGGGCGGACGGCCGCTGAGCAGTGACCTGGAGCTGCTCGTCCTCAACGCCTCTGGCGACCTCTTCCTGCCGAGCGCCCCGCCCTCGTGGGCCAGCGTGTCGCGCGCGTCCGGGGAGCTGCGCGACTTCATCCGCGAGGGCGTCCGGCCCCCGTCGCTGGACGCGATGCCGGAGACCTTCCTCACCGCCACGCCCGTGCCCGGCACGGGGCTGCACCTGCTGCTCGCCGCGGACGAGACGGCGCTCCTGTCCGGCCTGCGCGACCGCTTCCTCGTGCAGCTCCTGGTGCTGGCGCTGCTCCAGGTGGGCACGCTGGTGCTCTTCACCGTGCACTGGCGCCGCGTCTACGGCCTGTTCCGCGAGGTGGAGTCGCGCTCCGCGCAGCAGGAGAAGATGGCCGCGCTGGGCAGCGCCGCCAGCCTCATCGCGCACGAGGTGAAGAACTCCCTCAACGGCCTCAAGGCCGCCACGGGCCTCGTCTCCCCGGAGGGAGAGGGCGGGCTCGTGGTGCGCACGCTGCACGGTCAGATTGACCGGCTGGCGCACCTGGCCACGTCGCTCCTGAACTTCGGCAAGCCGCCCGTCGTGCGCCGCGTGGACGTGGACCTGGCCCAAGTGGTGCGCGACGTGGTGGAGGGCCTGCGCTCGCTGCCGGAGGCGGGCGAGGTGCGCGTGGACGTGGACGTGCCCCCGGCCGGGGCGCTCGTGTCGTGCGACCCGCTGCTGCTCACCACCGCGCTGGACAACCTGGTGCGCAACGCGATGGAGGCCACGGTGGCGGCCAAGGACCTGGGCAAGGTGTCCGAGCCCCGGGTGCGCGTGCGCGCCCGCCTGGACGCGGACGCGGCGGTGGTGACGGTGGAGGACAACGGGGGCGGGCCGCCGGCGGACGTGGAGGGACACCTCTTCGAGCCCTTCCGCACCTCCAAGCCCAAGGGCATCGGCCTGGGGCTGGCCATGACGCGCCAGGCGCTGGAGCATCAGGGCGGACACCTCGCCTTCGAGCGCCTTCCCGACGGCTGCCTCTTCCTCCTCCACCTGCCCCGAGCCCCCCGGCCATGAGCCTCCCCGTCCTCTTGGTGGATGACGACCGCGCCTTCTCCTCCATCGCGGCGGTGGCGCTCCAGCGCGAGGGCTTCAGCCTCACGGTGGCGCACTCGCTGCACGAGGCCCGCGCGACGCTCGCGAAGGCCACGCCCGTGCTGGTGGTGCTGGACCGCCGCCTGCCGGATGGAGACGGGCTCGCGTTCCTGCCGGAGCTGAAGGCGCACGCGCCCGGCGTGGCGGTGGTGATGGTGACGGCGCACGGCGACATCGCCAGCGCGGTGGACGCGGTGAGGGCCGGCGCGGCGGACTACCTGGCCAAGCCCGTGGAGCTGGCGGACCTGGTGCTGCGTGCGCGCCGGGCCCTGGATGCCAGCCGCCTGCGGGACCGGTTGGAGACGGCGGAGGCGGAGCTGTCCGGCCGCCGACGCCTGGTGCCTCCCACGTCCGCCGCCATGCAGCGGGTGTTCGCGATGCTGGAGCGCATCGCCGCGTCGCCTCGCAGTCCGGTGCTGCTGCTGGGCGAGACGGGCGTGGGCAAGGAGCAACTCGCCCGGCACCTGCATGCGCTCGCGTCGAAGGACGGGGGCGCGCCCTTCGTGCACATCAACTGCGCGGCCCTGCCCGAGCAGACGGTGGAGAGCGAGCTGTTCGGCCACGAGAAGGGCGCCTTCACGGACGCGCGCACCGCGAGGCGCGGGCTGGTGGAGGTGGCCCACGGCGGCGTGCTCTTCCTGGATGAAGTGGGCGAACTGCCGCTGGCGCTCCAGGCGAAGCTGCTGACGTTCCTGGACTCGGGGAGATTCCGCCGGCTGGGCGGCACCACGGAGCAGACGAGCACCGCGCGCATCGTGGCCGCCACCAACCGGGACCTGCCGAAGCAGATGTCGGGCGGCAACTTCCGCGAGGACCTCTGGTTCCGCCTGAGCGTGTTCCGCATCGACATCCCCCCGCTGCGCAAGCGGCGCGAGGACGTCCTCCCGCTGGCGGAAGGGATGCTCGCGGACCTGGGCCGTGAGCTGGGCCGGCGCGACGTCAGCCTGGGGATGAAGGCCCGCGCGAGGCTTGCGGCCTATGCGTTCCCGGGCAACGTGCGCGAGCTGCGCAACATCCTGGAGCGGGCGCTGGTGCTGGAGCCCGGACCGGAGCTGGAGCTGGAGGTGCTTGGCGGCACGCCCTCTGTCAGCAACGCGGTGAACGTGGAGGCACCGGCCGAAGTGGCGCCGGGAGCCTTCAGCGTGACGGAGCCCGTGCCCATGGAGGACCTGGAGCGCGCGTACGTGCGCTGGGTGCTGGAGCGGCAGGGCGGCCGGCGCATGGAGGCGGCGAAGGCGCTCGGGTTGTCCTACCCGACCTTCCTCAAGCGCCTGGGCGACGAGTGAAGGGAACTTGCAGTCCCTGCGATGAAAGAATTTTGAAGTCGCGGACGATGAAAGGATTTTGAAGTCGCGCGGCGTCGCATCCGCGCGGATTTGTTGGGGAAGTGCCGGGCACATGGCTTGCGATGGGGGGACTCCGGATTCTCACCGGAGCCTGCCGATTGCGCCGTTCCCTCCCCGCTCTCATCGCCCTGGGCACCCTGCTCGGCCTCACCGCCGGTGCCGAGCAACACCCCACCTCTCCCGCCACGCTGCTGCTCTCCACCCTGCCGGACGACGACGGTCTGGCGGAGCTTCTCTGGGAGCACTCCGCGGACTTCGCGGACGACCGTGCCCGCCTCGCCGCGTCGCGAGCGGATCACCAGCGCACGCACCTGCTGCCCAATCCGGAGCTGGACGTGTCGATGAACACCATTCCCCTGGGGGCCACGAACCCACCGGGCCTGCGCCGTTGGGACGACGTGCCCAACTACGTCGTGGGGCTGTCGGAGCTGGTGGAGCTGGGCAAGCGAGGCCCGCGTCAGGACGCGGCGAAGGCGGCGCTGGTCGCCACCACGCTGGACGTGCACGCAGCGCTGCGAGCCCGCACGTACGACGTGCTGGAGCGAGCAGCGGACGTGGCCACCACGGAGGTGCGCATCGCGGAGCTGACGAAGCTCACCGACGACGCGCTGAAGCTCACGGACCTGCAACGCGCAAGGCAGCAGCACGGCGACGCGGCGGGGCTGGACGTGGACCGCTCCACGTTGGAGGCGCAGTCGCTGGAGACGGCGCTGGGAGAGGAGCGGGCGAAGTTGGCGGACGCGCTGCTCGCGTGCGCGCAGCTCGCGGGCCTGCCATGTGAGCCCTTCGGAAGCCACGAGCGGGCGATGTCCTTCCTCAAGGCAAGGCTCGACCGCGCACCCGCGCCCGCCGCCATCGAATCCAGGCCGGACCTGAAGGCGCTGAGCGCGCAGCAGGAAGCGGCGCGGTCCGCGCTGACGCTGGCGAAGCGCCGGTGGATCCCGGATCCGACGGTGCGAGCCGGCTACACGCGAGACCAGTTCGTCATCGCCGGCAACCAGAAGAACTCCCTCTTCGTGGGCCTGTCGATTCCGCTGCCCCTCTTCGACCACGGACAGGCGGACGCACAAGCCGCCAGCGCCAGCGCCGAGTCCGCCAGGGTCGCCCGCGAGCTGCTGACGGCTCAGGCCGCGAGGGAGACGGACGTCCTGAACCAGCAACTGCGTGCGGTGCAGGAGCGCCGCCAGAAGCTGCACACGCAGACGCTCCCGCTGGCTGAAGGCGTGGTGCAGCGCCTGGACGCGGCGGTGAAGGCCGGAGGCGTGGCCTTGCAGGACCTGCTCCTCGCGCGCCGCACCTACGGAGAGCTGGTGTTGCACGCGGCCGACCTGGACCAGACCGCCTACCACCTCACCGTCGCCATCGCCCGGGCCAGTGCCGCCGGTCCGCGAGCACCGGACACGCTGATCAATCCCCGCTCCTGATCTCTTCCCCCTTTTCGAAAGTCCCCACTCCATGAACACCCCCGACACCTCCTCCACCGTCCCGACGTCCACCACCACCCGCCGAGCCCCGGTCTGGATGGCCTTCGCGGGAGCAGGCCTCCTGGGCACCGGCGTGCTGCTCTACGTGCTGGCCCCCACCGACTCCATCGCGGAGAGCGAGACCGCCATCGCCGGCCCCACCGTGAAGGGCGAAACGGTCCACCTGCCAGACGGAGCGCCGCAGTGGCACTACGTGCAGCTCGCCATCGCCACCGAAGGCAGCGCCCTCACCCCGCTTCCCTCCCCCGCGCGAGTGCAGTTCGACGAAGCGCGCACCGCGTCCGTGGGCGCCCCGCTCGCGGGCCGCGTGGAGGAGGTGCGCGTGCGCCCCGGCGACCGCGTGAAGCAGGGCGACGACCTCTTCAGCGTGCGCTCCGGCGCCTTCGCGGAGCTGCTGCGCGAACAGCGCGGCGCGGAAGCAGAGCTCGCGGAGAAGCGCCGCAACGCGGAGCGCCTCAAGGCGTTGGTCGCCCTGAGCGCCGCCCCGGAGAAGGAGCTGCTCGCCGCCCAGACGGAGCTGCGTCAGGCCGAGCTCTCCCTCGAAGCCGCGAAGGCGAAGCAGGGCAGCCTCCGGGTCTCCTCCCGAGGAGAGAACCTCTTCTGGGTGACAGCCCCGCGCTCCGGCACGGTGGTGGACCTGGACGTGGTGGCCAGCCAGGAGGTGACGCCGGACCGCGACAAGCCCCTCGTGCGGCTGTCGGACCTGGATCAGGTGATGGTGGTCGCGGACCTCCAGGAAGCGGATGCGCTGGACCTGTCCCCCGGCCAGGACGTCACCGTCACCACGCGTGACGGCATCACCCGCGCAGGCAAGGTGGACCGCGTCTCCGAGGTGGTGGATCCGCTGCGCCGCACCGTGGAGGTGCGCGTGCGAGTCCCCAACAACGACCGCCGCTTCCGCCCCAACGCCTTCGTGGAAGTGACCCCGACCGCACCCGAAGGCGTCAAGCGAGTGCGTGTCCCCGACAGCGCGGTGGTGACGGACGGAGCGCGCTCCGTGGTCTTCGTCGCCCGCGACTCGAACCGCCTGGAGCGCGTCGCCGTGACGCCGGGCCGCCGCCGCGACGGCGAGGTGGAGCTGCGCGGAGGCCTCTCCTCCGGAGACCGGTTCGTCGCCCGGGGCGCCCTGCTCCTGGAGAACCAGATCGAACTGGCGGACTGAAGTCCCACGACGAACCGAAAGACGCCCATGTTCGAAAAGCTCGTCGACTTCAGCCTGAAGAACCGCGCGGCGGTGGTGTTCCTCACGCTGCTCACCGCCATCTGGGGCTATTTCTGCTTCCGAGACCTCACCGTGGAAGCCTTCCCGGATCCCACCGACACGCAGGTCAACGTCATCACCCTCTATCCGGGCCAGCCGTCCGAAGAGGTGGAGCGCCAGATTGGCCTGCCCCTGGAGCGGGCCCTCAACGGCATGCCGGGCCTCACGCGCCTGCGAAACCTCTCCATGTTCGGCCTGTCGTTCGTCACGCTGAGCTTCAACGACAACACCGACGTGCTCTTCGCCCGCGCCCAGGTCCTGGAGCGCCTGCGCGACGCGGAGCTGCCCGAAGGCCTCACACCCTCCCTGGGTCCGCTGGCGACGCCCATCGGGGAGATCTACCGCTACACGCTGAAGGGCGCGAAGGGCGACCCCATGAAGCTGCGCACCCTCCAGGACTGGGTGGTGCGGCCGGGCCTGCTGCGAGTCGACGGCGTCGCGGACGTCGTCAGCTACGGCGGCCTGCTCAAGGAGATCCACATCCAGCCGGACCCCGCCCGGCTCGCCGCGTTCGGCCTCACGCTGGACGACGTGGAGGACGCGCTGAAGGACGGCTCGGAGAACGCGAGCGGCGGCGTGCTGGAGCGAGGCTCCGAACAGTTCGTCATCCGAAGCGAGGGCCTCTTCCGCTCGCTGGACGACATCCGCGACGTGCGGGTGGCCACGCACGAAGGCACGCCCGTGTTCCTCAAGGACGTGGCGGACGTGAACGAGGGCTGGTCGCCCCGCCAGGGTGTGGTCAGCCGGGACGGCGACGGCGACGTGGTGCAGGGCATCGTGCTGATGCGCCGGGGAGAGAACCCCTCCGTCGTGCTCTCCCGCGTGCGCGACGCGGTGGCCGCGGTGAACGGCCGCCTCCAGACAGACGACGCGCGCATCGACCCGTTCTACGACCGCACGGACCTGGTGAACACGACGCTGCGCACGGTGGGCCACAACCTGCTGGAGGGAGCGCTGCTCGTCACGCTGGTCCTCTTCATCTTCCTGCTGGACCTGCGGGCCGCCATCGTCGTGGGCGTCCTGATTCCCCTCTCGCTGCTGGCCTCGTTCATCTACCTGAAGATGCGAGGCATGTCGGCGAACCTGCTGTCCATGGGCGCGGTGGACTTCGGCGTCATCGTGGACGGCGGCGTGGTCATCATCGAGAGCATCCTCGCCCGCATGTCCGGCCACCAGTTCGAGGGAGAGACGCCCCTCGAGCGCATCCAGCGCGCGACGAAAGCGGTGGTGCGCCCGACGGTGTTCTCGCTGCTCATCATCATCGCGGCGTACCTGCCCATCTTCATGTTGCAGCGGGTGGAGGGCCGCATCTTCGCGCCCATGGCGAACACGGTGGTGGCGGCGCTCCTGGGCGCGCTCGTCTTCTCCGTCACGCTCATCCCGGTGCTGGCCTCGTTCGTCTACCGCAAGCCGGTAAAGCACAAGGAATCGCCGGTGCTGCGAGCCGCGGACAAGGCCTACGGGCCCGTGTTGGCCTGGAGCCTCAAGCACCCGGCCACCGTGGTCGCGGTGTGCACGGTGGGCCTGCTCTGCGCGGGAGCCCTCATCCCGCGCATGGGCAGCGAATTCCTCCCGGCGCTCAACGAAGGCAGTCTCTATCTGACCTTCACCATGCCTTCGAACATCTCCCTGTCGGAGGGCCGCAAGCTGGTGCCGCGCATCGAAGGCCTGCTGCGCCAGGCGCCGCAGGTGGACGGAGTGCTCAGCCAGCTGGGCCGCCCGGAGGACGGCACCGACGCGAAGCTCACCAACAACCTGGAGTTCTTCGTGAAGCTCAAGCCGCCCGCCGAGTGGCCGAAGAGCACACCCAAGCTGGACGACGTGCTGGAGGTCCTCCAGCGCTCCGTGTCGGAGGTCCCCGGCATGGAGGTCAGCTTCAGCCAGCCCATCGGCGACAACGTGAACGAGAGCATCAGCGGCCAGCAGGGCCAGCTCGCGGTGAAGCTCTTCGGCGACGACCTCCAGGTGCTCCAGGAGTATTCGCAGAAGGTGAAGCGCACGCTGTCGCGAGTGGAAGGCGTCGCGGACCTGGGCATCGTGAAGAGCGGCGAGGTGCCCAGCATCCAGGTGACTCCGGACCGGGTGGCGCTGGCCCGCCACGGCATGTCGCTGGGAGACTTCCAGCACGTCTTCCAGACGGCGGTGGGCGGCCGGCCGCTCAGCGAGTTCTGGGAGGGTGAGCGCCGCTTCGACGTGGTGATGCGACTGCCCATGTCCAGCCGCGACGACGTGGAGAAGATCTCCCGCCTGCGGGTGCCCGTGGAGGGAGGCGTGCTGGTGCCACTGAGCGAGCTGGCCAAGGTGAAGACGGGCTTCGGCCGGGCCTCCATCAACCGGGAGAACGGCCGGCGCTACATCGGCGTGCGGATGAACGTGCGAGGCCGGGACCTGGGCTCCTTCGTGAAGGACGCGCAGGCATTGGTCCAAAAGGAAGCCCCGCCCCCGGCGGGAACGAGCATCGAATGGGGCGGCGAGTTCGAGAGCAAGGAGCGAGCAATGAGCCGCCTCCTCACGGTGCTCCCGGTGGCGCTCGTCCTCACGCTGCTGCTCCTCTTCAAGGCATTCAACTCCTTTGGCCGGGCGGTGGTGACGCTGCTCAACGTGCCCTTCGCGCTGATGGGTGGAGTGTTCGGCCTGTACTGGGCGGGCATGCCGCTGAGCGTGGCGGCGGCGGTGGGCTTCATCGCGCTCATCGGACAGGCGGCGCTCAACGGCGTGCTGGTGATGAGCGCCATCGCGGATCGAAGAGAGGCGGGCGAGTCACTGGACGACGCCATCCTCCACGGCAGCCGCGAACGCCTGCGCCCGGTGCTGATGACCGCCGCGCTGGCGGCGCTGGGCCTGGTGCCGGCGTGTTTGAGCAACGGCATCGGCTCGGAGATGCAGAAGCCGCTGGCCATCGTCATCGTGTCCGGAACCCTCTCCGCGTGCGCGCTGACGCTGGTGCTGTTGCCGGTGCTCTTCCGCATCTTCGCCCGCTTCACGGAGCAGTTCGTGGACCGGATGCCCGCGCAGTTGCTGCGCGTGGTGCCCGGAGCGAAGAGCCTCCGCAAGGCGGGCTAGGGCCTCACGGCATCGAGGACGGCTCCGGCTCCCCGGTCGCGGGAGCCGGGGCCTTCCCGGCGATGAAGTCCTTCAGGTCGTCCGGCAGCGGCGACGCGAAGGTGACGCTCTCCCCGGTGCCCGGGTGCGGGAACGTGATGCGCTCCGCGTGGAGCGCGTGCCGGGGCAGCCGCAGCCGCGCCCACGCCTCCGGCTCCAGCGTGTGCTTGCTGAAGCGGTCGAAGTAGCCGGGGTCCGGCCCGTACATCTTGTCCCCCACCAGCGGGAAGCCCGCCTCGCGCAGGTGGATGCGGATCTGATGCTGCCGCCCCGTCTCCGGAAAGCAGCGCAGCAGCGCGAACGGCGCACCGCCCTGCGTGAAGCGCTGGAGCACCTGGAAGCGCGTGCGGCTGGGCTTGCCCGCCACCGGGTCGATGCGCACGGCGATGCGGATGAGGTCCGTGCCCTCCGCGATGGGCGCGTCCACGACGAAGGTGTCCTCGGCAGGCTGGCCCTCGCACAGCGCCAGGTATTCCTTGTGGACGTCGCGCGACAGGAACAGCCCGCCCAGCACGCGGCAGGACTCGGTGGTGCGGCCGCACACCACCAGCCCGCTCGTCTCCCGGTCCAGCCGGTGCGCGGGCTCCGCGAAGCGCTCACCGAAGCGCTCGCGCAACAGCGTCACCAGCGTGCCCTTGTGGTAGCGCGCGGTGGGGTGGATGGGCAGCCCCGCCGGCTTGTCGAGCACCAGCAGCCAGTCATCGGAGAACACGACGGGCAGCGCCGTGGGCGTCACGGGCTCCTGGCTCGCGGGGCGACGGATGCGGAAGGTGAGCCCCGGGTACACGGGCGTGGAGGGCTTGAGCCGGTACTCGTCGCACAGCACGCCGCGCAGGATGATGCCGCGCACGCGCTCCAGGTCCATGCGGCGGATCTTCTCGCAGAGGTAGCGATCCAACCGCCACCCGGCGTAGTTCGGCTCCACGACGAACGGGATGTCCACGTAGCCGTCGGGCACGGCCGGAGCGCTTTCGGCGTCTTCACGCATGGCGAGCCCGACGCTCTAGCACGCTTCGGAACGAACAAGGCCGCCCGGCCCCCGCGCACGAAGACGCGAGCACCCGGCGGCCTGACTGCTTCACACGGACGCGTCAGCTCACCCGAAGGCGCGCTTCGCCTCCACCACGCCCAGGAAGCGCGCGTACAGGTCCGCGATGCGCTCGCCCGTGCGGCCGTCCCACAGCTCCGGCACGCGGCCCTTCTTGAAGTCGCCGGCCAGCACGCGGTTCGCGGCCTCGCGGATGCGCGCGGGGTCGGTGCCCACCACCTCGTTGGAGCCGACCTCCACGGTGATGGGGCGCTCGGTCTGCTCGCGCATGGTGAGGCACGGCACGTTCAGCGCCGTGGTCTCCTCCTGCAGGCCGCCCGAGTCCGTCATCACCAGCTTCGCCTGCGACGTGACGGACAGGAACTCCAGGTAGCCCATGGGGTCCACCAGCTTGAGCCCCGGCGTCTGCTCCAGCTTCGGGCCCAGGCCCTGCTCGGCGATCATCTTCCGCGTGCGCGGGTGCACCGGGAACACGACGGGCAGCTGCTTCGCCACGTCCATCAGCACGCCCAGCAGGCCCGCCAGCAGCTTCGGGTTGTCCACGTTGGACGGGCGGTGCAGCGTCGCCACCACGTAGCCCTTGGGCTCCAGGCCCAGGGTCTTCAGCGTGGGCAGCTGGTCGGCCTTCTCCTTGGACGACAGGAGCGAGTCGATCATCACGTTGCCCACCAGGTGGATGTGCTTCGGGTCGATGCCCTCCTTCAGGAGGTTCGCGTCCGCGTCGCGCGACGGCGTGAGCAACAGGTCGGAGAGCCGGTCGGTGACGACGCGGTTGATCTCCTCCGGCTGGTGCCGCTCGAAGCTGCGCAGGCCCGCTTCCACGTGGGACAGCGGGATGGCCAGCTTGGACGTGACCAGCGCCGCGGCGATGGTGCTGTTCACGTCACCCACCACGGAGACCAGGTCCGGCTTCTCCTTGAGGAAGACCTTCTCCATCTCCACCATCATCTTCGCCGTCTGCTCGGCATGGCTGCCGGAGCCGATGCCCAGGTGGATTTCGGGCGGAGGCAGGCCCAGGTCCGCGAAGAAGACGTCGCTCATCTTCGCGTCGTAGTGCTGGCCGGTGTGGATGACGAGCTGCTGCAGGGACCCGCGCGCGGAGATGGCCCGGTGGATGGGTGCCACCTTCATGAAATTCGGACGCGCGCCAACGATGTGGATGACCTTCTTCATGTCGCTGCGGAAAATAGGCACGTGCCTATTTCCGGCCAGGGGTGGGGCTAACAGCCGTCTACCGGAAGCAGCGAGACGTCCTGAATCTGATAGATGCCTGACTCTTATACACATCTGACGCTTCCGACGATAA
>NZ_RAVW01000333.1 GCF_003611585.1 Corallococcus exercitus | reverse complement strand
GTGCGGGGGATGGTGCGGAAGGCACCGGAGCGGCGGCGCGGGGCAGTTCGGCCGCGCTGGGACGACCGGGGGCCGGCGGCTCCGGCAAGGTCCCTGCGCCGATATTGGGACGCTCAGGCGCGTGTTCCACCGCTGGCGCGGAGGCCGTCATCCGAGCAGGGACGAGCGGCCCCGTCGCGACTTCCACGGCGGTCGTCGCGCGTTCGGGCTCGGTGGCGCGCACGCTCATCGGCGCGGCACGTGGCGCGGGCTCACCACTCGCGGCGCCATCACCGGCGCTGCGCAAGGGTCCCTGGACGATCCGCGACAGGGCCGCCATCGCGCCTTACCCCTCCCCGAGGGCATCGAACAGGCGCCGGTCATCCTCGGCCTCGATGATGGCGAGGTACGCGGCGCGCCGGGGGAGCGTCAGGCGGAGGATCTGGTCCTCGCTCCAGTGGTAGCGCACGGCCAGCCTGTGGACGTCATGCAACATCCGTCGCTCCCTCCCGCTCATCTCGGCAAAAAAAAAGCGGCAACGTCGAAGGGACTCTCGAAGCCGGCACCGCAGGCCGGGCACTGCACGGCCATGCCGAGGTCGAGGTCCGGGAGCGCGGACTCAATGGCCCGCTCGATCGCGGCGCGCGCGGCGATGGGCAACGCACGCACGAACGCCTCATCGAAAGGCCCCTCCCCTCCCGCGTACCGGACCAGCACGCGGGCAAGGAGGAACGTGCGGCGCGCCGACTCCGATTCGAGACCGGCGGACAGCAGGTCTTCCTGATCTCCCGCCGTGGGCGTCCGCGCGAGCGCCGTGCGGGCCGCGGGCTCCGGCGGCAGCGCGTGGGCGGGAAGCTCGACCTCGACCTCGGTGGGGACGGGCGCCTCCGGCAGCGGGAGCTCGCTCAGCTTGAAGTCGATCTCGTTCTTGTGGCTGCACGAGGGGCAGGCCACCTGCAGGTGGACCACGTCGCCCAGGGAGAGCTGGCGGATCCGGACGAGGGCGGCGTCGCGCTCGACGGTCGACAGCGCCCGGACACGCGCATACGCGGCCTCGAAGTCGGCGCCAGGCGCCACCGAGCACCGCGCCACGATCTCATTGCAGAGCGCGGCGGTGTTGGAGTCCCGCTGGCGGGCCTCGACAGCCTCCTCCTCGTAGCCGGTCATCGCCCGGAGCGTTGAATCAGGGCGTGGCTTGTGCGCGCCACGGGATGGCACCCCGGGCGCCGCGGACCGCTGCGGCGCGGACTCGGGCGGAGGCGATGGCCGGGCCTCGCGCGCGCCCGCCCCCTCCCGCTGGGCAGGCCCTGTCTGTGCCCGTCGCTGGGTGAACGGGTTTTCGATCCGCTCTGTGGCCATCTCGGAGCTCCGTGGGCCGGTGGAGGAGGAATCAGGTCTCGGCGGGCTCGGTCAGCGTGGTGTCGCGCTGGAAGCCCTCGTGCTCGATCTTGACCATGGTGATGGCGACCGCGTTGGCGTTCGCGTCCATCTCCGGCGTGGCCTGGTATTCGCTCACCCACGCGCGGCGCACCTTGAACCGCAGGACCGGGGTGCTCTGGAGGTTGAGCACCTCGATGGCGATGTCCTTGCGGTACTTCGCGAGCGACATGGCCGCGGCGCCATCCAGGTTGTTCACCAGGTTGGCCCACTCCTCGAACGTGGTGTCGTGGGTCAGCCCCGCTTCCAGGGTGATGGGCTCGAACTTCGTGCGTCCCGGCATCTTCCGGACGATCGAAGGGTCGCCGGCTTCACGCCACTCGACGGCCTCGGTCGACTTCTTGAGGGCGCTCATCTTCGAGAGCCCGGCGACCGGACGCCCGTCGATGAGGACGCGGAACTTGAAGTTCTTGTACGGGTCGCTCCGGTGGCTGTTGACGGAAAAGAGTGCCATGGCCGTTTGCCCTCGCTACGCCTTCTGATTGACGATCTGGCTGAGTCGGACGACCACGAACTCGGCTGGCCGGAGCGGCGCGAAGCCGACTGCCACGTTGACGATGCCCGCGATCTGATCCGCCTCCGGCGTCGTCTCCGCGTCACACTTCACGTAGAACGCCTCGCGCGTGGTGCGGCCCGCGAACGCGCCCTGGCGGAAGAGCTGCTCCATGAACCCGCCGATGGTGAGCCGGAGCTGCGCCCAGAGCGGCTCGTCGTTCGGCTCGAACACCGCCCACTGGATGCCGTTGTAGATGCTCGTGCGCAGGAAGATGGCCGTGCGCCGGACGGGCACGTACCGCCACTCGGTGCTGGGCTGCATCGTGCGCGCGCCCCAGACGACGTTCCCGCCGCCGGGCTGGGCGCGGAGCCCGTTGATGCCCAGCGGGTTGAGGTCGTCCTGGTGGGCGTCGAGGAGGTTGTAGTCGAGGCGCCGGGAGTTGAGCACCGTCGCCTCCAGGCCCGCGGGGGCCTTCCACACGCCGCGGCGCTGGTCCGTGCGGGCGCAGATGCCCGCGACGAAGCTGCTGGGCCCGATGACCAGGGTCGGGTCCCGGCCGACGCCCGCCGGGTCGCTGATCTCGATCCAGGGGAAGTACACGCCGCCGAAGTTCGTCGTGGTGAGCACGGCGTTGCGGATGTAGGCGGCCGTGGCGGACGCCGCCTCCGTGGTCGACTTGTTCGCCGACCGGGGCATGTCCGCGACGCAGAAGAGGTCCTGCCGGGGGCGGCCCGTCACGTAGTCGAGGGCCGCCTGGGTCCGCACCACCACGTCGTTGTCCGCCTCACCGAGCTGGGCGGGGACGACGAGCAGGCTCGCGTCGGTGATCTCATCGAGCGCGGAGAGGAGCCCGGGGAGGCTGCCGTTCGGGAAGTCCGCATTGCCCTGGGTGCCGCCCGTCATCAGGTGCGTGGCGGCGGACGCGACGATGGCCGTGTCGAGCGGGCTCGCCCCCGCGACATCCGCGGGGCCGGCCGGCTTCACGACCGGGCCGTCCTTCCAGCGGATGTAGGAACTGCGCAGGAGCACGTCCTTCGCGTAGTTCTCATCCGTCGGATTGGCGGAGAGCCTGTCCCAGCGCTCGACGATGACGCCGTCGGAGGTGCCAGGGAAGGTGTAGACGACGAAGAGGCGGAACCGGTTGGCATCGCCGTCGCTGGAGTCGCCGAGGACCACCCCCAGGTTGTCCGACCACGCGCCCGGCGAGGAGGCCACGACCCCCAGGGAGGCCCGGGTCCCCGTCTTGGCCGGGGCGACGGTGGTGTTCGTGATGGCGCGCAGGACGTACGCCGACGTGCCGCCATTGCGGAAGAAGGCGTCGATCGCGTACCGCATGACCACGGAGCTGGCCGCGGGCGCGGTCCCGGCGTGGCGCTTGAACCCGCCGAACTGCCGCTCGTAGTCAGCGACGCCCTTGATCCGGGTCGGAATGAGAGGTCCGCGCTCGGTGTCGCCGACGAAGATGGCCGTCGACGTCCCCGCCGCCTCGATGGCTCGTGCTCCGCTGGGAACCTCTTCAACGTATACACCTGGATGCAGACGTGCAGGCATGGTCACCCTCGTTGCGAAGACGGTCAGTTCCCGAGGACGACGTACTCGATCGTCCCAGCATTGGTGGGGCTGTCTGGCGTTGCCTTGACCCCGGTGAGGGACACCGCGGACTTCGCCGGGGACCAGTGCATCAGCACGCCGCCCGCCGCGAGGCTGTAGAAGACATTGGCGCCGACCTTGATGGAGACGTCCTTGTCGGTGTTGTTCTGGAGGACGAAGCCCAGGACCTCGCTCACGGACCCGAACACGATGTCCACCGCGGTCGTGGACCCGGCGGCGACATCGACGGTTCCCGAGGAAGAGGCCGTGTACGCAAAGGCCACCCGGAACCCTTGTGTGAGCGAACCGCCTCCGCTGGGTGTGTAGGTCACGCTCGACGAGAACACCGCGTTCGCCATGGCCGCTCTCCTCCTACGAGAAGGAGGTCACGGCGGAAGCGCCCCCCTGGCGCTCGCATGTGCCCCCAAACCCAATGGTGTAATCAAAAACAAAACACCGTCATCCTTGTCCAGCTATTTATACGATTATTTTTCCACGATCACCCGCCCACACATGCAACACCTGTGGGAACCACGTATATGTTGACGCGACACATCGTCACACACCCGCAGTGCGTCAAACATGGTTACGGGCCCCGGAGGCCGGGGCCGGGCTGATCACCAGCGCCTGATGGGTTGGGGTGGTTCCTCCTCTGATTTCAAGTCCTGGCGGGTTCTTGACCCGGCCTTCAAAGCGCCCCACGCATGACATCCGGGGGATGACCCGCCGGGACACCGGTCACCGACTGTGGGTGCGTCACGGCTTCCTCCACGCGCGCCAGGACAATCACAAACACAGCCATCCACCCGGAACGAGACATCCTGATTGTGTCCGAACCGCCCGCGCGCATTGCCTTCATGGTTCAATCATTCATCAGGCTCTCGCGGCTGCCAGCGGAGGACCTTCGGCTTTTCAGTCCTGGCTGGCATGGCTTGGTTTTCCACGAGAGCTGGGATGCTCGAGGACCCGGGCTCCCCCCAGGAGCCCGCTGCAGGGGAAGTGTGGTACGAGTGAGCCCCGATTCTGGAACCGGAGGCTCGCGTTGAAGTTGTTTCGAGTGTGTCTGACTTCGCTGTTGGTGTTGGTGGTCGCGTGTGGTGATTCGACTTCGCCGGAGACGCCGGATGCCGGGCAGCCCCGGCCCGACGCAGGCGTCGAGACGCCCGATTCGGGCAACCCGGAACCGGACGCGGGCGCTGAGGATCCTGACGCGGGCACCGAGACGCCGGATTCAGGCACGGAGGCCCCGGATTCAGGCACGGAGACCCCTGATTCAGGCACCGTGACTCCGGACGCGGGCACCGGAACGCCGGACTCAGGCACGGAGACTCCGGATGCGGGCTCCGGGACGCCGGACGCGGGCCAGCCTGCCGACCTGAACGTCATCTCCAACGGAAGCTTCGAGGAATGGCCCGGTGCGCTTCCGGCCCAGTGGTTCGGGAGCACGTCGAACATCGAAGAGGTCCAGAAGGTCACGACGCAGGCCTTCGAGGGCGTGAACGCGGCCCGGTTGATCAACACCTCGTCCACGCACCGGCGGTTCAGCACCCTGGCGAAGTCGATGCCCGCGGGCCGCTACTCCTGCACCTACCAGGCGCGGGGAACCGGTGACGTCCGCAACGCCTACTTCGGCACGGACTACTCCAGCTATTCGTCCTACACCTCCGTCGACACCCGGACGTGGACCCGGCTGACGTACACCTTCAACCTCGCCAACGCGGTGTTCGACACGTTCGAGCTCATCTTCAGCGTCCGCAACACCAGCGGTGAGCATCTGCTCATCGACGACGTCCGCTGCGTCCGGGCCCCGGAAGCCTGTGATCAGGTCAGCTGTGAGGTCTGGGCACGTTGCGACAACGCCACCGCGACCTGCCAGCCGCTCTCCGGCCGCTGCGACGACGCCACGGACTGCAGCGCATGGCAGACCTGTGATGCGACCCACACGTGCGTGACCGCGGAGGACCGCTGCGTCCGCCACGCGGACTGCGCGGGGACTCCGGAGACGCCCGTCTGCGACACCGCCACGCACCTCTGCATCGAGGGCGACCCCTGCGCCGGGGTTACGTGCAGCAACCCCGCGACGAGCTGCAACCCCACGACGGGCGTGTGCGAGCTGGCCGAAGGGGCCTGCTTCACGACCTACGACTGCCGTGGCGCGCTGCCCGCCTGCGACCCGGCCACCCGGCGCTGCGTCGCGGCCGACCACTCCGCGAACATCATCCGCAATGGTGGCTTCGAGAACTGGAGCACCCGCGCCATCCCCTACTACGGGAACAACTTCGTCCCTGACTTCTGGTACGGCCTGGACAACGGCATCACGGACCCGGGCACGGAGATCAAGCCCTCGCGGCTCGCGCGCTACACGAGCGCGGTGCACGGCGGCTCGGCGGCGCTGCAGTTCGTGGTCCCCATCCAGGTCGCGGAGCGCTTCTCGCTCGAGAAGTTCAACGTGCCGGCCGGCAACTACTCCTGTTCGTACCGGGTGCGTGGCCACGGCACCATCCGCCACCGCCTCTATTCGAGCGGCGGCTGGAGCCCGCAGACGGACTTCATCGCCGTCGACAGCGACGAGTGGCAGCCGGTGTTCTTCCGCTTCACCGGCAACGTGCGTGACTGGCGCCTGCTCTTCTATCCCAGCCGCAGCGTCGCCGACCGCGGCCACCTCCAGGTCGACGACGTCGTCTGCACGAAGGACTAGCTGTTGCTGACTTGAAGGGAGCGATGCCGCGTGGAGCGGCATCGCTCCCTTCCCACCCCACCGGACGCACCCAGCGCCTTGACGGGGAGATATCCGTAAGCGATAACGGAGTTCGTGGACGACGTGGCGAAGCAGGGAACGGGGGCGCTCGGGTCACGACTGCGCCGGGTGGTGGAGCGGATGGACCGTGACGTCCATGCCATCTACCAGGCCGCTGGCGTGCGCTTCGAACCGCGCTGGTACGCGGTCTTCACCGCGCTGCGGAATGATGGCCCGCTGACGGTGGGAGAGCTGGCGGAGCGCCTGGGGGTCACGCACGCGGCCGTCAGCCAGGTGCGCACGGCGCTGGAGCGCGAGCGGCTCATCACCGGTGAGGCGGACCCGGAGGACGGCCGGCGGCAGCGATTGAAGCTCACCGCGCATGGACACAAGACCGCCGCGAAGCTGGCGCCGCTGTGGGACGCCATCCAGACGGCGGCCACGGCGCTCCTCGAGGAAGGAGCGCCACAGCTGCTCGCGGAGCTGACGGGCCTGGAGCACGCGCTCGACCGCCGCGGCCTGCGGGCGCGGGTGGGCGACCTGCTGCACCTCGATGAACCCGATGCGCCTGGAGCGACCGATGAGGATGAGCGCTAGCCGCCTGTTCACCGTCTTGACCGCCCTGTGTTTCCTGGCGGGTCCCCTGCCCTCCTTCGCTGCGCCCCCCGCCAGTGGCGGAAGCACGGCCCCCTCCCGGCTCACCGCCGCGGAGCGCGACGCGGCGCTGGCTTCCATCCAGGCGGAGCTCCAGCGGACCTACGTCTTCCCGGAGAAGCGTGCGGCGATCGTCGAGCGGCTGGAGCGGGAGCGGAAGGCGGGACGCTACGACGTGGACTCGCCAGCGGAGTTCGCCGCGCGCGTCACCGCCGACCTGTCGGACGCCAGCAAGGACCGGCACCTGTACCTCGTGAACGATGCCGCGAGATACGCCGCCGCGAAGGTCCCCAAGGCGCGGGAGACGGACACCGACGCGTACTGGCGGCAGCTGGCCCTGCGCGAACACCACGGCCTCGCGGACTTGCGTGTGCTGCCGGGCAACGTGCGCTACCTGAAGCTCTCCGCCTTCCACTGGGTCCAGGACGAAACTGGCGCCGCCTACGACGACGCCATGCGGTTCCTGAAGGACGGGGACGCGGCCATCATCGACCTGCGCGACAACGGAGGCGGCTCCCACGCGGCGGTGCGCTACCTGGTCAGCCACTTCCTCGATGGGGACGTGCTGCTCCTGACGTTCCTGAACGGCACCCAACCCCCGGAGCAGTCCCGGACCCTGGAGCACCTCCCGGCAGGGAGGTTGATGGGCAAGCCGCTGTACGTCCTGATCAACTCCCAGGTGGCCTCGGCGGGCGAGGATTTCGCCTACGACGTCCAGCAGTTCAAGCTGGGCGAGCTGATCGGCGCCAGGACCGCGGGTGCCGCCAACAACAACTCCTTCGTGCCGGTTGCGCCCTCTTTCGTGCTCAGCGTCTCGCATGGGCGTCCGGTCCACGCGGTCAGCCAGACGAACTGGGAGGGCGTGGGCATCGCTCCGGACCTGGAGACGCCTCCGGAGCAGGCCCTGCAGGTCGCCCAGTCCCGAGCCTTGAAGCGGCTGCTGGCGACGCCCGGCCTCTCCCCTGCCCTGCGCTTCGAATACGCCTGGGCCCAGACAACGGTCGAGTCCGTGCTGCACCCGGTCTCCGTCCCGCAGCCGGCCCTGAAGGCCCTGGCCGGGCGCTTCGGGCCCCATGAGGTGTCCTGGAAGGACGGCGCCCTGTGGCTGCGCCGCGGAAGCCGCGCACCTGTCCGGCTCAGGCCCCTGACGGCGGAGGGGCTCTTCTCGGTGGAAGGCTACGAGGTCCTGCGCGCGCGGCTGACCGGCAAGGCGCTGGAGTTGCTGTGGAGCGACGACCCGGAGCCGGCCGTGTTCGCGCGCGGCTGACCGCGCACAGGCGCGCGTGGGTCAGGGGGCCACGCGGAGGGTCACCCCGGTCCGGACACTTCCGGCGATGGCGTCGATGCGCATTCCGAGCGTCTTCTTGGGGACCAGGATGCTGGCGCGGAAGGTGCCGTGCACATCCGAGACGCCCGTGGCTGGCAGGACCTGCGTCGCTGGAAGTGCCTCCACCCGGATGGGGATGCCTGGAGCCGACACACCATCCAGCGTCGCGAGCACTGTCACCTCGACCAGCTCGCCCGCGGCGGGCAACACCGCCTGAGCCGGGTCGACACGAAGCTCCAGGACCCCACGCGTTCCGAAGGTCACCCGCGCCTCCCGGGTGGCACCGGCGAGCGTCGCCCGGACAAGCACCTCGCCGCCCTCCGGCCAGGCCAGCTCGACCTCACCCGCGACCCTGTCACATGGACTCTGCGGGCTCAGCGTCGCCAGGGCAGAGACCTTCGCGCCCTCCGGAACGGCCGCGGTGACCAGTTCCACGGTCGCGGAGATGGGCTCGCAGAGGTGGGGAATGGAGGCCTCCAGCCGCACCTTGAACGTCCCTCCGGATTGAAGCGGCAGGGTGCCGGTGGGCTGGATGTCCGGGAAGCCGAGGGTCAGCTCCGGCTCGAACGGCGCCTCGGGGTTCGCGTCATAGCCCTCCACCGTCTCGTTTCCGCCGCATCCTCCCAGCACGACCCACAGCGCCAGCCATACACCCCGAAACGCTTTCATTCCGTCACCCCCACGCTCTTCAGCAATGACTTGCCGGCATCCGCCAACGCGGAGGCGTCCACCGCGAGCCCCAGCGACCATCCCCACCTTGGCTGGGACTCGAGCCCGGGCGGAGCGGGAACATTCGGTTCGTCTCCGTTCGCCACGGCGATGCGGGAACCCAGCGGGGCCTCCTTCGTGGCCGTCTGAACGAACCGCAGGCTGGGACCGGTGGTCGCGAACACCCCTCGTGAGAACTCGTAACCCAAGCGCAAACCCACCTGTGAAAACGTCCCGCCTGAAGTGCCCACGAGCAGGCTGGGCCCCAGCGCCAACGTCCATTTCCGAGACATCCGCCGTCCGAACAGGACCGAAATGGAGGCCAGGTCCTGCGTGCGGTAATCCCCCCGCAGCTCGTAGACCCGCTGTGGGCCGGCGCTGCTCCCCAGCGGCATGTATCGCGGGGTGGTGAATCCCCCCTGACCCTCCATGGCGGCCGTTCCCGCGACCTCCACCAGCAGCGCGAAGGAGCTACCCTGGTCCGCATCCAGCACCACCCTGTTGCGGACCTTGGCGTTGTCCTTCGAAGGCTCGCAAGGCTGGGCATCACAGACATAGATTTCACGCCGCGTGCCCTTTTCGAGCGGCTCCACGACAAGGGTGCGCGTGCCGACGCGCGCGAAGGATGGCGCGCCCGTATCCACCTTGAGCGTGGCCTTGGCGACCCTTTCTGGAGTGCCATCGGAGGCTGTCTCGTTGTGTGGATTGCCAAGGCAGACCAGGGTGGGGGCATCCACGCTGAAGTCCAGCCCTCGAGACGTTGCCTGGGGAGGCAGCACCTTCGCGCCGGCAGGTTGCTCCGCAGCCGCGAACTTCGCGACGCCCAGCATGCGGACCGCAACGGAGAAGAACCCCGCCAGTGCTTCCACCGGTTCATTTCGCCCGGAGATGACCTGATGCGCGCCTACGCCCAGTTCGACTCCTGACGTGACATCGTGGAGCAGCACCGCGAGCGGCCTGTCCTTGACGGGGGAGAGGTCCTGCCTGGAGTCACCGCCGCCATATGCCGCCTCGGCGATTCGCTCACCGTCCACCAGGGGGAGCTCGACCTGGGCCACCAGGTGCGACGCCTTTTCGGAGCGGAGCCAGTTCAACATGGCGATTTGAGTACAGTGCGCCTCGCGTGCGTCCCCTTCGGGCAGCGCTCCAGGCTTCAATCCCCCGGCGGCGACCCGCAGCGCATCACGGAACTCCTGGCGCCTGTCCTTCAGGGCGTCGTTCTTCAACGCGTCGGAATAGCGACCAAGGGCTTCCGACACGGCCCCCAGCATCCCCTGCAGCGAGCGCTTCTCCTCGCAGATCTTCTTGAGCAGCCCGGGCTCGGACGTCGAGACGCTTCCACCAGGACACGCAGTCTCAAGCAGGTCGACGACGCTCCGGGCATCGGCAATCGCCTTCTCCACTGACTTCTCCAACGTGTCATTGGGTTTCGGCGACACCACGAACTTTCCCACGGCCTCGGTGATTGCGCCCACGTCCGCCCACTTCCGGAGCGCAGCCTGCTCACGTTCGATGAGCTCGGGTGTGAGGAGGACCTTCTCGCGCTCCTCGCGAATCGAACGAAGCCGGGCCTGTTCCGCAGCACCACGGGGCCGGTCGAACAGGCGCACCACCAGGCGGTCCTTCTCCGTCGCCGCGTCGGCCTCGGGAAGCCGATAGCGCACCCCGTGGTCCACGGAGCCGCAGGCGAAAAGGTGGCGCACGCCCTTGGGGGTGACCCGCTCGACCTGGACCCAGGCCGAAACCTCATTTCCCCCCAGGTCGAACGCCATCAAGGGTGCCGCTTTCTTGGAGAGTTTCACCGCGCCCAGCCTGTTGATGATGAACCTCGGGTCCAACGGCTCGCCCTGGCTGGGAAGGAGCTCGGCGCCCTTGCAGAGGAGCTCCATTTCCTTGATGTCAGTGCCAGACGCAGGCTCCGCGGCACTCACGGGCATCCCCGCGAGCAGCCACCCCATGACGCAAAGCCCCGCCAGGACTCGGGCGTGCAGGGGACGTCTGTATTCAACTCGTGTCTGGACAGGCATTGACCAATCTCCACTACGGCGTGAGCAGGAAGCGGACGCCAACGCCGCCGTCGGCGAGGCTCCCCCCCGCTGCCCCACCC
>NZ_RAVW01000332.1 GCF_003611585.1 Corallococcus exercitus | reverse complement strand
CTTCTCCTGGGCCTTCCCAGGCTTCACCTCGTTGCGGGGGCGCGGCGGGACGGCCGGCTCCGGCGTGCGAGGCGTGGCGGTGGGGCGCGGACCGATCTTCGGAGGAGTCATGCCCCCAGTATCGGCGGGACCGGGTCGGAAGTTGCCCCTGCCGGCCGGGCGGGGTGGCTCTTCCAGGCGTACCGCGCTTCTTCCAGTGAGACGGCCTGGAAGCGCACCGGGGCGCCTGGCCGCCGAGCACCCAGCCTGCCCCAGTCCGCGCGGATGACGGCGGCGATGAGCGGATAGCCCCCGGTGGTGGGGTGGTCCGGGCCCAGCACGATGGGCGTCCCGGAGAGGGTGACCTGGATGGCGCCGCGCACCATGGGGCGGGAGGTGCCCGCGCCCTCGTCGCCGTGAGGCACGGGAGGCCCGTCCAGGCGCTGTCCCACGCGGTCGCTGGAGGGCGACACGGTGAAGGTGCTGCCCAGGAGGAGCGCCACGGCCGCGTCGCCAAAGCGGGACGCATCCGGGCCCAGGAGCACGCGCAGCGGGGCGGCGGGGTCCAGGGCTTCGGTGAGATGTGACAGGTCGGCTTCGGAAGGAGCGGCGCCCGGCGTGGCGGGAGGTCCCAGCGGGAGCCGGTCTCCGGTGCGCAGGGGGCGGCCCTCCCAGCCGCCCAGGCGGGCCACCCACAGGGTGCCCTGGCCACCGAGAACCTCGGGAACCGCGAGCGCGCCGTCCACGGCCACGTAGCGCACGGCGTACCGGGTCGGGGCGGGCACGGTGAGCGTGGCGCCGTCCGCGAGGGGGGTGGGCGCCGCGCCATCCACGGACACGCGCACGTCGCGGCCTCGGGCGCGCAGCTCCAACCGACCGAAGGCTTCGAACGCTGCGGCGCCGGGCGCATTGCCCACCGCGCGGTTCGCCGCGATGAGCAGTTCCGGCACCCACGCGCCACCGGGAGGCACGCCGTGATGCATGACCCCGGGCCGCCCCCCGTCCTGCACCGTGGCGGGCGCGCCCAGTCCCACGACCTCGAGCCAGGCCGTCATGGATGCACCTGTTCGAAACGCACGCGGTCACCCAGGTGCAGCACCGCGCCGCGCGTGGGGTCGAACGCGGTGAAGTCCAGCGCGGTGCCCACGAGGTTCCAGCCCCCTGGTGACGCGAACGGATACACACCCGTGCGCTCACCGGCGATGCCCACCGCGAGCGCGGGCACCCGCGTGCGCGGCACCGGCAGCCGGGGACAGGCGATGCTCGGATCCACGTCTCCCAGGTACGTGAAGCCCGGCAGGAACCCCACGCAGCGCACCGTGTACTCGCGGGCCGTGTGGCGCCGCACCACTTCCTCCACGGACAGGCCCGAGTGCTCGGCCAGCTTCGGCAGGTCCTCGCCGTCGTAGCGCACGCGGATGCGGATGAGTGGATGCTCCACCGGGGCCACGGGTGCCACGCGCAGCCGCGTCAGCACGAGCGCGGGAGACTCGGGCGGTGTCGCCGGGTCGAAGTACACGCACGCGTGGGCCTCGGTGATGACCGCGTCCCGTACGCCCGGCAGCGCGCACAGGGCCTCTCTCGCCAGTCCCCGGTCCACCGCCTCCGGCAACACCAGCCGCAGCGCGCTGTCTCCAATGGGCTCGGGTGGATGCTCCAGCGCGTCCATCATCGCGCGCACCTCGCGGGCCAGCGTCACCGCGCCCGGTGTGTCGCCGTGCACGCAGAGTGTGTCCACCGTGCCGCCCGTGGCCAGCCGCACCGTGTTGTCCCGCGCCTGTCCCACGTCCGTCAGCACCGCACCGGGCTGGCCTCGCGGAATCAGCGAACCGTCCGGCAGCGTGCCCCGGTCCGCGAAGCCCTCACGCGCATACCCGAGCCCCGCCGCCCGCGCCGCGTCCCTCAGCGCTCCCGCACCGGGCCCCACCATCGTGACGTCCGTTCCCAGGGCCTCCACCACGCCGTCCACCACCGCGCGCGCCAGCGCGGAGGACTTGTTGGCCGCGTGGTACAGCGCCCCGTGGGGCTTCGCATGCCGCACCGGCACGCCGCGCTCGCGGGCCAGCGCCGCCAGCTGTCCGCACTGCTCCGCCACCTGCGCGCGCAGCACCTCCGGCGCCACGTCCAGGGCCGTGCGTCCGAAGCCCTCGCGGTCCGCGTATGACGGGTGCGCGCCGGCCAGCGTGCCGTGGCGCTCGCACAGCTCCAGCGCCCGCCGCATGGAGGCCGCATCCCCCGCGTGTCCTCCGCAGGCGATGTTCGCCAGGTGCGCGAGCGCGTAGAGCTGTTCGTCCTCCCCGGGCAGCTCCCCCAGGTCGATGTTGAGCAGGCACCGCGTCATGGGCCCACGCTACGCGAGCCCCCCACCTCAGCGGTAGGTGATGAGCGCGCGGTGTTCGCCCTCGAAGTGTCCGTGCTCGTTGAGCGTGGACAGATACCGGCCCCGCTCGCTGTAGAGGACCTTCGTGACTCCACAGTTCGCCAGCGTCCAGTTCGTCCGGAACGCGTGCTCGTCCGGGATGCCCAGCAGGTCCTGGCTGATGGCCGTGATGGGACCGCCGGAAGTGAACACCAGCGCTGTCCGTGAGGGCCCCAGCGAGGCCACGAGCGTCGCCAGCGCCTCCAGGCAGCGCTTCTTGAAGGCGGACCAGGACTCCCGGTACTCGCTGTCGTGGCCACCCGCGACCCAGCGCCCCACGGCCTGGGTGAACACCTCCTGGAAGGCGCGGCGCGGATCCTTCGTGGCGGCCAGCTCCTCCTGCATCACCGCGGGGTCGGCGTAGCGCGGGGTGTGCCGTTCGACGATCTCCACGTGGTCGAACTCGTTGAAGCCCTCCATCGTCTGGACGCCCACCCGCTGCCCCAGCCCCACGAGGCATGACTCCGCGGTCTCCAGGTGGCGCAGCATCGTGCCCGTCACCACGGCGTCTACCTTCGGCAGCCGCGAGCGCAGCGCCTCGCCCAGCACGCGCGCCTGCTGCACGCCCACGTCCGACAGCTTGTCGTAGTCCGCCGCGCCGAAGGACGCCTGACCGTGGCGGATGAAGTAGAGCGCGCCCATCTTCAGCCCCCCGCCTTCTTGATGAGCTGGCGGCACCGGTAGGCCAGGTAGTTGACGATGAGCCAGTAGTTCTTGAACGCCGGGTTGCGCGTCTGCTTGTGGTGGTAGCGGTAGTAGATCTGCTGCGCGATGACCGCGAGCCGGAACACGCCGTAGACCTCGTAGAAGGTCCAGTTGGCGGGCTTCAGGCCGGTGCGCTCCAGGTAGTACGCCACCACCTCTTCCCGCGTGAGCATGCCGGGCAGGTCCGTGGGCTGCCGTCGCGTCATGCGCAGGAACGCGTCGTCATCCGCCTGGACCCAGTAGGCCAGCGTGTTGCCCAGGTCCATCAGCGGGTCGCCCAGCGTGGCCATCTCCCAGTCCAGCACCCCGATGACCTGCGTGGGGTCCTCCGGCTTGAGCACCACGTTGTCGAAGCGCCAGTCGTTGTGGATGACGCACGTCTTGATGTCCGGCGGGACGTGCGCGGCCAGCCACTCGCGCGTGCGCTTCATCCGGGGCACGTTCCAGGTGCGCGCCTTCTCGTAGCGGTCGGACCAGCCGGAGATTTGCCGCTGCGGATAGCCCGGCCCCTTGCCCAGCGACGTCAGGCCCACCGCCTGCGCATCCACGCCGTGCAGCGCGATGAGCTGATCCACGACGTTGAGGCACAGCTGGCGCGTGCGGGCCTTGTCCAGGTTCAGCCCCTTGGGCAGGTGCTTGCGCGGGATGAGGCCGGGGATGCGCTCCATCACGTAGAACTCCGCGCCCAGCACGCCCAGGTCCTGGCACAGCCCCACCATGGTGGGCACCACCGGGTACACGGGCTTGAGCGCCTGCTGCACCGTGTACTCGCGCGACATGTCGTGCGCGGACTTCGCCTTGGTGCCCGAGGGCGGCCTGCGCAGGATGAGGTCGCGGTTGTCGTACTTGAGCCGGTAGGTCCAGTTGGAGGCGCCGCCCGTGTACTGCGTCACCTCCGGGGTGCCCTGGAGCGAGGGCACCTGGGCCTTCAGCCACGCGTCCACCGCGGGCACGTCCAGCGCCTCGCCGGAGCGCACGGCCTTGCCCTCGTCCAGCGGGATGGAGACCGGAGTCGTCATGTTCAACCTCCCTTGCTGAAGCCACGCTTCGCGAGCTCGATGCGG
Source organism: Corallococcus exercitus (assembly GCF_003611585.1). Lineage (GTDB taxonomy): Bacteria > Myxococcota > Myxococcia > Myxococcales > Myxococcaceae > Corallococcus > Corallococcus exercitus. The sequence goes on along the minus strand of NZ_RAVW01000332.1, from coordinate 6,902 downwards.
GTGATGACGCCCTTGTGGACCTCATCCGGGCCGTCCGCGATGCGCAGGCTGCGCGCCTGGGCGAAGAAGCCCGCGAGCGGCGTGTCGCGCGACACACCCGCGCCACCGTGCACCTGGATGGCGTCGTCCACCACCTGCTGGAGCACGTTGGGCGCCACGACCTTGATGGCGGAAATCTCCGTCATCGCTCCCAGCGCGCCCACGTCGTCCAGCTTCCACGCCGCGTACAGCGTGAGCAGGCGGGCCTGGTCGATGGCGATTCGCGCCTCAGCGACGCGCTCGCGGTTGCCGCCCAGGTTGATGAGCGGCTTGCCGAACGCGGTGCGGCCCATGCCGCGGTCGATCATCAGCTCCAGCGCCCGCTCCGCCGCGCCGATGCAGCGCATGCAGTGGTGGATGCGGCCCGGACCCAGGCGGCCCTGCGCGATTTCGAAGCCCATGCCCGGGCCGGAGATGATGGCGGACACCGGCAGCCGCACGTCATGGAAGTGCACCTCGCCGTGGCCGTGCGGGGCGTCATGGTCGCCGTAGACGGGCAGCATGCGGATGATCTCCACGCCCGGCGCGTCCAGCGGCACCAGGACCATGGAGTGCTGGTGGTGGCGGTCCGCGCCCGCCTGGGACGTGCGGCCCATGAAGATGGCCACCTTGGCGTTGGGGTGGCCCAGGCCGCTGGACCACCACTTCTTGCCGTTGAGCACCACGTGGTCGCCGTCCACCTCGGCGGTGGCCTGCATGTTGGTGGCGTCCGACGACGCCGCGTCCGGCTCCGTCATGCAGAACACGGAGCGGATGTCGCCCGCGAGCAGCGGCTTCAGCCACTGCTCCTGCTGCTCCGGGGAGCCGTAGCGCCAGAGCACCTCCATGTTGCCGGTGTCCGGGGCGCTGCAGTTGAAGACCTCCGGCGCCATGAAGCTGCGGCCCATCTGTTCCGCGAGCGGCGCGTACTCCAGCGTGCTCAGGCCCGCGCCCAGCTTCGCGTCCGGGAGGAAGAGGTTCCACAGCCCTTCGGCCTTCGCGCGGGCCTTGAGCTCCACCATCACGGGCGGCACCTTCCACTGGCGCCAGTCTCCGCCGGCTTCCATCGCGTGCAGGGCCTGGAGGTACGCGCCCTCCACCGGCTCGATGTGGTCGGACATGAAGCGCTTCACGCGCTCCAGATATTCGGTCGTCCTGGCGGAGGGCTGGAAGTCCATGTGGGGCATCCTGCGCCCCGCCGGGTTGATGAAGCCACTGAATGTTGAACGTGTGTTCTGGGGCTGGCGCTGCCCTGGCCGCTGGCTTCAGCGACGGCGCGGGCTCGGGGACTTGCGCGGACGCGGTGACGGCTTCGCGCGCCGGCCCTGGGCCTTCGGCTTGCGCGTGGACGCACGGGGCGGGGTGGGCTGCTCGATGCTCGCGAGCATGATCCGCCGCAGGAGCGCGTACACCGGCAGCGGGTCGAAGCTCTTGTCCAGCTGGTGGTGCAGCGCGAGCCCGTCCACGCATGCCTTGATGATGACCGCGTAGTGCAGGTCCTCCGAGGTGGGCGCCGTGTCGTGGCCCGTGCGCACGTGCGCCACGGTGCGGGCGATCTCTCCGTCACCCTGACCCAGCAGCTGCGCCACGGCGGGCGTCAGGTCCCGGTTGCGCAGGCCCAGCGCGAACAGCTCGTAGCGCAGCCGGCACGTCCCGGGCGCGTCCGTGGCCAGCTTCTCGCCCCAGGCGAAGGCCGTCTCCGCCAGCTCCTCCGCGGGCGTCTGCGCGCGCAGCCGCTCCAGCTCCGACATGTACTGGCGGCTCGCCTCCTGCGTGACGGCCAGCAGCAGCGCGTCCTTGCTGCCGAAGTAGTAGTGCACCAGCCCCTGGTTCACCCCTGCCTCGCGCGCCACCTCCTTCACCGTCGCGGCGTCGTAGCCCCGCTCCCCCAGCACACGCTGGCCGGCGGCGATGAGGCGCGCCCGGGCGTCAGGCTCCGGGGCGGTCGGGGGAGGCGGCGTCTTGCCACGGCGGGGGGAAGGCATCCCAGACCCATAGGGCACCGCCTCCCACCCCCGCAAGGGCGACGACCGCTCGTTGGCTTGACATCCCGCGTCGCCAGTCTTAGTTAGTCGTGTAGCTAAATTAGTCGTACGGCTAAACCGAAGGAGACGGGCCATGCGAGTCGAGTCCAAGCGGTCGATGCAGTGGGTGAAGGCGGTGGCGGTGGGTGCGGCGTTGGTGGCGGTGCCGGCGATGGCCCAGGACCTGGGCGCCTCGTCCACGGGGCAGAAGCAGCCGCGGCGTGGGGCGTTCCTGCTGGAGCTGCAGCCGCCCGCGCTGGACGGCTCGCTGTACGGCATCCGGGCGGAAGTGGCTCCGTCGCGGGACTCGCGGTTCGCGTTCGGCCTGCTGGGGCGCGCGGGTGGGTGGAACCGGTCGCTGGGCACGAAGGCGCGCTTCACGGGCGTGGGCAGCAACGACGTGAAGCTCAACTTCGGCGTGGGCCTGGACAGCCGCTACACGCTCGCCTTCCTGGCGAACGGCACGGTGCGCCCGTTCGTGGGGATGACGCTGGGCCTGGAGGAGTTCGTCGCGCGCCCCGACGGCGCGGCGATGCCGGACCGGAAGGACTACACGACGACGGCCTTCCTGGAGCCGACGCTGGGCGTGATGTGGCGGCCGGGCTCCGGGCGCGTGGGCCTGTCGGCGCGGGCCGGCCCGGGCTTCACCTTCACGGACGTGCGCGAGCTCCAGGTGGGCTCCAGCAACCTGGGCCTGCGCACGGTGTACCCCACGGCGTCGCTGGGCCTGCTGGTCGTCCTGTAGTCGACGGGCCCTCCGGAGCGTGCGGCTCGCGGTGGGCGGGTGGCTACACTCGCCCCGTATGAGCTTCCCGTTCGAGCCCTACCGAGCCCTCTTCCCCGTCCTGAAGGAGCAGCTCTACCTCAACCACGCCGGGGTCGCGCCCACCAGCGTGCGCGCCGCCGCCGCCGTGAAGGCGTGGATGGATGACGTGGTGAACCACGGCGTCCTGAATGAGCGCAGCTGGGAGGCCCACAGCGAGAAGGTGCGCGGGCTCGCCGCGCGCATCATCGGCGCTTCCCCGGAGGAGGTGGCCTTCGTGCGCAACACCAGCCATGGCCTGGGGCTGGTGGCCGAGGGGCTGGACTGGCGGCCCGGGGACGAGGTCGCCGTCGCCACGAGCCTCGAGTACCCCTCCAACGTCTACCCGTGGCTGCACCTCAAGGGCCGGGGCGTGGAGGTCCGCGAGATTCCCACGCCGGACGGCGGCGTGACGCCGGAGGCGGTGGCGTCCGTGCTCACCCCGCGCACGCGGCTGGTGGCGGTGTCGTCGGTGCAGTTCGCCTCCGGCCACCGCACGGACCTGGATGCGCTGGGCGAGGTGTGTGAGCGCGCCGGCGTGCTGCTGTGCGTGGACGGCATCCAGAGCGTGGGCTGCATCCCGGTGGACGTGAAGAAGAGCCGCGCGCACTTCCTCAGCGCGGACAGCCACAAGTGGATGCTGGGCATCTCCGGCATCGGCTTCCTGTACGTGGCGAAGGACGTGCTGCCGCGCGTGCGACCCGCGCTGGTGGGCTGGCGCAGCACCACCGACGCGTGGAACTTCAACCGCTCCCACTTCGAGCTGCGCCCGGACGCGGCGAAGTTCGAGGAGGGCAGCGCCGCGTACCCCGGCATCTACGCCCTGGGCGCCGCGCTGGAGCTGCTGCTGGAGGTGGGCCCGGACGCCATCGGCGCGCGGATTGGCGAGCTGCTGGCCCGGTTGGACCTGGGCCTGCGCGGTCTGGGCTGCGAGGTGGGCCCCGAGCCGAAGGACCGCGCGGGCATCCTCACCTTCCTGCCGCCCGGCGCGAACGTCCGTGCGCTCAGCGCGTACCTGTCGGAGCAGAAGGTGTCCCACTCCGTCCGGCGCGGGCGCATCCGCCTTTCGCCGCACTTCTACAACACCCCCGAGGAGATGGACCGGCTGGTGGAGCTGGTGCGCGCGTACCGGCCCGGGTGAGGCGTCCCACCCGGCCCGTGGCGCGCGAAGACGGCTACTGTGCCGGGAAGAGGTTCTCCACGGAGAGGTAGCGCTCGCCGGTGTCGTAGCAGAACGCGAGCACGCGGCTGCCGTCCGGCATCTCCGACAGCTTCTGGTTCACCGCGGACAGCGCGGCGCCGGAGGACACGCCCACGAAGATGCCCTCCTCGCGCGCGGCGCGGCGGGTGAACTCGTAGGCGTCCTTCTCATCCACCTGGATGGTGCCGTCGAGGATGTTCGTGTGCAGGTTCTTCGGGATGAAGCCCGCGCCGAGGCCCTGGATGGGGTGCGGGCCCGGCTGGCCGCCGCTGATGACGGGGGACTTCGCCGGCTCCACCGCGAGCACCTTCAGCTTGGGCCACTTCGCCTTGAGGACCTCGCCGCACGCGGTGATGTGGCCGCCGGTGCCCACGCCCGTGATGAGGTAGTCCAACCCCTCCGGGAAGTCGTTCAGGATCTCCTGCGCGGTGGTGCGCTTGTGGATCTCGATGTTGGACTCGTTCTCGAACTGCTGCGGCATCCACGCATTGGGCGTCTGCGCGACCAGCTCCTGGGCGCGGGCGATGGCGCCCTTCATGCCCTTGGCGCGCTCCGTCAGGTCGAACTGGGCGCCGTAGGCGGCCAGCACGCGGCGGCGCTCGATGCTCATGGACTCCGGCATGACCAGGATGATCTTGTAGCCCTTCACCGCGGCCACCATGGCCAGGCCGATGCCGGTGTTGCCGCTGGTCGGCTCGATGATGACGCTGCCCTCCTTGAGGAGGCCCTTCTTCTCCGCGTCTTCAATCATCGCCAGGCCGATGCGGTCCTTGATGCTGCCGCCCGGGTTGGCGCGCTCCAGCTTCAGGTGCACCGTCACGCGCGACGGATACAGCCGGTTGATGCGCACGTGCGGCGTATTGCCAATGGTCTGCAGGATGTTGTCGACCTTCATGGCGTCTCCTGTGAGTGGGGAACGGGCACTGCGTGAGGGAAGCTCAAATCTGGTAGTCGAGGACGTCCAGGCCCTCGTCGCCGTGGCGCGGGCGCACCTCGCTGCGGCGGGTGACGACGGACTGCGCGGGCACGCTCTGCGTGAGCCACGCGTTGCCGGCGATGATGCTGCCCTTGCCCACCACCGTCCCGCCTCCGAGGATGGTAGCGTTCGCGTACACCACCACGTCGTCCTCGATGGTGGGGTGGCGCTTCTTGTCCGCCAGGGCCTTCTCCACCATCAGCGCGCCCAGCGTGACGCCCTGGTAGAGCTTCACGTTGTCGCCAATCACCGTCGTCTCGCCGATGACCAGGCCCGTGCCGTGGTCGATGACGATCTTGCGGCCAATGGTGGCGCCCGGGTGGATGTCCACGCCGGTGCGCTGGTGGGCGTACTCGGTGAGCAGGCGCGGCAGCAGGGGGAAGTTCAGCCGGTGCAGCGCGTTCGCCACGCGGTAGATGGCGATGGCGTAGAAGCCCGGGTAGGTGAGCACGACCTCGTCCACGCTGCGCGCGGCGGGGTCCGCCTCGAAGATGGCGCGAGCGTCCTGCTGGAGCCACTCGTAGAGCTCCGGCAGCTTCGCCATGAAGCGCGACGACATGCCCGCGTCCGTGACGGGGTAGTGCGGCGCGAGCAGCCCCTGGATGCGCTGGAGGTTCGCCTCCACGGCGGTGACGTCCCGGCGCACCGCGGCGGCGTTGCACTCCAGCCGCTCCGCGAAGTGGGGGAAGAGCAGCCCCAGCACCTGCGCGACGAACTCCGGCGCCGCCTTGCGCACGTCCGGGGGAAAGCAGTGGCGCTGCCGCGCCTCCAGCAGGGTGGCAACCAGTCGGGCGTTGGGATCGTCCATGGGGCGTTGCGTCAGGATAGCGTTTTCTTTGTTTCCGCAGGAGGAGTGGCTGGCGGAGGCCGGGTTGGCCTTCTTCCCGCACTCCAGAGCGTAACGGGTGGGTTCCGAGCGTGGATGCCGGCCGCGGGAAAACGTCGCGGCCGTCCGGTCGTCCAGGGGCCGGGGCACGGTGCGCCACGGCAGCGGGGAGCGGCGGGGGTTACCCAGGGGGATGCCTGAAGGTCACAGCATCCACCGGGTCGCCCGGGTCCACGGCCGTTGGCTGGTGGGGCGGCGTTTCACGGCGGACTCGCCGCAGGGCCGGCCGGAGGTCGCATCAAGGGTGTCCGGGCGGGTGTTGCTGGGCGTGGATGCGCACGGCAAGCACCTGTTCCATACGTTCGAAGGGGACGTGCGGCTGCACATCCACCTGGGCCTCTTCGGGCGCATCCGTCACTTCCGAGGCGATGCCCCCATTCCGTCCACGGCATGCCGGCTGCGGCTGGCGTCGGACGGGGCGACGCTGCACCTGTCCGGACCGTCCGCGTGCGAGCTGCTGTCGCGGGAGGAGGAGGCCGCGTTGCGCGCGAGGTTGGGGGAGGACCCGCTGCGCGCGGATGCCTCGCCGGACCAGGCCTATGCGCGGCTGACGCGGGGCCGCGTGCCGCTGGCGCAGGCGCTGCTGGACCAGGGGCGCATCGCGGGCGTGGGGAACATCGTGCGGGCGGAGGCGCTGTTCGTCGCGCGCCTGCCGCCGCTGATGCCCGCGTGCGAGCTGGAGCGGGTGGCGTTCGACGGGCTGTGGGGCGCGATGCGGGCGCTGTTGCAGGACGGCGTGCGCGACGGGCTCATCGTCACACCCGGTGCGCCGCCGCTTCCGTCACCTGGCCGCAAGCGCGCGGAGCGCTTCTGCGTGTACAGCCGCGCGGGCCTGCCGTGTCCACGCTGCGGAGGGAAGGTGACGGGGCAGTCGTTGGCGGCGCGCACGCTCTACTTCTGCGCCGCGTGCCAGGGCGTGGACCGCGTGAGGCGGCCACGTCGGAGGCCGGCCGTGGCCCTCGCCCCCTGAGCCCTGGATACCCGGGGGCTGTACC
>NZ_RAVW01000331.1 GCF_003611585.1 Corallococcus exercitus | reverse complement strand
GCGCCGGGCTGTGCGCGTTGGACGTCCCACGCGGAGCAGGGGCCTGCGCTCCCGCCGGCGTGGTCCCCCGGGGCGGGGCCAGGCCCGCGCGAGAGCCCGTCTTGCCCGGGGCCGGTGCACGGCCCGCGCGGCTGCCAGAGCCCAACCGGCTTCCCGAACCCGCGCGGCTGCCAGAGCCCGCACGGCTGCGGCTGCCCGTTCCTCGCTCCACACCCGGCGTACCGCCCGTGGGGTGGGCGTCCAGCTCGTCGGCGGACAGGCCCTCCACCGCGTCCAGCAGCGCGTCGATGAACTCCTGCGCGTTCTGGTAACGGTCCTCCTTCTCCGGCGCGAGCGCCTTGGTGAAGAAGGCGTCCAGCTCCGGCGGCACCGGCGCGCCCTGGCGCTTGCTGTTCACCGGGGGCACGGGCTGCGTGAGCGACGCCGTCAGCGCCTTGCGCACCGTGTTCGCGCCGTAGGGAGAGCTGCCCGTGAGGCAGAAGTAGAGGACTCCCGCCATCGAGTAGAGGTCGGAGCGCTGGTCCACGGCCTCGCCGCCGGCCTGCTCGGGCGGCATGTACTGCGGGGTGCCCAGCACCTGGCCGGTGGAGGTGAGCTGCTCCTCCTCGTCCTGCTCCAGCGCCTTCACCAGGCCGAAGTCCAGCACCTTGACGAAGTCCTTCCCGTCGAGCGCCTGGACCATGATGTTGTGCGGCTTCAGGTCGCGGTGGACGCAACCCTCTTCGTGCGCGTGCGCCAGCCCCAGCGTGGCCTGCTCCAGCAGGTTCACCGCGCGGCGCAGGGTCATGGGCCCTTCGCGCTTCACCAGCTCCTTGAGGCTCTCCCCCTTGAGGAGCTCCATCACGTAGTAGCAGGTGCCGTCCGCCGCCCGGCCGAAGTCGAAGATGGTGATGACGTTCGGGTGCCTGAGCCGGCTGGCGATCTCCGCCTCGCGGCGGAAGCGCTCGAAGAACTGGGGCGCCGCGGCGAGCGACGGGTTGAGCGTCTTCACGGCCACCGGGCGCTGCACCGACGTCTGCGTGGCGCGGAACACCATGCCCATGCCGCCCTGACCCAGGACGCTTTCAATCTTGTAGCGGCCGTCCAGCACCTGGCCCAGGAGCTGGAGGCTCTGCGCCGCGCACAGGTGATCTTGACCTTCAGTACTACCGCAGTGGGGGCAGGGGGCGGCCATGGGTGCCGGGAGTATAGGCAAGCCCCGCCTTCCACCCAACCGGGGAGATGTGCTCCCTGGGCAGTCAGGCAGGCATCAGAACCGTTCCCGTGGGGCTTGCCGGCTGTTATCTCCCCCCTCCGCCATGAGCCTCGTCATCGCCCAGGACATCAGCCTCGCCTACGGAAAGAAGGTCCTCTTCGACGAGGACAATTTCACCCTTGGTCCCAGGGACCGGGTGGGACTGGTGGGGGCCAACGGGACGGGAAAGTCGTCCCTGATGAAGATCATCGCCGGGGTGAGCCAGCCGGACGGGGGCACCGTCCAGTACAGCCGCCGGGCCCGGGCGGGCTACCTGCCCCAGGAGATCGCCGGCCTGCCAGAGGGCACCGTCGTGGAGGCGGTGATGAGCACCGTGCCCGGCCGGGACTCGCTGGAGTCGCGCCTGAAGGACACGGAAGCGGCGCTCGCGGCCAGCACGGACGAGGAGGAGCAGCTGGAGCTGGCGCAGACGCTGGCGGACCTCCACGCGGAGCTGGACGACTTCGAGAACCGCTACGGCCGGCACCACGCCGAGCGCATCCTCAAGGGCCTGGGCTTCAAGGACATGGACCTGTCCAAGCCCACCCAGGCGCTCTCCGGCGGCTGGCGCATGCGCGCGGCGCTGGCGGGCCTGCTGCTCCAGGACCCGGACCTGCTCCTCCTGGACGAGCCCACGAACCACCTGGACGTGCCCACGCTCGCGTGGTTCGACGGGTTCCTGCGCCGCTCCAACAAGGCGATGGTGCTCATCTCCCACGACCGCGACTTCCTCAACCGGCAGATCAACCGGGTGGTGTCGCTGGAGATGGAGGGCGTGCGCGAGTACGCCGGCAACTACGAGGACTACAAGCGCCAGCGCGCGGAGGAGATGGTGCTCCTCCAGGCCCGGGCGGAGAAGGTGGAGCAGCGCCGCGCGGAGCTGCAGGGCTTCATCGACCGGTTCGGCGCCAAGGCCACCAAGGCGAAGCAGGCCCAGAGCCGCGCGAAGATGCTGGCCAAGCTGGAGAAGGTCCAGGTCCTGGAAGAGCGCCAGACGATGAAGTTCCGCTTCCCGGAAGTGGAGCGCTCAGGCCGCGACGTGGTGTTGATGGAGGGCATCACCAAGCGCTACGGCGCGCTCACCGTCTATGACGGGCTGGACGCGCGGCTGGAGCGGGGCCAGCGCATCGCCGTGGTGGGCGCGAACGGCGCGGGCAAGACGACGCTGCTCAAGATGGTGGCGGGGGAGCTGGCGCCGGACACCGGCAAGGTGACGCTGGGGCACAACGTGGTGGTGGGCTATTACGCGCAGCACCACGCGGACAAGCTGGACCGCCGCAACACCATCATCGAGGAGGTGCGGCCCCTGGCGGCGGACAAGCCGGAGAGCTACGTGCGCGGCGTGCTGGGCGCGTTCCTCTTCAGCGGCGACGACGTGGAGAAGCCCATTGGCGTGCTGAGCGGTGGCGAGCGCGCGCGCGTGGCGCTGGCGAAGCTGCTGCTCATCCCGTCCAACTTCCTCCTCATGGACGAGCCGACGAACCACCTGGACCTGGACTCGTCGGAGATGCTGATTGAAGCGCTGAAGCTGTACGGCGGCACGCTGCTGTTCGTCAGCCACAACCGCAGCTTCATCAACAACCTGTGCACGCACGTCTGGGAGGTGGCGGACGGCAAGCTCACGTCGCACCCGGGCAACCTGGACGAATACCTCTACCACCAGGAGCAGCAGCGCCTGGCGGCGGAGGGCGCGGACACGGGCGCGTCGAGCGGGAAGGGCGCCGCGGCGGGCACGGGGCCGGTGTCGGAGAAGGAGCGCAAGCGCCTGGAGGCGGAGGCGCGCCAGCGGCGCTCCGTGGTGGAGGGCCCCATCAAGAAGGAGATCGCGAAGCTGGAGGAGAGAATCGCGAAGGTGGAGGCCGAGCAGAAGGAGCGCGAGGGACAGCTGGCGGACCCGGTGCTCTACAACGACTTCGCCCGGGCGAAGCCGCTGATGGACGCGCACCGCGCGGGCAAGGAGGAGCTGGAGGACCTCTATGCCCGGTGGGAGGCCGCGCAGGAGAAGCTGGCGGCGGCGCAGGCCTGAACAAGTACGGGTGATTCGTACGCCAGGCGCTGGGGCCGTCAGCCGAGCGCCAACGAACGGAAGCTGAAGGAGCTGCTTTAGACCTGCCATGGCGCACATCAGCAGAGCGGTCGCGCGGGACCTCATCGTCGAGCTGGAGCTTCCTCAAGTCATCCTGGACATCTTCGATGGCAATCCACCCGAGGATTGCAGGCACCGGTACGGGCGTCCGGATGAGTACTACCGGATGACCGAAGCGCATCAGGCGCACTATGGGGCGGATGCGGTGGTGCCGTTCATGGACAACAGCAACTTCGACCATCTGTTTGCCTATGACCGACAGAGGTGTGGGTTTCTCCGTTTCTACGTGGAAATGCCAACGGAGGGCCTCGTTCAGCCCGTGTGCTCGTGGCAGCAGCTCATGGCTCGTGAGTTCATTTGCCATTACGAAGATGAAATGGACAACGCCAGCCTTCGTGATTTCGCGAAGCGGTTCGACTTCGAATTCGTAGAGGCGTTGATTGAGCTGGGAGAGCGGCATCGGCAGCCGGACGACAAGAATTGGCTCCGTGAGTGCGAACAGTTCGTCGTTTGGGTTGGTGAACGTGGGGCTCAGACCCTCCCGTAGGCGGGTCACTGGACGTCGAGGACCTTTCGGACCGGGGCGCCAGCCGCGTCCCATCCAGCGTCGTGCCGGGAGGAACGTTCGAAAGCGCTGAATCCTCAGCCACGTGTCCCGGAGGCCGGGCATCACCAGGACCGCGACCCCCTGATTCACGAGCAACGCGGCCGTCAGGACGCACGAAAAGACAAGCAGGACGGGCAGGCCCTGGATGGACCTCTGCATTCACGGTCCACGAAAAGGCCTCCCTGTTTGGAACAGAGGGGCCTTGAGCAATCCATGGGCCAGCGGCGCAGGCCTGACGCCTCGCGTCAGCTGATCTCCGTGTAGCCGGCGTGCGGGTGGTCGGACACGCCGCCGGTCTCCACCTGGGCGCTGTTCTGGGTGTTCACGCCGGCCGTGGTCCACACCTGGTCGAAGTCCTCAATCTCCCCCGGGCCGCCGCTCGTGCCGCCCACGGCGCGCTGCAGGCCGTACTGGCCGAAGATCTCCTGTACCTCCGAGGTGGAGGTGTTGAGGTCTCCCATCACCACGACGTCCCGCGCGGGCGGACCCTTGGCCTCTGCGGCGGCGAGCTGCGCGATGTACGCGAGCTGCGCGTCGCGCAGGTCCTTGTTCTTCTCGTCCGCGGCGACGTGGACGTTGATGATGGTCCGCTCCTGGCCGTCCGGTCCCTTGACGCGGGTGACGAGCGCGGAGCGCGGCTCCGACGTGCCGCCGCGGCGGAGGACTTCGTTGTTGTCGTGCAGTTGGTTGCGCTCCTCGGGCGTCAGCTTGCCGTCCGCGAGGGCAGCCAGCTCGTCGGCGGAGGCGGCGCCCGTGCCCCCGGCGCTGGTGGGCAGCGCAACGGTATAGGCCTCGGTGAGCTCATCCGGAGCCGCGACGTAGGTCGCGTTGCCGTAGGTGGCATCCGCGCCCGTATCCTCGCTGATGCCACCGTTGCGGTCATCGCCGGAGAAGGACTCGCCTGTGACGAGCGTGCCCCCGGGCGTCTGGTAGAGGGTGGTGCCGTCCGCGCCCGTGCGAATGGCGGTCTCCGGAGCATCCGCGTAGATGTCCACCGGCTCAGGGCTGTTCTTCCCCAGGAAGACCGCGAACCGGGGGTCGACGCCGGTGACGACGTCGAGCGCGGTGTTCCGGTCGCCGCTGCGCTTGACGTTCACGTCCACTTCCTGGAACGCGACGACGGAGGCTCCGGAGTCCTTGATGAGCTGGGCCTGGGCCTTGCGGTTGGTCTTGCTGTTGTACTCGTCGCCCGCACCCGTGGCGGTGTTGAGGGTGAGGATGGCGGTGCCCGTCTTCTTTGTCGGCAGATCCTCCACCTGCCGCGGCTTGTCGTAGCCGGTGTGGATGGCCTGGGGGTTGAGCTCGGGCATCGGGCCTTTGAACGCCTGACGTGCCGGGGTGAACGAATCCTGCTGACGAAGCTTCGCGGGAGGTGGCTTGAGGGCGGCGGCGGCCTTCGGGGCCACCTCCAGGCGGGCAACAGGCTTGGGCGTGATGCGGGCGCGGAAGGCGTCGCGGGCGGCGGGGCTCCAGAGGCTCATGGGATGGCTCCGTGATCAGGTCGGGAACAGCGGGTTGCCGACATGTACGCAGCGCCCTGGAAAGGGGTTACAGGGGATTTATTGGACGTCGAAGACCTTCCGGACCGGGGTGCCGCCGCGTTCAATCAGCAGCTCGATGCGCCGGGCCTCGCGCAGCGTGTTGAAGGCCTCCAGCGCCTTGTCCGGACTGTCCAGGTCCAGGCCGTTGATGCGCTGGAGCACGTCTCCATTGCGCAACCCCAACCGTGAGTAGAGCGACCCTTCACGGATGGAGAACAGCTTGAAGCCCACCGCGCGGCCGTCCCGGAAGGAGGGAACGACGCGCGCCTGCATCATCAGGTCATCCAGGTGCGTGAGTGCCTCGGTGACGTCCTCGCGGGGGACGGCATAGGTGTCCGCGCCTGTCTCGCGAATGCCCCGGCCCAGCGCGGCGCCGGGATGGACGTTCACCGCAACAGGAGGCGCCGCGCTTCCGGACCCGTCGATGTATTCGAGCCGCCCATCCACCAGCAGCAGGATGCGCTCCCGCTCGATGGCGAAGACGCGGGCGCCCTGGATGGTGTCACTGAGCATCAGGCTGCGCGCGCTGCCAGCTGGAAGCTCATGGATGGAGGCCATGGACCACCGGGGATCCTGCGCCACCAGGGTCCCCAGCAAACGAATGCCCAGCGTGCTGCGGCGGAGGTCCGGCGGTCGCTCCGGATCCACCTCCACCCCGGTTGCGAAGGAGAGCCCCGTCAGCCGGGCCAGCCGCGCATCATCCAGCGTCGGCGCGGGAGGGATGTCCGAAGGCACTGGAGCCGCGGCCCACGTGTCCCGGATGCCGGGCATCACCAATACAGCGAGCCCCTGGTTCACGAGCAACGCGGCCGTCAGGGCGCACGAAAAGACAAGCAGGACGGACAGGCCCTGGATGGACCTCTGCATTCCACGGTTCACGGAAAAGCCTCCCTGTTTGGAACAGGGAGGCCTTGAGCAAGACAGGGGCCAAGTGTCTACCCAAGGGGGCACGGCGCGCTCCGCCTGCCGGCGGACTCCGTGTCAGGGGATGGGTTGCCAGGAATGACAATCCGTCATGACACGGTGTCCGTCCGCCCTCAGTGCTCGTAACTGAACCGAGGCTGCCACGGCCTAAGCAGATGGCTATGCATATTCCCCCAGGATGGATCAGAAGGCCAGAATCGTGACGTCGACCGCCAGAAAGGCTGCAAAGCGAAGCGCTGAGACGTCCTGGGTCCGTTGCTCCTCAAGAAGGCTAACGCGGCGCAACTCGGGCGTCATGGAGGCGCCGATCCCCAGAACCAGCGGGACCTTATGAATGCCCCAGACGGCATAGAGCCCAGGGGAGAAAACTTGGGCGAACCCAAACGTCGGCGCCTGATCGACCGAGATTTGGGGCTGCTTATCCGTTTGGTCGGAGGAACTGCTCCCCTTGAGTCGGAAATCCGTCAGGGCCCCCACATCGATGATGGTAAATAGCAGGCCCAACGAAGAGGCCTCTCCGAGGCCCACCGAGGCCTCAATCCCGATGGGCGCGAACAGCCCTAGGTGAGCCGAGGGGGCCTGCGGGATCTCGCTGGAGGCGAGCCATTCCATGCCTCCCTGCACTCCCAGGTACCCATTGATGGATAGGGTTAATCCTTCTTTGGTCTTGCCGCGCTTCTGCCGGTAACTACCTACTGGCAGAGCCATGGCCTCAAGCGCCTGCTGAGCCGACTCCGGATCTTTAGCCGTGGCCAACTGCGCGAGGAACGGGCCGTACTTCTTCAGCCACACGGGTGAGGTATCTTTACTCCCTAGATCAGCCGGAACTAGGAGCAAGCTCAGCACTACGCGCGTGTAGTCCTGGCGGTTGACTCCATCCAGAGCATCAATGACATGCCCGGTAGCTTTGTGAGCCGCCTGAAAGCCAGCCACTGGTGCGTCGAGAAGTGCCGCAAAGTCTTCTGCAGCGGCAATGGTCGAGGAGATCGCAAGGAGATAGGCGGACATCTTCGAGACCGCATCCGCGAAATGGGCTCCTTCGGGACGGCCAGTTGTGGTGAGCAACACCGTCCTTGCCTCCCGGGCCTTGGTCAGCGTGACCTGCAGCTCCTTGGCTACGAGAACCAGCTTTAAAAGCGCACTCGTGAGTTTGCCAGTGTCGAGCCTCGCCGCGACTAGCTCCCTCTTCTTGAATTCCTCCAGGAAAAGGCGCGTCGTAATCTCAAGAAACTTCAGGTCAGGATTAAAGTTCTCTGTGAGTCCCGGGCCGATGATTTGCACTGCGATACCGATTCCCAGCATTCCACACGAGGCGGGAGTGGTTGTGCAGTTGCTGGTAGCCCGATACTTCTTCTCCAGCCCCGAGAGAACTCGCAGAGGTTCCTCTCCCTTCAGAATCAAGGAACTGCTCTGGATGGTCGTCTTGAGCAGCTCCGTGGTGTCGTGGTACGCGGGATTGGGAGGTGGGACATAATTATCGATGTAATTGTAAGGAAGATCCTGCAGGTCGTTCTCGAGGGTACCCTTCAACGCGGTCCAGGACACGGGAACGTCATAGGGGCTGACGGTGCTGATGAAGGAACACGTCAAGGGCAGGAGTTTCTCGCCATCGCCTTTAGTGCAAATGTCCTCCTGCATTTGCGTGGCAAAGGAAGCAATAGCCTCGGCCTTTGCCCTGCTGACGAGGAAGGCCGCGACTCCCGAGATGACGTCCTGCTGCCACTGAAGGCCTCCCAGGGCGGCCTCGGGTAGGAGACCTTTCTTCTGATCGGGCTGGCAGTTAGCAAAGGCGGTCTTGCTCAGCACGTCGAGCTGCGGAACCGCTGGGCTCAGTATTGGATCGCTGCAAAACGCGTAGGCGATATCCAGGTTGCCTTTGCAGGTGGGGTCGGTGGCCCTCTGTGACAGGCTCAAGTAGGAGGTGATGATCTTATCGCAACTGCTTGCGTATTGAATGGCGGAGAGGTCGGGGCGCAGATCTTGGGCCGTCAGGCTGCCTCTGGCTGACGCCGCCCGCACCAGTCTCGGGGCTGTGAGTAAGAGCAGGAGGATGATGATCCGGGAAGGAAGAGTGGCACGCGTGTTCATGGGATCCTGTCAGTGGAGAGTCTGCTGGGGGAATTGAGCACCCAACCCATCAAGGGGAAGTACTCTTGGCTGCAGGAGCCTTTGCAGACTCTTCGGTTGTCATGACCTCAAAATCAGTTGGCGCAGGTTTTTGGACCACGGCCCGGCTTCCTTTGCGTGACATGTAGAAGCTTCCCACGACGTTGATGTTGGACCAGGGACTCTGGTCCGTAGTCGAGCGCCAAACCTCCTCTCGCACCAGACGAAACACCTGATCGATTTCAAGTTCGTCTGGGCCGATACTTTTCAAGAACGCCGCCGCGAAAGGACTGTTGGAAGAGCCGTCAAAACCGTCACTGGCCTGCTGACCAGGCGCCGAGGCAAACGCGATGTATGTTCCCCTGGCCCCGAGCATGGGTGAAAAGCCTTTTCGGGCGATGATGGATTTTGATGTCTGGGATGCGAATGGATTGTCTCTGCATGCATCCAGAATTACGATGTTGAATGCCGTCTGCTTGACAGAGAGGCGCTCCAGGAGGTGTTGCAGCTTGTATGCATTTAGGGCTACATGGCTTTTGACCTCCTTTGAGGGAAGCTTGGGAAAGTCAACTCCGAAGATGTAGTTTACTCCGTCAATCTCAGCCCCATGTCCAGTGTAATAGAACAGCGCGACTTCATCACTCTGGGGATCGAGTGAGGTGAGAAAGTCAATGATGGCTTGATCGAGAGCAACCCGGGTCAGGTTGGTGCAGCGTGTGACCTCAAAGCCTGACTCCGTGAGTGCTTGGCCTACGTCTGTTGCGTCGTTGACCGGGTTACTCAGCGGAGTAAGTGTTCCATAGTCTTTGTTGCCAATGACTAGGGCTTTGTATGGATGCGGGGAGGCAGTTCGGGATATAGGAGGAAGAAGGACGCACTGGCTGATGATGGTCGTCTGGGCGGAAGACTCTCCCGTCATGCAGATCGTCGCGAGAGCAATGACAAGCAAGATTGAGCCAGAGGTGCGATTCATTGAGGATCCTTTTGCCGGCGAAGGCAAAGCTGTTGGGCGGTCCTGAGACCAAAAAGGGCTCCCCACAGACTCTCATTGGTCCCGCGTATGGTATAATCGGAATGTGCAGCAGTCAACGGAGCGAATGGGATGGTGTGTGTGAGTCGCGTTTGACATCAATTTGCTCCTATAGCTGTAGTTCGGAAGTGACCGCAGTCGTCCTCTTGGTGAAGGGGCGGGAGGGGGAGGAGCGAGACTCCCCATGCAGCAGCCATCTGCCACTGAAGCGCAGGTACCGGAAGTCCGGCTGGTGGGCAGACTCGTAATGGAACTGCAGGAAGTTGGGGCCTAACCCAGGGCTCGTTTGACGCGATCATCGAGGCTTGATCTTCTCTGGGGATGAGCGAAGGACATCCCACCCCGGAGAAGCTGCGGCGGGCCATCGTGCGGGCCTTCCACGACGAGGGACTGTCGTATGCGCAGATTGCCCACCTGCTGGGCATTGGCGAGGCGACGGTCAGCCGCGTCCTGCGGCTGTATCGAGAGACAGGCGACGTCGTTCCACGGCCCAAGGGTGGCGGCAGGCTCTCGCCCATCCGGGGCAAGGTGGCCAGCGAACTCAAGCGACTGGTAGCACAGAAGCCGGACGCAACGGTGCGAGAGCTGATGGCCGAATTGACGGCTCGTACGGGCATCATCACCAGCCGTCCCTCCATGCAGCGGGCGCTGCATCGACTGGGCTTCTCGCATAAAAAAAGTCCTTCACCGCCTGCGAGCGCGACGCGCCGCAAAACCTCTGGCGCCGGCGTGTCCTCGCCGCACTCCTGAGCGTCGTGGACGTGCGGCGGCTCGTCTTTCTCGACGAGTCCTTCTGCAATACCTCCATGGCACGCGAGTACGGCTGGGCGCCGGTGGGGCAACGTGCCCGAGGCGTGCGCCCTGGAGGCCGCTGGACCACCCTGACCCTCGTGGGGGCCATCCGCGTGGGCTGCCGGCCCAAGTTGATGACGCACCGAGGAGCCATCAATGGCCGCATCTTCGTGCGCTTCATTCGTCAGAGGCTTTGCCCTTGGCTGCATCCAGGCGACGTCGTGCTGATGGACAACCTGGGTGCCCACAAAGTGGCCGGTGTGCGCCAGGCAATTGAAGCCGTTGGGGCCTGCGTCGTGTACCTGCCCACCTACAGCCCGGACTTCAATCCCATCGAGTTGTGGTGGGCGGACCTGAAGCGCCAGCTTCGCCGGATTGCTCCTCGGGCCATTGAGGACCTGGCGCGGACGGTGAGGCAGTTACGCGCGGCCACTCCGCTCGCAAAGCTCGCGGCCTGGTTCCGTCACTGCCTCTCCTTCCTTCAACTCAACTGATCTCGGCGTTAGTTCGTTTAGGAGGCGGAATCTCTGATCGCTGAATCATCGGGCGACATAGAGCGACATAAACTTGTTGATGTGGTCGCTGAGCCATGGCTCATTCGAAGGACTGTCAAACCTTGGAATTCTAGCTAGGGGCTGTCCCTGATCTCAGGCCGGAAAATCAACCTGGTGGATCAAACACCGGCATTGGACCCGGCTTCGGAAGGCATCAGGAGGTTGCCAGCCAGCGTCAGGCATGATCAACGCTGGCTGTGC